>JAGZYM010000013.1:0-64471 GCA_018377855.1 Collinsella sp. | reverse complement strand
CGCGGCGCGCTCGGCTTCGCGACGCCCGCGCGCGCCTTCAGGGCGATGCTCGGGGAGGACGCGGCGGCGCTGCTGGACGCCTACGGCGTGGGGGACGTGCCGCTCGGCGACCTCGACCTGACGCCGGGGCTCATCGAGAGGGCGCGCGCAGAGAGGGGCGATGCCCCGCTGGCCTAGCCTGGAAGAAAAACGGAATAGACGGGCCGACCGTCCGGCTGAGTCTGGGAAGAGGTGCCGGGCGGCGGGCGGAGCATGGCCACCGGACCCATCGAAACACATCTCCACCGTTCCTTCAACTGGGAAAATGCCGCCCCCGGGTCCCGGATGGGGCCTCGGGGGCGTTCGGCTAACTGCGGGAATGGCCTATTTGCTCAATGTGTTCGGCTGAGATCGGAAATCAACCTGTTTATTTGCTGTGGTTATGGGGGATATCGTGCCGTCTTGCACACATTGCCGCAGGTTTATGGGGGTGTGTGGGTTGGCGAACACTGCCTGAGTTGTATTGCTCGCGGCGTGAATTGCTCAAACTATTATGCTTGGCTAACAAACTTTGTACAAAACCGGGAAGGTAATTGTGCAACTTTTTGGGGTGTAGTTGTCGCAAATTTTGCGACAACTACTGCTGACGGCGAACTTGAACAGGAAAGCAATTTGCATATTTTGCAAAAATGCAGTTCAGACCACTTAATATCGTATGCAAATAAAAAAGGCCACTCGATTGAGTGGCCTTACATTCACGCTGGTGGAGACGAGGGGGATCGAACCCCTGACCTCTTGACTGCCAGTCAAGCGCTCTCCCAGCTGAGCTACGCCCCCGTGACGAGGAGATACTATAGGGGAAGATCTTCGGGGATGCAAGAGGGAATTTTAGATTGATTTCCGCCTTACGGGTTTTCCTGGGACGGGGTAAAACCCTGATGCAGCAAATAACCGATCGCAACGCCTTGGTGAACTTGGATCTTGGCCGTTTTCCGGACGACATTAGAGATGCCCGTGTCAGCCAAGAGTCCTAGGGGGCTGTGGTCTAGTTCCCATTCAAGTCCGTGTTCGCTTATCTCTGTGTTAGGGGCTATGGCGATGATGGAGAAGGTTTTGCCCTCGGAGTTTTCGATGGTCCAGGTCTCGTTCTGGTGCAGGATTCTGGCCGTCACTTCGTCTTCTTCGATCCAGACGGGTGCGTCCGCATAGCCTGCCAGGAGCCCTAAAACAGACAGGGCCATGTCCGGACGGCCGCCGGTGGCGCAGGTTGCAACCAATTCTACACCCGGCCAGCGGCGGCGGATGGTGTCTAGGGCTAGCGCTAGATCGGTGCAGTCCTTGTAGGGGTTGTGGCGTTCCACTTCAAAATCGGCAGCGGCATCGACCAGAGCGCGTCCCTCATCGCTAACGGTGTCGGCGTCGCCCACGTAAACGTCGCAGCTCAGATCAGCGCCCAACAGGGCGTCCAGGCCGCGGTCCACGGCGACAACGTGGTCACACTCCCCTGCCAGGTGGCACAGCAACTCGGGGCTCGCCACCACCGGCGAGCCGCAAACAACTAATACTTTATAAGACACGGCACTCGCCTAGCCCTCAAAAGAAAGCACGCGGGCCAGATCCAGGTCCTCATAGCTATCGATAAAGATGTCGCAGTTGTCGCGAACCTCGTCGCGCTCCATGCGGCCGTGCGGGTCATAGATGCCCACACGTTTAAATCCAGCAGTGCCAGAGCTCTTAAGGCCAAAAACGGCGTCCTCAAACACCCACGCGCGCTCAAACTTGCGCCCGTGGCGCTCTTCCAGGCGACGCAACGCCAGCTCGTACACATCGGGGAACTGCTTGGAGCGCCCCGCCTCGCCCGTCGTGGTAACAAACTCCATGTAAGCGTCGAGCCCGGCACTAGAGAGTGCGGACTGCATCAGTTCGGCCGGTGTGGATGTGGCCACGCACATGGCAATGCCGGCCGCCTTCGCCTGCTCCAAAAAGCCCAGGAGCCCCTCGCGCGGCGGCACCTTGGAGTACCCATCAATCAAAATCTCGCCCAGCTCGCGATACAACTCCTCGCCATTCGCGCCAATGCCCCACGTGTCGTGATAGGCCTGGCACTCGTCCTCCAGCGAAAGATGTTCAAACTGGGCAAAATCGTCGACCGTCACATCAATGCCATGACGGCGCAATAACTCGGTCTGCGCATGGCCCCAGACGGGGGAGCTATTAACCAGTGTTCCGTCGCAATCGAAAATAAAAGCAACACTTGGAGCAGCGATATGGTTCATAAACGAGCCTTTCGATGTCAAATGGTAAACAACCTGCTAAAAACGTTTTACCAAACGTCAGCCTAACAGTTTTGAAACCCTAATTGGTAAAACTGTCAAGAGTTTTACCACGGCAATTCTGCCAGTGGTATAAACATGGCGCTTACCGATTAAACGCGCCCGCAAATCCACTTTCGTCCATAAAACTAACGTACAGGTGTTATCGTAGTTTCTGCCGAAAGTTCCACCGAGCACGCGAGGTGGAACGAATCATAGAGCTATCGCCGTCCCTTCGATTCGTGCAGCCTTGGACCTTTCGCATCTAGTCACCAAGGCAACACGCTGCCGCGTCATGATGGGATCAAACGTGAGCGATACAAAACTAAAGCCAGCAACCAAAAAGCCTACTACCCGCAAAGCCGCCCCGCACGCACCGGAGCTCTCCAAAGACGATGTCTACCTGTTCGGCATTGGAATGTGGGAACGCAGCTGGGAAAAGATGGGCGCTCACCCCGACACGCAGAACCGTACGCGCGGCTGGCGCTTTTGCGTTTGGGCGCCCGATGTAAAGAGCGTCCATGTCATTGGCGAATTTAACGACTGGGATGAAGAAGCCAACCCGCTGGTACCCATGCATACGAGCGCTATTTGGGAAGGCTTTATTCCTGGCGCCGAGCAGGGCCAGCTCTATAAATACCTTATCGAGACCAACGAGGGCGAAAAGCTCTACAAGGCCGATCCGTACGCCTTTAAGGCCGAGTGCCCTCCGGGTACCGCCAGCGTGCTGTGGACCCTCGATGGCTACCAGTGGAACGACGCCGCATGGCTCAAGCGCCGCGCCAGCCACAACCATATGACGCAGCCCCTTAACATCTACGAGGTGCATATTGGCTCGTGGAAGCGCCACGGCGAAGCGCCCCAGGGCGAGCCCGACGAGTACGGCAACTACCCCGGCCCCATGGACCCCTTCCCCGCGCAGCGCGGCGAGTTCTACACCTACGACGACCTGTCGGTGGAGCTTGTGGACTACGTTCGCGACATGGGCTATACGCATATCGAGGTTATGCCGCTCATGGAGCATCCTTTCGACGGCTCCTGGGGCTACCAGACGACCGGCTATTACGCCGCCACGTCGCGCTACGGCAACCCGCAGCAGCTCATGCACTTTATCGATGCGTGCCACGAGGCGGGCATCGGCGTAATCATGGACTGGGTGCCCGGCGGTTTTTGCGCCGACTCCCACGGCCTTGCCACCTTTAACGGCCACATGCTGTTTGAGCACGAGATTCATCCCAACTGGGGTACGCACAAGTTTGACTTCGCCCGCGGCGAGGTCCGCTCCTTCCTGGTTTCCAACGTGCTGTACTGGCTTGAGAACTTCCACGTGGACGGCATTCGCATGGACGGCGTTTCCAGCATGCTGTACCTCAACTTTGGCATTGATGATCCCGGCCAAAAGAAGTTCAACAAGTACGGTACCGAGGAGGATCTGGACGCCAGCGCGTTTATCCGTCAGGTTAACTGCGCTGTTGAGGCGCACTATCCAGACGTGATGATGATGGCCGAGGAGTCCACTGCATGGCCGCTTGTGACCTACCCGCCGCAGGACGGCGGCCTGGGCTTCCACTACAAGTGGGACATGGGCTGGATGAACGACACCCTGCACTACATGCAGACCGATTTTCCGTGGCGCCCCGGCAACCACGGCCTGCTCACGTTCTCCATCATGTACGCCTTTACCGAGAACTTTATCTGTCCGCTGAGCCACGACGAGGTCGTGCACGGCAAGTGCTCGCTGATCGGCCGCATGCCGGGCGACTGGTGGCGACAGTTTGCCGGCCTGCGCACGCTCGCCTTCTACCAGATGACGCATCCTGGTGCCAAGCTCAACTTTATGGGCAACGAGATCGGCCAGTTTATCGAGTGGCGCTACTACGAGTCCATCCAGTGGTTCCTGACCGAGGAGTACGAGACCCACCGTCATCATCAGGCGTTTATCAAGGCACTCAACCACCTGTACACCGCCGAGCCCGCTCTGTACGAGCGCGGCTACACCGACGACGGCTTTACCTGGATCGACGCGGACAACTCCAAGCAGTCTATCGTGAGCTTTGTGCGCCAGGGTGAGGACATCGACGACGACCTGGTGATCCTGATCAACTTTGATCCGGCGAGCTACGAGAGCTTCCGCGTGGGCGTGCCGCGCGAGGGCGACTGGGAGGTCATCTTCGATTCTGACCGTCCCGAATTTGGCGGCAGCGGATATGCCGGCGAGGAGCCCTACACCTGCTCGAGCGAGCCCTATCCATGGAACGGGCAGATGGACTCCATCGAGATTAAGGTGCCCGGCCTGGCAGGTGTGGTGCTTAAGCGCCGCGGCCCCAGCAGCTACAAGCCGCCGGTGATTGAGGAGCCCAAGGCTGCGCCCAAGAAGCATACGTCCTCGGTAAAGCCCAAGCCCGCAGCTGCCAAGAAGGCTCCGGCCAAGGCGAAGGCTACGACGGCCAAGGCGAAGGCTACGACGACCAAGGCCAAGGCCAAGACCGCCACAAAGCCCGCTGCTAAGGCTACCGCGACCAAAAAGCCGGCTGCCAAAAAGGCCGCTACCAAGGCCAAGTCTGCTTCTGTTAAGTCGTCTGCCAAGGATGCGTAACAAAGCCGTTACAGCTGTTATTACCCGCCCCGTGGGGGCGTAGGATACATGTCATAACCGTTCCGGGAGAAACATCCCCGGGGGAAAGGAACGTATGAATAAGATCTTCGACAACAAGCAGGAGTTTACCGAGCTCTATCGCGATGCCGTCATGAGCATCAGCGGCAAGAGCGTCGAGGCCGCCAGCGACCTCGACCGCTTTAATGCCCTGGCAAAGCTCGTGGCCGAGAAGGCCCGCACCGTTGCCACCAAGAGCGACGCCCGCGCCACCGCCGAGGGCAAAAAGCGCGTGTACTACTTCTCGATCGAGTTTTTGATCGGCCGCCTGCTCGACAACTACCTGCTCAACTTTGGCGTGCGCGACATGGTCGCCGAGGCGCTCGACGACATGGGCTTCGACCTGTCCGTCATCGAGAACCAGGAGCCCGATCCGGCTCTGGGCAACGGCGGCCTGGGCCGTCTGGCCGCATGCTTCCTGGATTCCATGGCAGCCGAGGGCATTGCCGGCTACGGCAACGGCATGCGCTACCGCTACGGTCTGTTTAAGCAGGAAATCGTCAACGGCAGCCAGGTCGAGGCTACCGACGAGTGGCTCACCCACGGCTATCCCTGGGAGGTCCGCCGTCAGGACAAGGCCGTGACCATCAAGTTTGGTGGCCACGTTGAGGGCTTTGAGGAGAACGGCCGCACGTTCTACCGCACGGTGGACACGCAGGACATCCTGGCCGTCCCTTATGACATCCCCGTGGTGGGCTATGCCGGCGAGACCGTCAACAAGCTGCGCGTCTGGGCCGCCGAGCCGGTCGAGGAGCACTTTGACCTGGAGGCCTTCAACCGCGGCGACTACGCCCAGGCCGATGCCGAGCGCGCCGAGGCCGAGGTCATCAGCGCCATCCTCTACCCCAACGACGCCGGCGAGCACGGCCGTCTGCTGCGCCTGAAGCAGGAGTACCTGTTTGTCTCGGCCGGCATCTACAGCCTGCTCGACACCTTTGAGAAGGAGCACGGCGAGAACTGGGAGCTGCTGCCGCAGTTTGTGGCCATCCACACCAACGACACGCACCCCGCCATGTGCGGCCCCGAGCTCATGCGCATCCTGATCGACGAGAAGAAGCTCGAGTGGGATGACGCCTGGAACATCGTGACGCAGGTCGTGAGCTACACCAACCACACCATCCTGCCCGAGGCTCTGGAGAAGTGGCCCATCGGTACGTTCTCCAAGCTCCTCCCCCGCGTGTACCAGATCATCGACGAGATCAGCCGTCGTTGGCACGAGTCGTTCGACACCACGCAGGAGGGCTGGCAGGAGCGTCTGCGCCAGACCGCCATCCTGTGGGACGGCGAGATTCGCATGGCCAACCTGTCCGTGATCTGCAGCCATAGCGTCAACGGCGTGGCCAAGATCCACTCCGACATCATCAAGAACATCGTGCTCAAGGACTTCTATGCCCTGACGCCCGAGAAGTTCAACAACAAGACCAACGGTATCTCGCACCGTCGCTTCTTTGCCGAGGCCAACCCCACCTACGCCAAGCTCGTCACCGATGCCATTGGCGACGGCTGGCTCAAGGACGCCTTTGAGCTGGAGAAGCTCAAGGAGTTCCAGAACGACACCGAGTTCCTGAAGGCCGTGGGTGCCTCCAAGCGCGCCAACAAGGAGCGCCTGGCCGCCTACGTTAAGGCCGAGACCGGTCTGGTTATTGATCCCAACACCGTCTTCGATGTTCAGGTTAAGCGCTTCCACGCTTACAAGCGCCAGCTCATGAACATCATGAAGGTAATGGACATCTACAACCGTCGCATCGCCGATCCCAACTTCCACGTGACGCCGACGACCTTCATCTTTAGCGGCAAGGCTGCCTCGAGCTACACCTTTGCTAAGGAGACCATCCGCCTCATTAACTCCGTGGCCGACGTCATCAACAACGATGCCCGCGTCAACGAGGTCATGAAGGTCTGCTTTATCCCCAACTTCCGCGTGAGCAACGCCCAGCTCATCTACCCTGCCGCCGAGATCTCGGAGCAGATCTCCACGGCCGGTAAGGAGGCCTCGGGCACGTCCAACATGAAGCTCATGATGAACGGCGCCATTACGCTGGGCACCCTCGACGGCGCCAACATCGAGATCGCCGACCTGGCCGGCCGCGAGAACGAGGCCATCTTTGGCCTGACCGCCCCCGAGGTCGAGCAGCTCTGGGCATCCAACAACTACTTTGCGTGGGATACCCTCAACGGCGATCGCGAGCGTCTGGGCCGCGTGATGGACGAGCTCAAGGACAACACCTTTGCGGGTCTTTCGGGCAACTTCGAGAGCATCTACAACGAGCTCATGAACAACAACGACCCCGACTTGGTCATGGCAGACTTCCGCAGCTACGTGGATGCATGGGAGAAGCTCACCGGCAGCTACGGCGACCAGGAGACCTGGAACCGCAAGGCGCTGCTCAACACCGCCTCCTCCGGCTGGTTCTCGAGCGACCGCACCATTCGCGAGTACCGCGACGAGATCTGGCACGCGTAAAGGCGCGCAAGCTCCCTTATGCCAGCACGGCATTACTCGACGGGCGCGACCGAGCGCCGCGCCCGTCGCTAATGGGTTTAAGAACATCGATGACAGAAGGAGAAATCGATGAGTAAGAAAGAATGCATCGCGATGCTCCTCGCAGGAGGACAGGGCAGCCGATTGGGGGCACTCACCCAAAAGATCGCTAAGCCGGCGGTTAGCTTTGGTGGCAAGTTCCGCATTATCGACTTTTCGCTCTCCAACTGCTCCAACTCGGGTATCGACACGGTGGGCGTTCTGACGCAGTATCGCCCCTACCTGCTGCATGCCTACGTGGGCTCTGGCGAGGCTTGGGATCTAGACAGCCGCGACGGCGGCGTTTCGATCCTGCCGCCGTACGAGACGCAGACCGGCGGCGCATGGTATGCGGGCACGGCCGACGCCATTACGCAGAACCTGGACTACATCAAGGCCAACGACCCCAAGTACGTCCTGATTCTTTCGGGCGATCACCTGTATCGCATGGACTACCGCAAGATGCTCAAGACACACATTGAGAACAACGCCGACCTCACGGTGAGCGTTATGCCCGTGCCGTGGGAGGAGGCCAGCCGCTTTGGCATCCTGACCACCGACCCCGAGGACGGCCGCATCACCAAGTTCACCGAGAAGCCCGATAAGCCCGATTCGAATCTCGCGTCCATGGGCATCTACATCTTCTCGGCAGACGTGCTGATCGAGGCGCTCGAGGAAGACGCTCTGGACCAGCGCTCGAGCCACGACTTTGGCAAGGACATCATCCCCAAGCTGCTCGGCGAGGGCAAGCGCCTGTACAGCTACGAGTTCCACGGCTTTTGGAAGGACGTTGGCACCATCGCCAGCTTCCACGAGACCTCGATGGACCTGCTGGGCAACAACCCCGAGTTCGATCTGTTCGACAAGCACTTCCCCATCATGTCCAACATCACCACGCGTCCGCCGCACTACATTGGCCCGGACGGCCGCCTGGACGACTGCCTGGTCTCCAACGGCTGCAAGATCTACGGCACCGCTCGCCACTCGATCCTTTCGACCGATGTCATCATCGAGGAGCGCGCCGTGGTCGAGGACTCCGTGCTGCTGCCGGGTGCGCACGTTAAGAGCGGCGCGCACATCTGCCGCGCTATTTTGGGCGAGAACTCCACGGTCGAAGAGGGCGTGAAGCTCGGCTCTGTCGATACCACCAAGGATACGGCCGTCGTTGGAAATGACGTCGTTATCGGGAAGGGGGAATGATCCGATGATCAATCGCAAGGCCATCGGTTATATCACCGCCAACTACTCTTCGTCCTACGGCAGCGTGCTGCTCAAGGACCGCCCCATCGCGTCCGTTCCGTTTTTGGGCCGCTACCGCCTGATCGACTTCCCGCTGTCCAACATGATGAATGCCGGCATTAAGACCGTCGGCGTCGTCATGCCGGGCAACTACCGCTCGCTGATCGACCACGTGGGCTCGGGCAAGGACTGGGGCCTGGACCGCAAGAAGGGCGGCCTGTTCATGGTGCCCGGCAACGCGTATGGCACCACCAAGGGCGGCATGCGCTTCCTGCTGCGCGATATCATCTCCAACAAGACGCTGTTCCAGCGCTCGGACAAGCCCTACGTTGTGATGATGGGCACCAACATCATCTTTAACATGGACCTCAACACCATCATCGACGCGCACGAGAACTCCGGTGCCCAGATGACCGTGGTGTACTGCAAGGCCACGCGCAACGTCGATGACGAGACCAAGCTCGAGATTAACGAGAACGGCCGCCTGACGGGCGTGAGCGCCGGCGTCGTGTACGGCGACAACGCCTCCATGGACTGCTGCATCGTCAACCGCGAGACGCTGCTCGAGATCATCGACCACTACCAGGCCGCCGACTATCTGGACCTGCTCGAGGCGCTCCAGGGCGACTTTGGCAACATCGACGTGTGCAGCTACGAGTACAAGGGCGAGGTCGTGGGAGTGTTTAGCGAGAAGTCGCTGTATCGCCGCAGCATGGACCTGCTCGACCAGACCGTGGCCGATCAGCTCTTTGACCCCGAGCGCCCGATCCTGACCAAGGCTCACGACGTGCCGCCTTCGCGCTATGCGACCGGCAGCCACGCGTGCAACTCGATCATCTCGGCCGGCTGCATCATCAAGGGCACCGTGCGCAACTCGATCCTGTCGCGCGGCGTCGTGGTCGAGGAAGGCGCTTCGGTGACTAACTCGATCATCAACCAGAGCTGCATCATCAAGAGCGGCGCACGCGTCGAGAACGCCATTCTGGACAAGAACAACGTGGTTCCCACCAACACCGAGCTTCGCGGCACGCCCGAGAACATCCTGGTGCTGGGCAAGGCTCCGTTAACTTCCGACACCACCATCGTACGTTAACGTTGGCACCGCAACATCGCTCGTAACAGGTAGAATAGCCGCCCGGTTAGCGCCAGGCGGCTATTCTCGAATTGCAACATGGGAGACAATATGGCAGATTCCAGCAAAAAGATGCAGATTGTGTTTGCCTCGGCCGAGTGCGCACCGTTTGTTAAGACCGGTGGCCTGGGCGACGTGGCGGGCTCGCTGCCTGCGGCGCTTGTGCGCGCCGGCGCCGAAGTCATCGTGATGGTGCCCAAGTACGCCACCATCAAGGACGAGTACAAGGCGCAGATGGAGCACTTTTCCGACTTTTACGTGAGCCTGGGCTGGCGCAACGAGTACTGCGGGCTGGAGAAGCTCGAGCACGACGGCGTCACCTATATGTTCGTGGACAACGAGCGCTACTTTGCGCGCGATTATCCGTACGGCTTCTTTGACGACGGCGAGCGCTTCGCGTTCTTCTCCAAGGCCATTACCGAGAGCCTGCAGCACCTGCCGGCCGGTTTTGAGTGCGACATCCTGCACTGCAACGACTGGCAGACGGCACTGGCGCCCTTGTTCTTGCGCGAGTTCTACCAGGGCCTGCCGCTGTACGACCGCATCAAGACTGTGTTCTCGATCCACAACGTGGCGTTCCAGGGCCAGTTTAGCGACACCGTGATGGAGGACATCCTGGGTGTGGCGCATATTCCCGCGGCCGCCACGCAGTTGCGCTGCGACGCCTGCAGCATCAACTACATGCTGGGCGCGCTGCACTATGCCGATGCCATCACCACGGTGAGCCCCACCTACGCGGGCGAGATCCAGACGCCCGAGTTTGGCGAGGGCCTGGACGGCGTACTGCGCGAGCGCTCCTACGCACTGCAGGGCATCCTCAACGGCATTGACGTGGCGGCCTTTGACCCGGCAACCGACAAGCGCATTGCCGCCAACTACACGGTTGAGGACCGTGGGGGCAAGGCCGTGTGCAAGGCCAAGCTGCAGGAAGAGCTGGGGCTCGAGGTTCGCGACGACCGCCCGCTTATGGTGATGGTCACGCGCCTGACGCGCCAGAAGGGCATGGACCTGGTCATGTACGCGCTCGACCGCATCCTCGCCGGCGGCGTTCAGGTGGCCGTGCTGGGTACCGGCGACCGCGACTACGAGGACGGCCTGCGCTATTTCCAAGACAAGTACCCCGGCACCATGGCCGCGCGCATCGAGTTTGACCCGGCGCTGTCGCAGCGCATGTACGCCGCCGCCGATATGTTCCTGATGCCTTCGAAGTTTGAGCCCTGCGGCCTGTCGCAGATCATCGCCATGCGCTACGGCACCCTGCCCATCGTGCGCGAGACCGGTGGCCTGAAGGACACGGTGATCCCGTATAACGAGTTTACCGGCGAGGGCACGGGCTTCTCGTTTAGCAACTTTAACGGCGACGAGATGGGCGACGCCGTGTTCCGCGCGGCACGCCTGTTCTGGGATAACCGCGAGGCATGGAACCAGCTGATCACGCAGGCCATGAGCCAGGACTTTAGCTGGACGCGCTCGGCCGACAAGTATCTGGACCTGTACTTCTTTATGCACCCGGAGATTGAGAGGCCGGCGGCTGTGGAGGCTGCTGCGGCTGTGGAGAAGCCGGTTGCCGCTGAGGCCGAGCCTGCGGCGCCCGTTAAGGAGTCCGCTGCCGCCGAGGAGCCCAAGGCCGAGGAGAAGCCGGCTGCCGATGCCGAAGTTAAGCCCGCAGCGAAACCTGCCGCTAAGAAGACGACCACCCGCAAGACAACGGCTAAGAAGGCCACGACCACGAAGGCCGCTGCTAGCAAGACTAGCGCTGCCAAGACAACGACCACGCGCAAGCGCACGACCGCCGCTGCCAAGAAGGCCGCCGAGGCCGAGGTCGTTCCCGAGATAAAGGCCGACGCTGCCGAGGCTAAGCCCGCGGCAAAGGCTCCGGCCAAGACCGCTGCCAAGAAGACGGCTGCAACCAAGACCACGACTGCCAAGAAGGCCGCGGCTACGAAGTCGACGACCAAAAAGGCCGCCTCGACTAAGGCAGCCGCAAAGCCGGCCGCCAAGGACGAGGAGACGCCCGCCGAGCCCA
This sequence comes from Collinsella sp., assembly GCA_018377855.1. Taxonomy (GTDB): domain Bacteria; phylum Actinomycetota; class Coriobacteriia; order Coriobacteriales; family Coriobacteriaceae; genus Collinsella. Next base: position 52,609 of record JAGZYM010000013.1, on the reverse strand, counting down.
AGGGCAAGGCAGCTGTCGAGGCAAAGCCGGCCGCCAAGACCACCACGCGCAAGCGCACTACCACGACGGCCAAAAAGGCCACGACCAAGGCTGCTGCTCCCAAGGCAGAGGCTAAGGCCGAGGACAAGCCCGCAGTAAAGGCCGAGCCGGCTCCGAAGGCTGCTGAGGTCAAGACCGCTCCGAAGGCTACGGCAAAGACCGAGCCCGCCGAGGAGATCCCGGTCTCCCCCGCCGTTTCGGCCGAGGAAAAGGCTCCGACCAAGAAGACCTCCGTCCGCAAGGCAACGGCCGCCCGCAAGCGTCACTAGTCCGGACGATTAAAACGTAATCCTCAACGCAAAAGAGGGCGCCCCAACCAGGCGCCCTCTTCTTGGTTGAACTTCTCTAGTAAAAAAGAAGCCCGGTTTACTACGACAAAATGGCTCCGGCTGACCACGGCGAGTAATCTACGAAATTGGCAACGCCTCTACCTGCGGTTTTAATATCACGAAAATGACCGTGGTTGAGATCATTCAATTCGTCGTAGTAAAACGAAGTATTTTTGGTTGGCTACAAATAGTATCGGTATAGATGTTTTAAAATATCGCGATAATTTGGGTGGTAAAACGATTTTCTAGGACAACCGTTCGCCGATGGTAAACGGATGTTGTTTATACAGCCTATGTACAACAGATATACTTACTTCCTGTGCGTAAAGCCCATGGCCCGCAGGCCGTGATTCTATTGAACTGGACCGTATTATGAGATTGATACACAACAGCCGTCTGCCGCAGTTTCGCATTCCGTTTGGCGCTGTGACCACTGGAACTTCCGTTTCGCTCTCGGTGATTTTGGAGGATGCCGACCCCAACCAGGCAGCGCTTACCCTGCGTACCTGGGTCGATGAAATCGGTGAGTCTCTGTATCCCATGACGCACGAGGGCGACGGTATATTTACCGTAGAGCTTGAGTGCACCGAACCCTGCCTTGTGTGGTACAGCTTTATATGCAATATCGAAGGTCAGCCCGAGGTCCGCCTGGGTGCACCGCAGGGTCGCACCGGTGGCGAGGGTGTGACCTACGGCTACGCCGAGGTTCCGTCCTTCCAGATTACCGTCTACAAGCACCGCGAGAACCGTCCCACTTGGTACGAGCGCGGTATGGTCTACCAGATCTTCCCCGACCGCTATGCCCGAGACGAAAACTGGCGCGAGCGCACGCTTGCCGAAGTTGAAAAACCGCGCAAAGGAATCCAGCGCCGCATGGTCGAGGACTGGAACGAACCGCCCGAGTACGAGCGTGCCGAAGACGGCTCCATCAAGACCTGGGATTTTTACGGCGGTTCGCTCAAGGGTATCCAAAATGACCTGCCCCGCATCGCCGAGCTAGGCTTTACGGCCATCTACCTCAACCCCATCTTTGAGGCCGCGAGCAACCACCGCTACGACACGGCCGACTATACCAAGATCGACCCGATTCTGGGCACCGAGCAGGACTTTACGGAGCTGTGCAAGGCGGCCGAGAAGCTCGGCATTTCCATCATCCTGGACGGCGTCTTCAACCACACGGGCGACGATTCGATCTACTTTAACCGCTACGGCAATTATCCCGGCGTCGGTGCTTGGCAAAGCGAGGACTCGCCGTGGCGCGATGCGTTTTACTTCCATGAAGACGGTTCGTATGACTGCTGGTGGGGCGTGGGCAACATGCCCGCCATCAACGAGAGCTCCGAACTGGTGCGCGAGCGGCTCCTGGGCAAGGACGGCGTGATCCGCAAATGGCTTCGCGCCGGTGCCCATGGTTGGCGCCTGGACGTGGCCGACGAGCTTTCCGATGACTTCCTGGCCGAGATCAAAAAGGCCGTGCTCGCCGAGAAACCTGACGCGCTGCTGCTCGGCGAGGTCTGGGAAGACGCCTCCAACAAGATCAGCTACGGCCATCTGCGCCGCTACCTGCAGGGCTCTGAGCTCGACTCTGCCATGGACTACCCCTTCCGCGACATGGTCATCGGCTTTTTGATGGGCTACAAGAATGCCTATCAAGCTGCTGAGGATATCGAAACCCTGCGCGAGAACTACCCGCGCGAGGCGCTGGCCTGCGCACTCAATCTGCTTTCGAGCCACGACCGTCCGCGCATCATCTCGGTGCTCGGCGGCGGCCCAGACGAGTCGCAGCTGCCCGAGAGCGAACGCAGCAAATGGCGCCTGGACGATAACTCGATGGGCCTGGCCAAGAGCCGTTTTTGGCTGGCGACGCTCATGCAGATGACCTTCCCGGGCGTACCCTCAATCTATTACGGCGATGAGTACGGCTTGGAGGGCCTCACCGATCCGGGCAACCGCCGGACCCTGCCTTTGAAGGAAGACCTGCACGACTTCGATACGCTGGCTATCGTTAAGAACGCGTCTGCCGTGCGTCGCGCGCTGCCTTTTATGGTCGATGGCGAAATCAAGGCCTTTGCGCTCAACGACGACGTCTTGGCCTACACCCGCACGGGCAAAGACGGCGAGGCCGCGACGGTTATCATCAACCGCAGCCTGCGCAATTCGCACTGCGTGACGATCCCAGCGCTCGGCGAATGTGCGAGCGACGTGATTAGCGGCCACGAGTGCGAGATCCACAACGGCACGGTTACGCTCGACCTGTACCCGCTGGGCTCTTCGATCATCTATCACCATGCCGAGAAGCGCCTGCAGGAGCCGCTCGATCACGGCGCGGGCGTCGTGTGCCACATCACCTCGGTGCCGACCGATGACGGCAAGCCTGGCACAATCGGTGCGCCCACGCGTCGCTTTATCGATCACCTAGCCGCCATGGGCATGCGCTACTGGCAGGTCCTGCCCGTCAATCCTACGGACTTTTTCCGCTCCCCTTATGCCGGCCCTTCGGCCTTTGCAGGCAATATCGACCTGCTGCCCGAGAGCCACGAGGAGCTGGCTGCCGACTTCGTCACCTGGAAGGCCCGCGGCGGCGAGGATGCCGACCCGCTGTACACGGCATTTAAACATCGCAACGCCGATTGGCTCGAGAAGTACTGCGTCTACATGGCCGTTAAGAAGTACTTTGAGGGCGAGTCGCGCCACGATTGGCCGGCGGATGTCGCGCGCTACAACGAGCACCTGATCGATGACAAGCGCTTCCACGACGAGGCCGAGCTGCAGGCGTACATGCAGTATCGCTTTGACCTTGCCTGGTGCGAGCTCATGAACTATGCGCACAAGAAGGGCATCGAGGTCATCGGCGATATCCCGATGTATGTCTCGGACGATTCGGCCGATGCGTGGAGCGAGCCCGAGAACTTCTGGCTATCCGACACCGGCAAGGCGATTGAAGTTTCGGGCGCTCCGCCCGACAACTTTGCGCCCGAGGGCCAGGTGTGGGGAAACCCCACCTTCCGCTGGGATCACATGAAGGAAAACAGCTATAGCTGGTGGATGGATCGCCTGCGTCGTGCGTTCGCGCTCTACGACCGTGTGCGCCTGGACCACTTCCTGGGCTTCCACAGCTACTTTAGCATTCCCGCCGGTAAGGCCTGTGCCGACGGCCGCTGGCTGGCAGGCCCGGGCAAGGACCTGTTCCAGACCGCCTATGACGAGCTGGGTCCGCTCAACTTTATCGCCGAGGATCTCGGCTATCTGACGCCTGGCGTTCGTGCGATGGCTTCGACCTGCGGCTTCCCAGGCATGGACGTACTGGAGTTTAGCGACTACGACGTTCGCTGCGGAATTCATCCCACACCGGGCAAGATCCTGTATACCTCGACGCACGACACCTCGACGCTCGCCGGCTGGTGCACGCGCTCCTTTGCGGGCGGCGACGAGCCGAGCGGCATTGAACTGGCATGCGAGCTCATGGGCGATGCCCTAGCAAGCGATGCTCCACTCGTGATGATGCCGCTGCAGGACGTGTTGGGGCTGGGCGACGATGCACGTATGAACGTGCCGGGCGTGGCCACGGGCAACTGGACATGGCAGGCGCAGGAGGCCGACGTTGCGGCAGCCGAGGAGAAAACTGCGAAGCTCCTGCGCAGCACCCATAGATTCTGGGGCGAAGCGTGATAAAACCCCCGATATAGGGTACAGTTACAGCTGTTTGAATTTTTGCGGGCAGAGCGATCTGCCCGCTTTGTGCTGAAAAGGAAGTATTATGGCGCGCTACGATTACAAGTGCACGAGCTGCGGCAACGTGTTTGAAGTTGAGCACCCCATGTCCGAAACGCCCGAGGTCGTATGCCCCAGCTGCGGCGCCCCGGCATCTAAGACGTTCTCGGCCAGCGGCATTAAGTTCGAAGGCAGTGGTTTCTACAACACCGACCAGCGAAGCGGCGGCTCCAGCACCAACGCCACCAGCGGCTGCTGCGCCAACTGCCCGCATAACCACTAGTGACAAGCGGCCCCGCGATCAACTCCGATCGCGGGGCCGCTTCTTTGCGCTATGGGTCGATAATTATTTTTAAAAATTAGTATATTTTAAAATCCGCCCATACCAGCAGAATAGGGATCGTCACAGGTACCATCGCTATACCAATGAGTAGACCCCACATAATTGCCATTTTCGTCATAAACATCCAGAGTTTTAATGACTACTTTACCGCCGCCGTTAGAGGAGCCTCCCGAATAGCCGCTTCCACCAGAATAATTATTACCGCTATAAGAATTGTTGGAATAATTATTTTGCTGAGAAGCCTGCTGCTGAGTCTGCGCCACTTCCTCTTGAGTCTTCGCCTCAGCCTCTGCTTTTGCATTATTTACATCATCAATACGAGTTTGATAACGACTAATCTGTTCATTGATTTGATCAATGAACAGATTAGAATCCTTTTTGGCATCTTCAAAAATAAGCTTCTGATTATCTTTATTAGAAATATCATTAAGAAGACCATTGAGGCTATTAATATGCTGTTGGAGAGAGTCAGTATCTTCAGTAGAATTTACATCAAAATTAACATGGTCAGTTACAGAAGTATTCCACTCATTATTTTGAGCCTTACGGCAGTCTTTAATAATGGAATCGTATTTATTGAGCAACTTCGTCCAATCAGGGGAAGTGCCATCCGCATACTTAAAACTGTCATTAGAGATTTCTTTATTCAAAATCTCTTTATTATTTTGAGCATTTTTAATGGTATCAAGACGTTGCTCAAAAGTTAGTAGCCCAGGATCAACCTTAAAGGCAGCAACACTATCGCTAGCCTTTGAATACAAAACTTCAACCTGCTGATTATGTTCACTACATGCTTGTTTGTAATTGTAACCAGCATAACCACCGACACAACCAGCAATGAGCAAAGCAACAATACCGGCACCAATAATTACCCGCTTTTTAATCGAAGAATTCTCAACCTCTTCATTTTCCTGAGTATTATCTTCAGGATTGTCAATCTTGTCACTATTAAGTTCGTTCATTTTAACCCCTCAATATTAAATCTGCGAGCGGTTCATGCATCCAGAAACTTACCAAACCCAACCGCTTACTTTCATACCCGATTTATTAATCCCAGTTCCAGAAAAATCTTCCTTATGAGTTGCGGTGAAATAAGGACTGTTTGGCGGGCAGAAGCCGCTATTCAATCCCTATTTCACCGCAACTTAGTAGTTACTTGTGGACCAGACGAGCGCAGAAGTGACCGTCGTAGGAGTCGGCGTTTACGGGGACGCTTTGGAAAAGTCCACGGTCGTTTTGGCGTACGGAGACGAGCTTCTTGGCTTGTTCGAACTCGGGTAACTGCAGAATCTGGGCTTCGGAGAGGGGTGCCACGGTAAAGCCGGCACCCTCGGGAGAAGCAAGGAAAGCGTCCACGACCTGCGTGTTCTCCTCGTCGAAGACCGAGCAGGTGGCATAGATAAGCTCGCCGCCGGCAGCCACGCGCGCGGCTGCTTCCTTGAGCATCGTCAGCTGCAGGCGGGGCAGCTCAGTCGTAACGTCGTTCTCGGTCAGACGCCACGGAATCTCAGGATGACGGCGCATAGTGCCGGTGCCAGAGCACGGCGCATCGATAAACACCGTGTCGAACAGGGCAGGCTCGCCGAGCATGGCATCAAAGGTCGTGAGCACCTCATTGAGCTCGCAGGCATCGCCCGACACCGTACGAACACCCGAGATACCCGCCTTGTGCAGGCGCGCGAGATTCTGATCGCACTTGCGATCGTGCAAATCGAGCGCGGTATGCTGACGCTCGTAGCCGGCACGCTTGGCCTGGCACATCATCACATAGGTCTTGGTGCCGCGACCGGCGCCAATCTCCAGGCAGCGACCGGGACGTGTCGCGGCAGTAGCGATAAGCTGGGCGTTAAGGTCCGAGGCCACGGCCGCCGCGCGTTCAAACACACCCGACGCAACGGTGGCCTGCGCATCGACCGGCGCATGGCAGCCCGGGAATACCGGCGCCACAAGCTGCGATAGGTACGGATCAGGCTTAGTTGCAAAGGCATTCTCGTGCAAAGCGAGCGGCGCGGGCGCCAGATTTCCGGCAAAGTTGAGCGCGCCCTCGGGCGTATCAAACGAGGCCATAATGCGAGCACACAGCCAGCGCGGCATACCCATCAGACGAGACAGGCGAACCAAACGGCGCTCGGACTCATCGGCACCCGCGGCGGCGGCAAAGTCCTCAACGTTGTCCGCGACCTTATACAGCACGGCGTTCGCCAGACCGGCGGCCGACTTAGCGCCGCTACGAACCAGCTCAACACCCTGACTCACGGCAACGCGACCTGGGGTATGCAGGTAGAGCATCTCGAAGGCCGAGATTCGAAGCGCCATGCGAACGCGCGGCGCGACCTTTTTGGGCTTATCGAGAAACTGATCGAGCAGCTCATCCAAAATTCCCTGCGTGGCGGCAACACCGAGCGCCAAACGCGCGGCAAAAGCGGAATCGCGCTGGTCAATGGCCTTGGCGGAAGCACGGGAAGACAACACGTCGCGTGCGTATATACCGCGACGGTCGGCCTCCATCAGCACATCGAGCGCGAGCTTACGCGCGGGGGAAAGCTTGCTCATGACAAAGCACCCCACGTCAGATCGGCGCCCTGCAGGCCGGCAGCCCAGGCAGAAGCAGCCATAGCGCGCTTGCCATCGGGCTTAACCTCAAGCAGCTCGACCGCACCATCGGAAAGTCCCAGGTAGACACGCTTGCTCTTAACGGCAACAGCGCCCTCGCCAAGCGACACATCCGCCAGCGCAGCATCGAGCACGCGAACCGACTTACCGGCAATCACGCAGCGAGCGGGTGCAGTGTCGGACGAAGCCAACACGTGACGCACGCAATCGAGCGCCGCCATCTGCGGATCCAGACGCATCTCCTGCTTGGAAATCTTGGCAGCATGCGTGACGAGCGACTCATCCTGCTCGGTCCACACCGCTGTATCATCGGCAAGCGAGGGCAGCGTATCGGCCAGCAGCTTACCGCCCAGCTCGCCAAGCTCCATCGTCAGTGCCTCGGCATGCTTGCCGGCAACCGACGTGGAAGCCTGAGCACAATAAGCACCAGTATCCACGCCATGCCCAATGCGCATAATGGAAACGCCAGCAACCTCATCACCAGCAAGAATGGCACGCTGAATGGGAGCAGCCCCACGCCAACGAGGCAACAAGGACGCATGAACATTCACAATGCCAAGCGGCGCCATATGCAGCACTTCATCAGGCAAAATGCAACCGTACGCGGCCACACAGAAAATATCAGCCCGCGCAGCCTGGAGAGTATCAACTACCTCAGGCGTCATACGATTAGCCTCAACAACCGGCAGGCCAAGCTCGAGCGCCTTGGCCTTAACAGGAGACGGCTCAAGCTTCTTACCACGCCCACGAACAGCATCAGGACGAGTAATGGCAAGCGCAATCTCATTCCCAGCCTCAACAAGCGAAGTCAGCGAAGGCACAGCAAAATCAGGCGTACCCATAAACACAATACGCATAAAGGACGTCTCCCCTCAACCAAAGCCGAGACGGCTACAAATAACAGCGGAAAGCCAATTACCAAGCCCATCCGCAATAACAATTCAACAAGAACAAATATACCCAAAAACAAAGAAAGAGCCGCATAAAAGCAGCCCTCCCAATAAAGCACCTATCAGCGAAGACGCCCCTCCCTGGCCCGACGGCACCCGGGCGAGACAAGCAGCGTCAACGTAGTCCCTGGGATGGGCCCACACATATCGTCCCGCGCGCAGTTTCGCAGCAAAGCGAGAATGTTTGAGCACGGGATGATATGTGTGGGCCCATCCCAGGGACGGACAATTAACCTATTCAGTCTCGCCCGGTCGAGCGCCGCGGGCCAGGGCGTCCTGGTACTCCTTGACGGCCTTGATCCTCTGCATCGGCTTGAGTCGCTCGAACATGGTGTTGCCGTGCAGGTGGTCGATCTCGTGCTGCAGGCACACGCAGAACAGATCGCCCGAGGCCTCGTAGCGAATCAGGTTGGCATCCAAATCATATGCCTCGACGACGACATGGTCGGGACGCTCGATCTCGCAGCTAATGCCAGGGATGGAAAGGCAGCCCTCGCTAAACGGCACCAGATGGTCGCTCTGCTCAACAATGACAGGGTTGATGAGCACATACGGGTCATAGTCGTTCTTGTCGCTGTAATCGCAGTCAATGGTGACGAGTTGAATGAGCTCACCGATCTGCGGGGCGGCCAGGCCGCAACCGCCGTTGTCGAACATCATCTTCTTCATCTTCTCGGCAAGCGCCTCGATCGCCGGGGTGATCTCCTCGATGACGGCGCACTCCTGGCGCAGACGAGGGTCGGGCGACAGTACGATTCCGTTGGCTTCCATGGCCATCCTTTCGGGTTGTTACATCAAATCATAGGCGTCGACGTCAACGCTCACGCTCACGCCGCGCACGGAGCCCACCTCTTTGAGGCAGGCGTCGATATCATCAGAGACATGGTACCCTACCGGCGACTTAACAAGCAGATGGAAGCGGTAACGGTCCTTGGCTCTCTCGATTACACACGAAGCCGGACCAAGCACCTGGGGCACGGCGCTCCCCGCCCGCAAAAAGTCGGGCGCGGCGGCATGCCAGCGACGCTTGAGGAGCTTCGCGATGCGACCGATGTAGTCCCGCGCGTCGTCCGCGTTCGTCGACCATACCAAGATGTTGGCCAGGCGCACGAAGGGCGGATACAGGGCGTCGCGGCGCTGGTCCAGGTCGTAGTCGGTAAAGATCGAGCGGTCGTGCTCGGCGACGGCGCGAATGACCGGGTCATCGGGCAGGTAGGTCTGGATGATGACCTCGCCGGGACGATCGCCGCGACCGGCGCGGCCCGCAACCTGCTCCAGCAGATCGTAGGCGCGCTCCCCCGCTCTAAAATCGGGCAGCTTGAGCGCAAAGTCGGCATTAACTACACCCACAAGCGTGACCTCGGGAAAATCGAGGCCCTTGGCGATCATCTGGGTGCCCAGCAGCACCGCGCAATCGGCGGCATCGAACTGTTCAAGCAACTTCTTGTGCGCGTCCTTGCCACGCGTGGAATCGGCGTCCATGCGAATGATGGCGACATCCTCGGGCAGCATCTGGCGCAAGGCGTCCTCGATCTGCTGCGTGCCTAGACCCATTTTTGCCAGGTAGCGGCTGCCGCATTTGGGGCAACGGCTCGTGGGCGCCGGATAGGGCTGCACGCGCCAGGACGAACCGCAGGTATGGCACTGCAACGAATGCGTGCGCTCGTGATACGTGAGCGCGGTGGAGCAGTGGTTGCAGGTGGGGACGCAACCGCACTCGCGGCACATCAAAAACGGCGCAAAACCGCGACGGTTATGCAGCAGCACAGCCTTCTCGCGGCGCTCTACAACGCGCTCCAAACCTTCCATCAGCGGTTTAGAGAACATGGAGCGGCTGCCGTGCGAAAACTCGCGGCGCAGGTCGGCAATGCGGACCGTGGGTAGCACGGCGTGTCCCGGGCGCTCGGGCATCTCGACGCGCGTCCAGGTGACACCGTTGTACGTGCCGCGGCGGCAGCGATCGAGGACCTCGGCAGAAGGCGTGGCCGAGCCCAGCACGAGCGGGCAGCGATAGCGGCGCGCCATCTCGGCCGCCACCTCGCGCGCATGGTAGCGCGGACTGGAGCCCTGTTTGTAGCTGGTCTCGTGCTCCTCGTCGATGATGATGAGGCCCAAATCGCTGAGCGGGCAAAAGAGTGCCGAACGCGCGCCGACGACAACGCGCGCGGCACCACTGGCGACCATATCCCACTGGTCCAGACGCTCGCCGGCCGAAAGGCGCGAGTGGAAGACCGCGACCGTCTCACCGAAGCGCGAGCGGAAGCGGCCGACGGTCTGGGCCGTCAGCGAGATCTCGGGCACGAGCACGCAGGCCGAGCGACCGGCCGCGAGCACACGCTCGATAGCGGAGAGGTAGACCTCGGTTTTACCGGATCCGGTGACGCCATCGACAAGGACCACGTCGCCGTGGGCGTCAAGGCGCGCGCGTTCAATCTGCGCGAGCGCCTGCTGCTGGCCGTCCGTGAGCGCGACCGGCGCCTTGCCGCTTGCCGAGGACAACGTGGTCTGCTCGCTGCAGCCACGCCAGGCGCGGCGCTCCTCCACCACCACGACGCCGCGTTTTTCGAGCGCCTTGATGGTCGCCGACATACTGTTGTAGAGCAGGTTGAGATCGCGCGTCGTGACCGGGCCGCACTGGAGCGCCTCGATGAGCTGACGCTGACGAACGGCGGTCTTGGGCGGCGTATAGTCGAAACCCTCAGGCGTGAGCATGACCCAGCGGTTTTGAATAGGCTTGACGGCTGGGCGCTCAACCGTCCACGCCCCGTCATCGCCCTTCACGACACGCGGGCTGCCGCCCGGAGGCAAAAACAGACGCAGGCATTCGGAAAGCGTCGCGACATACTCGCGGCTCATCCAACGCGCAATGCGGGCGGCCTCGGCGCCAAAGAGCGGTTTGCTGAGGATGGCCTCGACGGGCTTGATGCGCACTGGATCAAGGACGGTGTCTCCTTGCAGCTCGCCCAGCCCAGACGCAATGTCGACGATATAGCCAGCGGCCGCACGGTTTCCAAAATGAACTAGGACGGTGGAGCCGATCTGGGCCTCATTGGCAAGGGACTGCGGAATGCCGTAGGCAAAAGGCTCGGACAGCGCACGGGTGGGAATGTCCAGGACCACGCTCGCGTAGGCGGCAATGGGCTCTGGCGCAGGCTCAGGTTTGGCCTGCTCGGCCGTGCGGGCATGCTTCATGGGAGCTTGCTCCGGTTCGGGCGAACCAAACAGCGACAGTTGCTCGGCCATGGCGCCAGCACCTCCTATCCCATACGTCTACAGAAACAAGAGCCCCACTCGCGGTGAGCGGGGCTCGGATACATACGTTTGCGCAGCGATTACAGCGCCATCGTGCGGGCGCGGTCGATGCGCGCCAGGCAGTCGTCGCGGCCGACGAGCGCCATGGTCTCGCCCAGCGGAGGGCTCACCATGTTGCCGCAGACGGCGACGCGCACGGCCTGGAACACCACGCGCTTCTTGAGGTCCATCTGCTCGGGCAGCGGCTCAAGCGCGGCATCGATGGCCTCGGCCGTCCACTCGGTAACACCCTCAAGCGCGGCCTTGGCGGCATCCAGAATGGCACCCATGCCCTCCTTGGCCAGGCCCTTGTTGACAGACTTCTCGTCATACTCGAGCGTCTCGGCCGTGGCAAAGATGGGAGCGGCAACGGTCACGGCGTCGGCCGGCATCTTGGTGCGCGGCTTAACGATGGCGGCAAGCGCGTCGATCCAGTCCTCGCCGTACTCGACGTTACCCTCGATGAGACCCGCCTCGTGCAGCTCGGGGACCATGATCTCGTCGGCAAACTGGGCGTCAGACATGCCGTTGATGTACTCGGCATTGACCCAGTCGAGCTTCTTAGGGTCGAAGGTCGCCGGGTTCTTGGAAATGCGGTCGAGCGAGAACTTGCTGGCCAGAACCTCGCGCGGGATGATCGTGGTCTCGCCGTCGAGCGACCAGCCGAGCAGCGCCAGGTAGTTGACGAACGCGTCGGGCAGGTAGCCGGCATCGCGGTACTCCTCCACCGAGGTGGCGCCGTGGCGCTTGGAGAGCTTCTTGCCGTCGGCGCCCAGGATCATAGAGATGTGGGCGAACGTAGGCACGGGCGCGCCGAGGGCCTCGTAGACCATGACCTGGCGCGGGGTGTTGGACAGGTGATCGTCACCGCGGATGACGTGGGTGATCTTCATCATGGCGTCATCGACGACGGTCGCGAAGTTGTACGTGGGCGTTCCGTCGGAGCGGAAGATGACAAAGTCGTCGAGCTCCTTGGCGTCGAAGGTCACCTCGCCATGGACGGCGTCGTGGATGACGACGTCGCCGCGGTCCTCGGGCACCTTGATGCGCAGGACGTAGGGCTCGCCGGCCTCGATGCGGCGGCGTGCCTCCTCGGGATCAAGATCGCGGCAACGACGCTGATAGCCCTGGAAGGGGTCCTTGCGCTCCTGAGCGGCCTTGCGATCGGCCTCGAGCTGCTCCTTGGTGCAGAAGCAGGGATAGGCCTTGCCCTCATCCCAGAGCTGCTGGGCGGCCTGCTTGTAAAGGTCCAGACGCTCGGTCTGGGCATAGGGGCCAAAGTCGCCGCCCACCTCGGGGCCCTCGTCCCAGTCCAGACCCAGCCAACGCATGGCGCGCAGAATGATCTGCGTGTTCTCGTCGGTGGAACGGGTGGGGTCGGTGTCGTCGATGCGCAGGATGAACGTACCGCCGTTTGCGCGGGCGAAAGCCCAGTTATAGATAGCGGTGCGGGCGCCGCCGATGTGCAGCTTGCCCGTCGGTGAGGGTGCAAAGCGGACGCGAACGTCTGATGCCATGGAAATCTCCTCGATTGCAGGATGGATGTCTAACCGCACCAGTATAAAGCATCAAAGCAACCTCCGCACAAAGGGCACCTACCTACTCATTGGGGACAGACTTAAATGACCAGTCATTGGGCAACCTGTCGGCACTTAGGAAGGCTGGTCATTTAAGTCTGTCCCCAATGAGTAGGTGCGGAAAGGGTGTGAATGTTTGATTTACGCGCTATGATGAGCCCTTGCATAGAGAGCCCGGCGGAATGGTAACGGTCGCCGGGACACGTTTTTGAAAGGACAATCATGTCAGAAGAACTTCGTTCCATCCCACCCCAACACGGGTCCTTCGTATTTACGTCGGAGTCGGTGACCGAAGGTCATCCCGATAAGATCGCTGACCAGATCAGCGACGCCGTCCTCGACGCAATCCTCGCCAAAGAAATAGAGCTCCAGGAGCAGGGCTACATCGCCCCCAACGGCGTGCCTGCCAACGTGGAGAACGTCCGCTGCGCTTGCGAGACCCTCGTGACCACCGGCACCGTCATCGTCGCCGGCGAGATCCGCACCCAGGCCTACGTCGACGTGCAGGAAATCGCCCGTGGCGTTATCCGCCGCATTGGCTACAACCGTGCCAAATTCGGTTTTGACTGCGACACCTGCGGCGTTATGAGCCTCATCCACGAGCAGTCGCCCGATATCGCCCAGGGCGTCGACGAGTCCTTCGAGACCCAGACCGGCGCTACCACCGACCCGATCGACCTGATCGGTGCCGGCGACCAGGGCATGATGTTCGGTTATGCCTCCAACGAGACCAAGACCCTCATGCCCATGCCGCACTACCTGGCAAGCCGTCTGGCTGAGCGCCTGGCCGCCGTGCGTCACGACGGTACCCTCGCCTATCTGCGTCCCGACGGCAAGACCCAGGTCACCGTGCGCTACGAAGACGGCAAGCCCGTCGAGGTAACGACCATCGTCATCTCCACGCAGCACGCCGCCGAGATCGAGGACATGGGCAAGATCAAGGCCGACCTCATCGAGCACGTCATCACCCCGGTCATGGACGCCGAGAACATGCCGTGGGACAACGCAGACATCTACGTGAACCCCACCGGTCGCTTTGTCGTGGGCGGCCCCATGGGCGACACGGGCCTCACCGGCCGCAAGATCATCGTCGACACCTACGGCGGCTACGGCCGTCACGGCGGCGGTGCCTTTAGCGGCAAGGACTGCACCAAGGTTGACCGCTCCGCCGCGTATGCCGCGCGCTGGGTCGCCAAGAACGTGGTCGCCGCCGGCCTTGCCGACCGCTGCGAAGTCGAACTTGCCTACGCCATCGGCGTTTCCAAGCCCCTCTCAATCATGGTCGACACCTTCGGTACCGCGAATGTTGCCGAGGACAAGATCGTCGAGGCCGTAGAGAAGACCTTCGACCTGCGCCCGGGCGCAATCATCCGCGACCTAGACCTGCGCCGCCCCATCTACGAAAAGACGGCAGCCTACGGTCACTTTGGCCGAGAAGACGCCGACTTCACCTGGGAGAAAACCGACCGAGTCGAAGAACTCAAAGCAGCCTGCGGCCTGTAATTGGGAACCACCAAGGCAAAACAAGCACGCGCTTTCAAAAGAAGTACCGCCCCCAAGCGGTACTTCTTTTTTATTAATCCGGTGGTGAAGATGCTTCGATATGAGTCTACACTGCGTCCCTAGCTAATGAATTTTGCCATCTAGCAGTTCCAACCATGTATCCTTAGTCCCGAGGGGCGGGGCATAAGGTCGATCGCGAGTTCCGCACGAGCCGGAGAGCACTTAATGTGCTCTCCGTGCGAGCAGGACTGTCCGAGCAGGCGACCTTATGCCCCGCCCCTCGGGACGACGGGACAGATTAAAGGAGCACCCATGGCAGGCAAGCCGCAAACACTAGCTACGACCTCGGCATTCGAGATCTTGGGCCCCGTCATGGTCGGCCCCAGCTCATCGCACACCGCCGGCGCCCTGCGGTGCGCCCAAGTTGCCGCCAGCCTGCTGGAAGGCCGCATCACCAAAGTCACCTTTGGCCTGTGGAACTCCTTCGCCCACACCTACCGCGGCCATGGCACCGATCGTGCGCTCGTCGCGGGCATCCTGGGCCTCGACACCGATGACGAGAACATCAAGCAGGCCTTCGACCTCGCACGCGAGCAGGGCCTCGAATATCACTTTGACATCAAGGGCGACGACGCCTCCATCCACCCCAATACCGTCGACATCGACATGGTCGATGACACGGGCGCCACGGCACAGGTCCGCGGTGAAAGCCTTGGCGGCGGCAAGATGCGCATCAGCCGCATTAACGGCGTCGGCGTCGACATCTCGGGCATGTATTCCACGCTCTTCGTGGCACACAAGGACGTCCCCGGTGTACTCGCCGCGCTCACCAACCTGCTCGCCTACGCCCACGTAAACATCGCTTTCTGCCGCACCTACCGCACCGAAGTGGGCGGCCAGGCCTACTCCGTCTTTGAGACCGACGGCGCGCCCGACGACACCGTCGTCCCCATGCTGCGCAAGCTCGACAATGTCGATTACGCGACCTTTATCGAGCTCCCCGGTTCTGCCTCGTCGCTCTCTCCCGGCGTCTCGGCCAAGGAAATCTTCGACGACGGCGAGCAGCTGCTCGATGCGTGCGAGGAACTGGGGCTCAGCATTGGCGCCGTCATGGCCGTTCGCGAGGCGCGTCTGACCGGCGAGGCCCACGCCGTCGCCGCCATGCGCCGCGTGCTCGAGGTTATGCGCGAGGAGACCACGGCCCCCATCGCCAATCCGCAACGTTCGCTTGGCGGGCTTATCGGCGGCGAGGCCAAGCTCGTCGAAGCAACCCGCTGCAACGATTTGAGTGCAAGCCTGATGGGCACCGTCCAGACCGACGCCGTTGCCCGCGCCATGGCCGTGCTCGAGCGCTCAGCTACCATGGGCGTGATCGTCGCCGCCCCCACGGCAGGCTCCGCGGGTGTTGTGCCCGGCTGCGTGCTGGCGCTTGCCGATCACCTTCGGCTCGACGACGAGCAGGTCATGGACGCGCTCTACTGCGCAGCCGCCATCGGCCTCAACCTCACCACGAGTGCCTGCGTCGCCGGCGCCGAGGGCGGATGCCAGGCCGAGGTGGGAAGCGCCGCCGCCATGGCAGCCGCCGCGCTGGTGCAGATGCTCGGCGGCACGCCCGAGCAGGCGCTCGACGCCAGCTCCATCTCGCTGAGTAACCTGCTGGGCCTCGTTTGTGACCCCGTCGGTGGCCTCGTGGAGGTGCCCTGCCAAAACCGCAACGCCATCGGCGTGGCAGCGGCCTTTAGCTCGGCACAACTCGCCCTCGCAGGCATTAAGAGCCTGGTGCCGTTTGACCAGATGGCACATGTCATGCTCTCGGTGGGTCACGCGTTGCCGGCCACGCTGCGCGAGACGGCAAAGGGCGGCATCGCGCAGGCTCCGGCCGCACTTTCGGCCTGTGCAAAATGCGGTGTGTGCGGATAGCGGCTAAGAATGACTCAAAGGTGGGACAAATGTCCCACCTCTTTTGAATGCCACCGTTTCCGTACCACAAACAGCAGGGCAATCGCTATAATGCAAGCCCAGTAAAAACACGATGAACCGCAAGGCGAAAATCGAAGGATATGCATACGATGTCGCAAAACGATCGAACTCAACTGATTCCCGATCCGCAGCAGCCGAGCAGGCACACCGGCGGCGTTCAGTCACCGCGTCCTATCGCGCCGAGCCACGGTCAGCAGCGTGGTGCGGCAAACGCTTCCCAACGCCCGAACCAACAGCGACAGCAGCGTCAACAACGTCAGCAGCGCCAGGCAAACGGCAATGCGCCCAAGCAGCCCCCCACGCACGCTCGAGGCGATCGTGGCCCCGCGCGCAAACCCGCCGAGAACAATAAGTCGGGCAAAAAGACGACGCTCTTTGTCGTCCTGGGTCTAATCGTCATTGTCTATATCGTAGGCGTCGTAGCATTTTCGCAGGTAGCCTACCCCAACACCACCATCGCCGGCGTCGATGTCTCGTTCTCCAACGCTTCGTCTGCCGCCACCAAGGTCAACTCGGCTTGGAAGCACTATAAGCTCACCGTGACAGGCGATGACTTTAGCTGGACCTATCAGCCCGAGTCCGATGAACCCATCGTCGACGGTGAAGCTGCTGCAAAAGAAATCATCAACCACAACGAAGCCTTTATTTGGCCGGTCCACCTTGTGGAATCCTTAAGCGGCAAGACCAAAACAACTGCTACCTCCAACGAAGTCGATCTTGATCAAGACGTCGACCTGTCCATGCTTTCCGACACCTTTGACCAAAAGAAGTTTGAGAAGGATCTGGGCGCCGCCATCGACGAGTTTAACGAAGGACGTTCGGGCACGTTCGAGGCCAATAGCTCCTATGACGAGCGAGCGGGCAAGTTTACCGTCGAGAAGGCGCGCTCCAACGAAAAACTCAACCGCGAGCATGTCATTAAATATGCCGAGCTCGAGCTCGCCTCGCTGGCCGAGACCGTAGATCTTTCCAAGCTCGGCAACGATGCCTATGAGCCACTCAATGGAACGCTGACCGATGATCAGATTCAGGCCGCATGCGATGCCGCCAACAACTTCCTGGGCGTCAACGTGACCCTCAAGTTCAACGGCGAGGATGCCGGCAAGGTTGATGGCGGCTCCGTATTGCAGTGGATCAGCTTTGCCGATCCGGCCAACCCCACGCTCGATACTTCGCAGATCAGTAGCTGGGCAGCCGAGCTCGCCAACGGCTTTAATACCGTGGGCTCCACTCGCTGGTGGACGCGCGCCGATGGCAAGCAGTGCGCCGTCGAAGGCGGCGACTTTGGTTGGTCCATCGACAGCAGCTCGCTCGCCAAGCAGGTCGAGGACGCCATTAGCAACAAGCAGACCGGCGAAATCGAGATCAAGTACTCCCAGAAGGCCGACACCTTTACCGCAAAGGGAGAGCCCGACTGGAAGGCATACATCGACGTCGACCTGTCCGAGCAGCACGCGCGCTACTACGACGAGAGCGGCAATATCGTGTGGGAGGCCAACTTTATTTCCGGCAAACCGGGCGAAGACGCCACCCCCGAGGGCGTGTGGCAAATCAACAGCAACGACGGCGGCAGCACCCTAATCGGAGCCAAGGACCCCGAGACCGGAAAGCCCAAATACGAGAGCCCGGTAAGCTACTGGATGCCGTTTGAGGGCAACATGATCGGCTTCCACGATGCCACCTGGCAAAACGACAAGAGCTTCGATAACGCCGAGTCGTACAAGTGGTGCGGCAGCCACGGTTGCATCAACCTGCGCCTGGCCGACGCCAAGGCACTTCACGACTGCATCAAAGTCGGCCTGTGCGTGGTTGTCCACTCGTAGTGCAACGCGCGCATTCCTACAACGTGGAACCGCTGCGACCAATCTAACAGTTCCGAAAGAAACCGTCCTATGCGCCCGCCCCAACCGGTGGGCGCATATAATTATCGAGGTTCTTTCTATAAAGGAGACGCTATGCCGAATGTCCCCACCATCACCCCGGGCGCGGATGATACCGAGCGCACGCCCGAAGATGCCACCGAAACGATTCCTCTGATTACAAACGCGCACACCGACAAGCAGAGCGGACGCACGAACGATACGGTCGAGATTTCCGATGAAGAGGCATATGCCAAGCTCAAGGCAAAACGCGCCGAACGTCGACGCAAAAAGCTGATTCGACGCGGTATTGCCGCCGGCGTCGTAGGTGCCATCGCGCTCATTGCCATTGTCGCTACCCTGGTTCTCAATGCGCAGCCACAGGGAGCTAGCGGGCCTGTGACCGACATGGTGACCGAGGGCACGTTTACCACAACGGTCGAGGCGAAAGGCCAGCTCAAACCCATTTCGTCCTCAGTGGTCTCCCCTTCTGTCGACGGCACGGTCGATTCGATCAACGTGCAGGCAGGCCAATCCGTCAGCGAGGGCGACGTGCTTATGACCATTAAAAACGACGAGCTCGATCGCAACGTTGCCGAGGCGCAGCGTGCAGTTGCAGCCGCCCAGGAAGACCTCACCAACGCGCAGAAAGCCGCCGCTGTCGCGCAGGCCACCCCAACGACGGACGTCGATGGAGCTTCCGCAGCGGCTGGCGTCTCTGACGCATCAGCGGACACGAACGCCGTATCGGCCGCGCAGCGCAGCCTCGCTTCGGCCCAGGCAAACCTAGACCAGGCGAACGCCAAGGCCGCCAGTCGCACGGTCACGGCCCCGAGCTCGGGTAGCATCGTGGAGCTTAACGCCAAGGTGGGCGCCACGGTAACAGGCGGCATGATCATGGGCGAAAGCGATACGAGCGGCGGCAAGCAGTGCATGCAGATCGCCGACCTATCCAAGATGAAGGTGACCGTGCAGGTGGGCGAAAAGGACATCGCCAAGATCGCCGTTGGGCAGAGCGCCAACGTCACGTATCCCGCGTTTCCCGATATCGTGAGCCAGGGAACCGTCACGGCTATCGCGTCGGTGGCAAACTCCGACGCCGCCAACGGCGGCGGCAGCGTGACCTTTAACGTCGACATCCTCATCGAGGCGCCCGACGCGCGCCTGAAGCCGGGCATGAC
The DNA here is from genome assembly GCA_018377855.1 of Collinsella sp. Lineage (GTDB taxonomy): Bacteria > Actinomycetota > Coriobacteriia > Coriobacteriales > Coriobacteriaceae > Collinsella. Next base: position 33,233 of record JAGZYM010000013.1, on the reverse strand, counting down.
GGCCGAGGTCTCGGTGGTGACCGAGCAGCTCGACGACGTGGTGATGGTGCCGACGATGGCGCTCATGACCGAAGACGGCGAACACTATTACGTCAACGTGGCAACCGATGACGAGGGCAAGCAAACCCGCCGCGTCAAGGTGACCGTCGTGACGCAAAACGACAACGAAACCGTAGTCGGCAAGACACAGGTCAAGCGCGACGACCAGGGCAACGAGATCAACCCCAACGTACCGGTTACCAAGCTGCGCGATGGTGACGCCCTCGTCATGGACACCGGAGCGGACGCAACGGCTGACGGCGGCTACAGCGCGGATTCGGGCAGTATGTCTGCCGATGAGGACATGTAATGCGTCCCGTTATCGACATCCGCAACGTGCACCGCATCTTTGAGAGCGAGGCAGGTTGCGCCCACATCCTGCACAACGTGAGCCTGGCGGTAAATCCCGGCGAATTCGTCGCTATCACTGGCCCCTCGGGTTCGGGCAAATCAACGCTCATGAACATCCTAGGCTGCCTGGATAAGCCGACGGCAGGCGACTATTACCTGCAAGGGGTCAACGTGGCCGAGCTCGATGATGACGAGCTCACCGAAGTTCGCGCCCTGAGCATTGGCTTTGTCTTTCAGAGCTTCAACCTGCTGCCGCGCCTGTCGGTTATCGAAAACGTCATGCTGCCGCTGGCCTACACCAATGTGCCCCGTAGCCAGCGCGAACTGCGCGCCGTGCACGCGCTGCAGGCTGTCACGCTGCCCGTTGACCACTGGGACCACCGCATATCCGAGCTCTCGGGCGGCCAGATGCAGCGTGTCGCCATCGCACGCGCCCTCGTCAATGACCCGCCCATCATTCTGGCCGACGAGCCGACGGGAAACCTTGACTCCGCCACCGGAGCGCTTGTGATGGAGACCTTCCATAGACTTCAGGAGCGCGGCAAAACCATCGTGCTTATCACACACGACCCCGGCATCGCCGCCGAGGCCGACCGTGCCGTGACCATCCGCGACGGTCGCATTCACGACGGCGCGTATATTCCACATGCACCGCGGACCCTACGCAGCGCTGTAGATAACCTGCCCATGATTTCCGCCTCCGCCAACCCGCCGAAAGGAGTGGTGGCATGAGCGCCCGCGATCTCATCCAGGAAGCCCTTCACTCGCTCGAAGCCAACAAGGGGCGCAGCCTGCTCACCATCCTGGGCATTGTCATCGGCATCGCCTCGGTTATCGCCATGACGTCGCTCATCGGCGGCATCCAAAACAGCCTGGTCAACAGTCTGGGCCTCAATGCGGCACGCATGGTGCAAATCTATTCGTCGCAAGAACTCACCGAGTCGGACATCGAGAAGCTTCAAAAACTGGTGCCGCAGATAGAGCAGATTGGCATTGTCGACAGCGCGTACACCGAGTACAAGACCGGCGATAAAAGCTATACCGTCATGGCACAGGGTGTCGATAGCGACATGCTCGACGCCGTGGGGGCCAGCAAGCTCGTTGCGGGGCGCACCTATTCCCAGGCCGAGTCCCAATCAGGCTCGCGCGTGGCGCTCATCAGCCGCGGCGGCGCCGATCAGCTTTACGGCAACGAACAGGATGCGCTGGGGAAAACCATCAAGGTGTCCAACGGCGAGGTGCAGATTGTAGGTGTGATTGATGGCGGCAACGACTCCATGGGCTCGCTCACGCTGTATATGCCGCGCGAAACCATCTCAGGCCTGTTTGGCGACGAAAATCCTTCATTCCCCAGCGTGACGGCTCTTGCCGCCGAGGGCACAGACATGGACGAGCTTTGTAAGACCATCGAGTCCAAGGTGCGCGCAATGAAGGGCATCGCGGAGGATGATGAGCACGACAGTGTATCGGCGACCTCCATGAAAAGCGCCATCGATGCACTCAACTCCTTTATGGGCGCGTTCTCGCTCATCATGGGCGCTGTCGCCAGCATCTCGCTGCTTGTCGGCGGTATCGGCATTATGAATATGATGCTCACCAACGTGACTGAGCGCATCCGTGAGATCGGCATTCGCCGTGCCCTGGGCGCAAGTCGTCGCGATATCACCGCGCAGTTTTTGGCCGAGTCCTCGGCGCTGTGCGTCACCGGCGGACTGTTGGGTGTCCTGATTGGCTATCTGCTGGCATGGGGACTCACGTTCTTTGCCGCAAGCTCGGGCATCATGAGCGAGTTTGGAGCTACCGGGACGATCACGCCAAGCTTCTCCATTACAACAGTGTTGATCGCGTTTGCCGTATCGGTCGGCATCGGCGTAATCTTTGGCTTCTACCCCGCTCGCCGTGCAGCAAAGCTCGACCCGGTGGAATGCCTACGCTACCAGTAAGCCACCACCAACAAGTTGCGGTGAATTAGGGACTGAATATGCTATTTAGCAGCAAAAACAGACGCTATTTCACCGCAACTTATTGAAGGGCTGCTTGCGCCAGTTCCGTGCGTCGTCCTCGAGCGATTGGCGGATGACAGGCTTGTACGGGTCGAGCTTGCTCGGGGCGCTCCTCCTCGCAGGCGGGAGGGCACGCATGCGCGGCGAGCGCCTAGCGCGCGAACTCCCGTAAGAGCGCGTCTTCCACTTCCCTAAGCGAAAGGGCCCCGCCTCCCTCGGCGGGACGGGCGACCACGATACAGCGCGCTCCCACGTCGCGCGCGGAGGCGATCTTCTCGGCCGTGCCGCCTACGGTTCCCGAGTCCTTGGTCACAAGCCACTGGGCGCCCACCTGCCGAAGCATCGCCTCGTTGAGCTCGCGGGTGAAGGGCCCCTGCATGCCGATGACGTGCGACGGCGAAAACCCCGCGTCGATGCACTTCGTTATAGCACCGGGCAGAGGGAGCACACGCACGAAGAAGCGCTCCGCGAAATCGGCGACGCGCGTGTAGGGAGCAAGCTCCTTGCTCCCCGTCGTGAGAAGCGCGCGACCCGGGTTCTCGGAGAGAAAGCGCGCCGCGCAGGCGATCGACGCGACCGACACGACGCCTTTGGGCAGCGCCTCGACCGGGCGCGTAAGGCGCAGGCATCGTGCACCCACGGCGAGCGAAGCGGCCCGGATGTTGCCGCTTGCGAGCGTAGCGAAGGGGTGCGTGGCGTCGACGACGATGCGCGCGCCGGAAAGCTCACGCTCCATGTCGGCCTCGTCGAGCCTACCCGCATGCACCTCGATGCCCGGAAGCTCGCCCAAAAGCTCGCCTCCGTACTCGGTTGCCGCGTAGGCACGGGCGGGGATTCCCGCCCCGCTCGCCCATTCGCACAGGAGGCGGCCCTCGGTGGTGCCGGCGAAGATGCGCAGCGCCGGCGCGGATGCGGGCGCCGTCACTTCGGGCCGCCTGGGCGCGTGATCTGGTAGAGCAGCGCGTTCATAATGGCGGCCGCCACGGTCGAGCCGCCCTTGCGACCCCTCGCGACGATGGCCGGCACGCGTCGCGCGAGTAGCTCCTCTTTCGCCTCGACCACGTTCACAAACCCAACCGGCACCCCAACGACGAGCGCGGGCGCGATCTTCCCCGCGTCCATGAGCTCGGCGAGGCGCAGAAGTGCTGTGGGAGCGTTGCCGACGGCCACGATGAGCGGACCCTCGATGCCGCAAGCTTTGTCCATGCTCGCAACGGCGCGAGTCGTGCCCGCGGCGCGCGCCGTTGCGGCGACATCCGGGTCGGCCATATAGCACACGGCCTGGCAGCCGATCTTCGCGAGCGCGGGCTTGCTTATGCCTGCGAGCGCCATGTTCGTGTCGGTGAGCACCGTGGCCCCTGCGCGCAGTGCGTCGAGCGCACAGTGCGCGGCGTCATGGGTGAACACGAGGGAATCGGCGTACGAGAAGTCGGCAGTGGTGTGGATGACGCGCTTCACGACGGGCTCTTCGAGCGGCGGGAACGTGCGGCCGCCGAGCTCTTCGGTGATGATTTCAAAGCTGCGCCGCTCGATGTCGCCGGGCGCCATCTCCTTGGAATCCATCTAGTACTCCACTCCTTCCCTTGCACATATCCCCTGCTCGTAGGGATGTTTCTCGCACTGCATCTCGGTTATGTAGTCGGCCTTCTCCACGATCTTGCGGGAAGGCGCGCGCCCGGTGAGCGCTACTTCGACGCCGCGCGCGGACATATCGAGCGCGCGGTCCACGAGCGCCTCGTCGACAAGACCCTTCGAAAGCGCGTCGAGCGCCTCGTCGAGCACGAGCAGCCCCTCCTGCGCGCCCTCGAACTCGGCGAGCGCGGAAGCAAGGTTCCCATCGTGCAGCTCGCACGTCGCGGCAAGTTCTTCCGACGTCATCGACCAGGTAAACTTTTCCGACACCTTCCCCGCGAACACGGGCACGCCGAAATGCTCGGCGAGCAGTCGCGCCTCCCCGCTTTCGCCGTCTTTCAGGAACTGCACGACGACGACGCGGCGGCCTGCGGCGAGCATGCGAAGGGCGAGGCCCATCGCCGCCGTGGTCTTGCCTTTGCCGTCGCCATGATACACGTGGATCATACGCCCTCCTCGATAATGCGGTAGACATACTCCATGTCGAGCGCCTCGCGCACGACGTCGGCCAGGCGGTCAAACTCGCGCGCACGGTGATCGGCCGCGGACGCCGCGCCCGCAGCACCCACGACGCTCTCGGGCAGGCCGCGCATGCGCGCGAGCGAGCGTGCGAGGGCGAGCGCCACCCCCGGTTCGTCGAACAGGCCGTGGAGATAGGTTCCGAACACGTTTCCGCAGGCCGCGCCTTCTGGTTTGCCGCCAATCGTGCCCGCAGGGGCGCAAGAGACGGTCGTTTCGCCGTCGTGAATCTCGTACCCGCGCGCCGTCATGCCGTTCCACACCGAGAACGCGCCTTGGGCGCCCGTGATGCGCAGCTCCGACTGGGCGAGGCGCTTTTCCTCCTTGAACACCGTACTTGCAGGGATGAGCCCGAGCCCGCGCGCGGTGCCAGCGCCTTCCCTGCCGTGCGGGTCGGAAAGCTCGTCTCCCAAAAGCTGGTAGCCTCCACATATGCCGAGCACCGGCGTGCCCGCGCCCGAAAGCGCGCGTACACAGGCTCCGATGCCGCTAGCCGCAAGCCAGCGCGCGTCGTCGAGCGTGGTCTTCGAGCCGGGGAGCACCACCAGGTCGGGCCGGCCCAGATCGGTCGTCGAGGAAACGTAGCGCACGCCCACGCCGGGCACGCGCGAAAGCGGGTCGAAGTCGGTGAAGTTCGACAGATGCGGAAGGCGCACGACGGCGACGTCGATGACGCCGCGCGCCTCGCGGGCAGATAGGCGCGGCGCGAGCGAGTCCTCGTCGTCCAGGTCGAGCGTAAGATACGGCACGACCCCCACGACGGGAACCCCGCACATCTTCTCGAGCGGGGCCAAACCCGGGCGCAGGATTTCCACATCGCCGCGGAACTTGTTCACCACAAGCCCCCGCAAAAGCGTGCGGTCCTCGGGCGCAAGGAGCGCGACCGTGCCGTAGAGCTGGGCAAACACCCCACCTGGGTCGATGTCGCCCGCGAGCAGCACGGGGGAGGACACGGCGCGCGCGAGCCCCATGTTGACGATGTCGTTTTCGGCAAGGTTGATTTCGACGGGGCTGCCGGCGCCCTCGATGACGATGACGTCGTTTTCCTCCGCGAGCGAATCGAACGCCTCCAAAATCTGCGGCATGAGCGCCTTCTTTCGCGCGAAGTAGTCCCTCGCAGCGAAGGCTCCCTGCGCCTTGCCGGCCACGATGAGCTGGCTTCGGTGGTCGCTTTCGGGCTTGAGCAGGATGGGGTTCATGCGCACGTCGGGCGCGATGCCGCACGCCTCGGCCTGCATGATCTGGGCGCGCCCCATCTCGAGCCCATCGGCCGTGACACCGCTGTTGAGCGCCATGTTCTGGCTCTTGAAGGGAGCCACGCGCAGGCCGTCCTGCGAAAGCACACGGCACAGCCCCGCCGCAAGCAGGCTCTTCCCCGCGTTCGACATGGTGCCCTGGATCATGATGGGCTTCGCCCTACCCACGGGTATCGACCTCCTTCGCCGAGCCTCGGCCATCCGCGCCCGCCATAGCGTCGCTGCAAGAAGCGCCGCCCCGTTCGTCGGGTTCGCCTTCGCCCGATGCGCCTTCCGCCCGAAGCGCGTGGCTGAACGCCATCGCAAGCCGGGCGTTCTCCTTGCGCGTGCGCACCGCGACGCGGCACCAGAAACGGGACAGTACCGAAAACGAGTCGCACGTGCGGACCAAAACCCCCTGTTTATACAGGCGCTCGGGGATGTCTTTCGCCGGCGTGCGGACTAAAAGGAAGTTCGCATCCGACGGCACGACGGAAAGCCCGAGCGAGGAGAGCTCGTGGGAAAGCCACGATCGCTCGCCCGCCAATACATCGCGCGTGCGCGAGACGTATTCGACGTCTTCCAGGGCGGCGATGCCCGCGGCCTCGGCGACCGAGGAGACGGGCCACGCCTGCCCCGCCCGGCAAATCCCCTCGATGAGTTGGGCGTTTCCGCTGATCAGATACCCCAACCGCAACCCTGCCATTCCGTAGAGCTTGGTGAACGCGGAGAGCACGGCCACATGGTGCGAACACGCGGCGCGTGCGGCCACGCTCCTTTCGCGGGCGTCGGGCGCAAATCCGAGGAAGCACTCGTCCACGACGAGCAGCGCGCCCACCTGCTCGCAGCGGCAAGCCGCCTCGTCGATCACGCGGGGGTCGACGAGGCGCCCCGTCGGGTTGTTCGGATTGCAGAGGTACGCCACGTCTCCCGGCCCCTCGATCGCGCGGGCGAAGGAGGCGGGCACGTCGAAGTCATCCGCTTCGGAGAGCGGGAACTCCTGCACGCATGCGCCGTAGTACGATGCCGCCTCCGCATATTCAGAGAACGTCGGCGCGCACACGACGATGCGTTTCGGGCGCACCGCCGCGGCGAGCCGCCAGATGATGTCGGACGCGCCCGCGCCGCAAACAATAGTATCTTCGGGAATGCCCTGGGCGCGCGCTAGGGCGCGAACGAGGGCGAGGCTTTCCCTATCGGGGTAGGCGTCGATTCGAGAAAGCGCCTTGCAAGCTGCGGCGACGGCGCGCGGCGAGGGGCCTGCCGGATTCACGTTCACCGAGAAGTCAATGAGGTCGGAGACGCCCCCTTCGCAAGCGATGCCGAGCGATTGCGAGCTGCCCCCATGCGTACGGGCGCGCAGGATTCCCCCGGCAGCCCGGGGCGCGGCGTGGTCTTCCCTCATGCCATCGCCCCCACGGCGAGCACGACCGCCGCGCGCGCGGCGCCGAAGACGACGAGCGCGCATACGGACGCGGCGAGCATGAGCCTCGTCGCCCGGGCGATGTCGTCCCACTCGATTTCACGGGACGCGTCGCCTATCGTCGGTTTATCAACGAGCTTGCCAAAATACACCGCGGGTCCTGCCAGGCGCAGCCCGAGCGCGCCCGCGCACGCCGACTCGGTCTGCGCCGCGTTCGGGCTCGCATGGCGACGCCTGTCGCGGCGCCAGATGCGCGCCGCCCCGCGCGCGTCGAGCCCGACGATCGGGCACACGGCGATCATGAGCAGGGCCGATAAGCGCGAGGGAATCCAGTTCACCGCATCGTCGAGGCGCGCCGAGGCGCAGCCGAAGTCGATGTAGCGCTCGTTTTTGTAGCCCACCATGCTGTCGAGCGTGTTCACCGCCTTGTACGCCATACCCAAGGGCGCACCCCCGATCATAAGGTAGAAAAGCGGCGCGATGACGCCGTCGCTCGCGTTCTCCGCCACCGTTTCCACAGCGGCGCGCGCGACGCCCTGCTCGTCGAGAACAGACGTGTCGCGTCCCACGATGAGCCCGACTGTTTCGCGCGCCGCGACAAGGCCGCCCTTCGAGAACGCGCGGGCCACGGCCAGGCTCTGGCGGCGCAGCTCGCATGCCGCGAGAATCTGATAGCTCGCCCATGCCTCGGCCACGAAGCGCAAGCCGGAGTGAACCATACCGCAAAGATGCAGGATTTCCCAGGTCAAAAGCCCACACGCAAGCGGAAGCGCCACGGCGAGCACAAGCCCTGCGGCGCGCGTGCCCGCGGGCGTTTGCGGGAATACGCGACGCAGGCGGCCTTCGGCCCACGTGATCGCGCGCCCCATGGCGACGACGGGATGGGGAAGCCAGCGCGGGTCGCCGAAGACAAGGTCGGCCGCGAACCCGGCGGCGACGGCAAGAATCGTCATCACTGGGCATCGCCCCCCGAAGCGGGGCGAACGTCGCGAAGGCAGCGTCCATCCCAGGTGGCGGCCCATGCGCCGCCTGGCTCGGTATGCACGTCGAAGTATCCCATTTTTGGGACAGCTAGCTCGGAGAGCAGCGCTTTCACGGTACCCGCGTGAACGACGAAGACGGCGCGCCCACTCCCCTGAGCGCGCTCCGATTCGCACGCCTCCCGAAACGCCGCGACGACGCGGCGGGTGAAATCGCTCTTGCCCTCGCCATGCGGGCAGCGCGTCTCGCACCAGGAGTCTACCCAGGCGCGGTAGCGCGCATCCTCTTTAAGCTCGGCGGCGTTTCGCCCCTCGAAGTCGCCGAAATCCATCTCGCGCAGACCGGGGCACGCCATAAGCTCCGCGTTCGGGAAGAGGATGCGCGCCGTCTGGTCGGTGCGGGCCATGCCGCTCGTGATAACACGGAACACGTCACCATCGCACGCGAGATCGCGCAAAGCGCGCTCGCCCGCGCTCGACAGGGGCTCGTCGGTGCCCGCCCCGCTGTAGCGATGGTCTTCCGTGCCCGCCGTGGCACCATGGCGCACGAAGACGACCTCCAAAGGCGCGCCCGCGCCCTGCGTACCTCGAGGCGCATCGGCAAGGTTTCCTTTGATGACCTGGGGAATCCCGCACGTCATGCGCACGACGACGTCGGCGCGCGCAGCGAGCGCGCATCCCAGGCGCCCCGCGCGCTCGCGCCATTGGGCGTCTTCCGCACGCATGGGGACGACCCCCGAGCCGACCAAGGGCAGAATCACTGCGTCGAAGCCAATCAGCCGCTCGAGCGCCCGGTCAGCGTCGAGCGCGCGTACGAGTTCCTCAGCACGGTACGCGACACGGCCGGCAAAAGCCGCGGGCACGCCGCCCTCCGCAAGCTGCGCCGCGTCGACGAAATCGTCCGCCGCGAACCCGAGCTTTTCGCGCACGAAGGTCCTCTTCCCCGAATGCGCGCCGCCTACCACGAGAATCATAGGAGCATACCCCCCGCCACCAGCATGGCAAGCATCGCGAGCTCGGCCCATTGCAGAAACCATCCGGCCAAATCCCCCGTCACCCCGCCGAAGCGGGACAGGGCAACATGACGGTACCACGCGAGCGCCAAAAGCCCCGCCACCGCCATAAGGGCGCCGACGGCCTGAGCGCACGCGACCATCCCTGCAGCCGAAGCCGCAGCGAAAGCGCAAAGCGGCACGACGATCGCCGCGCGCTTCTTAGCAGGCGAGAGTCCCGCGGCCATGCCGTCCGCCCGCGCGGCAGGCCAGCATTCTACGGCGAGCCCCGAAAGCGCGCGGGAGAACACGAGCGAGCACAGAAGCGCGAGGAACGCCCCCGCCGTAAGCGGCAGCGCGGTGAACAGGGAAAACTGCAGAATAAGGTACACGACAACACCGATGACCCCGAAGGCGCCCGCCCGCGGGTCGTGCATGATCTCGAGCTTTCGCTCGCGCGGGGCCCAACTTGCAAGCGCATCGGAGGTGTCGCAGAGCCCGTCTAGGTGGATGCCTCCCGTCACCGCCACAGGCAACGCCACGAGCACGGCCGCGACGATGGTCGCGGGCACGCCGAGCAGGTTCGCCACGTGCCCCCACGCCGTCATGAGGAAGCCTTCCGCGAGGCCCACCAGGGGAAACGCGGCAAGCGCATGGGTTGACCCGAAATCGGTCCAGGCCGATTTCGGGACGGGGATGCGCGAGAACGTTCCGAACGCCGCGCAGATTGCCTCTGCTATCTTCACCTTGTAGGTCCTTCGCCTTTCAACCACACGGGAATCCCGCATACCACTTCGACTGCGCGGTCGGCCAGCGCCGCCACACCCGCGTTCACGCGCGCGAGCGCGCGCCTCCATGCCTCGGTCCCCTCATCGTAGCGCATCCCATCGCCGAACACGTCGACGGAGACCACCACCGTATACGCAGCCGCCTGAACAAGCCGTTCGATGTCTCCGAGCACCTCGCGCGCCGTAGCGTCGGGGTCACGTGGGGACAAGCCGCCTTCCGCGAAGAGCTCGTTCGCAACCAGGTTGCCCACGTCCTCCAAAAGAAGCGTGCAGCCGCGCGGAAGCCCGGACACTGCGGCGCCCACGTCACGCGTGCGCTCGAGGGTGGAAAACCCCTTGCCCTCGCGCAGCGCCCGATGGCGCGCGATGCGGCGGGCGCCCTCTTCCCCGAAGGGCTCCATCGTTGCCAGGTACACGCGGGGGCCGTCGTGCCCAAGGCACAGGGACTCGGCATAGGCGCTCTTGCCGCTCGCGCCGGCGCCGATAACGAACGTCACCGTCATTTCCCAGCCTCGAAATGCTCGTAAGCAGCCATGCCAGTCGCCGTGAACGTCTTCCCATCCCGGTACACGCGCAGCGCAGAATCCAGAAGGGGCAGATACGCCATGGCGCCCGCGCCCTCGCCCAAGTGCATGCCTGCGTCGAGGGGTGCCTTTATGCCGAGCTCGCGAAGGAGCTCCTGGCTTGCGGGTTCACTTGATGCGTGGGTGCCCACGAGGTAGCCCAAGGCGTTGGGGCACAGGCGCGCCGCGCACAGGGCCGCCGTGCAGGATATGACCCCGTCGAGGAGCGCCGGCGCCTTCGAGGCCGCGGTCCCCAGGTAGAAGCCGCACATCGCCGCGATGTCGAAGCCGCCCACCTTCGAGAGTACGTCGATCGGGTCGGCGGGATCGGGCGAGTTCGCGTCGATGGCGCGCTCGACCACGTCGCGCTTGCGCGCGAGCGAGGCGTCCGAGAGCCCCGCGCCGCGCCCGACGAGGCTCCGCGCGTCCGCCCGGATGAGCACTGCGGCCACCGCCGTCGAGGTGGTCGTGTTGCCGATGCCCATCTCGCCCGCGGCGAGAAGGCGCACGCCGGCGCGGGCAAGTCCGCACGCGACGGCGATTCCGACCTCGATCGCGCGCACGGCCCCATCGCGAGACATAGCGGAGCCGTGCGCGATATTGCCGCTCCCCCGCCGCACGTTCGCGCGCACCATGCGCGCGTCTTCTATGCCCCGGGCCATACCCACGTCGACGGGCACGACCTCGGCACCCGCGAACGCCGCCATGCGGCAGGCGCTCGTGGCCCCCTCGCACATGTTGCGCGCGACGGCTCGCGTCACGTCTTGCCCGCTTTGCGACACGCCCTCGGCAACGACCCCGTTGTCGGAGAAGAATACCGCGAGCGCACGGGGAAACTCGGCCACCTCGGCGCTCCCCTGAGCTGCGGCGATACACGCGACGGCGTCTTCAAAGTCGCCCAATCCCCCCAAGGGGTGCGCGATGGAGTCCCATGCGGCGTACGCGGCGGCGCGGGCGCACTCGTCTGCGGGCGCGATCCGGGAGAGCGCGGCTTCGAGCACGGCGCCCGGCGCCGACGAGAACGCGCGCTCGACTTCCTCGCGGATGCAGGCAAGCGCGGTTTCGGTTGCTTCAGCCATGCCGTCTCCTCTCTGCAAACGACGCTGCGGCAGACGCGAACGCGCGTGCAACGTCGGGGTTCGCAGGATAGTACACATGCGGGAAGCCCGCAACCAGGGACGGGGTGGTCGTCATGCACGGCCAGCCTTTGTCGCGCCGGGGCTTCTGCGCCCAGAAGTCGCCGCCCGGGCAGGTGGACTGCCAGTAGTGGAACTCGTGCGCGCGGATGCGTGTGCCGCGCGGCCCGTAGAGCCCGTCGCGTTGAGAAGTGAGCTCCACGTACCCGAAATGGGACAGCCTTCCCCCGTTCTCGCTTGCGCCCTCAAGAGCGCCCGCAACAGGCCAGCGCCGCCCCTCGCTATCGGCGATTTCGCGCTGCAGATACAGAAACCCACCGCATTCGGCGACCGTCGGCATGCCGGATTCCACCGCGCGCCGCACCGCCTCGCGCATCGGTGCGTTCTCGGAGAGCTGCCGTACATGGAGCTCCGGGTAGCCGCCCCCCAGATAGAGGGCGCTTGTCCCCCGGGGCAACTCGCTATCACACAGGGGGCTGAAAAAGGCCAGCTCGCAACCCAGGTCCTCGAGCGCGCGCAGGTTTTCCTCGTAGTAGAACGAGAACGCCTCGTCACGCGCAACGGCGACGATGGGCCGCGCTCCCGCGATCGGCTCCAACCGGTAAGGTTCCTCGCAGATATCGGGTGCCGTCGCCGCTATTTCGAGCAAGCGATCGACGTCGACGCTCTTTTCCACCAGCTCGGCCATCTTGTCGATGCGCGCGGAGAGCTGCTCGACCTCGTCGGCGGTCACAAGCCCCAGATGCCGGCTTTCGAGCGAGAACGCATAGTCGGCGGGGATATTCCCCAAAACCGCGACGCCCGTGTGCTTTTCGATCGCAGGCGCCGCGTAGGCGCAGGCAGCGGTGCTCGTCTTGTTCAGCACGACGCCGCGCACGTTCGCACAAGGCAGGAACTCGGCAATGCCGCGAATTACGGCGGCGAGCGATAAAGACGCCCCGCGCCCGTTCACCACTAAAACGACCGGCGTTTGCGTATCGCGCGCAACCTGGTAGCTGCTCGCGTCGGCCACGCCGGGCGCCATGCCGTCGTAAAAGCCCATGACCCCCTCGAGCACCGCGACATCCGCGCCCGCGGCGCCGCGTGCGAGCAGGGCGCGCAGCGTCGGGGCGTCGGTGAAGAAGCCGTCTAAGTTGCCCGAGCGCGCACCCACGACGCGACGATGAAAGAGCGGGTCAATGTAGTCGGGGCCGCATTTGAAGGCCGCGCATGCGAGGCCGCGGCGCGCGAGCGCGCGCAGGAGCGCGCACGTAACGGCCGTCTTGCCGCTCCCGCTCGAGGGCGCAGCGACCATGAAGCGCGGGATGGACGTGCTCACCGGGCACCGCCTTCCCCACCTGCACCACGCGCGCTGACGAGGAACACGGGGTTTTGCGCCTTCAAAAGATGGTGCGAGCCTACAGCCTCGGCGCGGGCGGCCGACACCTGGCACGCCTCGAACCCCTTAAAGCGCGAACCCGAGAGGAGCGCGCACGCCTCGGTGAGCGTCTCAACGGTGACGCATGGCACGCACAGGCGAACCTGCGAGTTCCTCTCGAGCGCCGCCTCCACGATGGAGGGAAGCTCGCCCGCGCTCCCGCCGACGAACACGGCGTCGGGGACGGGCAGTTTCGCGAGCGCTTCGGGGGCGACGCCGGGGACCGCATGCACGTTGCCGCACCCGAATGCATCCGCGTTCTCTCGGATGAGCCGCACGCCGGCCGCGTTACGCTCGACCGCCCATACCGACCCCGCTCGCGCGACGAGCGCCGCCTCGATCGATACGCTCCCCGTGCCGGCGCCGACGTCCCACACGGTGTCGGTCGCGCTAAGGCGCAGCTTCGCGAGCGCGACGGCACGAACCTCCTGCTTGGTCATGGGAACGTCGCCGCGGATGAAGAGCCCATCGGGAATGCCCGAGGAAGCGTACGGCCAGCGGGAGCTCGCGGCGCGGGATGCGCCCGCAGAGTCCGCCGCGGAAGAAGCCGCTGCGGGCGCAGACGCGCCGGCCGGTGCCTCGGAGGCTGCGCTAGAGCCCGCGGGCGACCCGGCGCCGCCTGCGAACTCGATAAGCATCACGTTCAAGTCGTCGAACGTCTGACCTGCGATTTCACTTGCGGTCGCGCAGGTGATGCGCTCGTCGGGGTACGACAGGCGCTCGGCCACCGTCACGCGCGCGTCCCCGAAGCCCGCCTGCACAAGCTCGCCCGAAAGCCGCGAGGGGTCTTCCCCGCCCGACGTGGCGAGGAAGAGCTCACCTGCGCGCTCGGCCTCGGCCACGATGTCGCACGCCACGCCGTGAGCGCTCGCGAAGCGCCAATCCTGCCATGGACGCGCGAGGCGCGCAGCGAGATACGACGCTGAGCTTATGCCGGGGATGACGCGCACGTCCACCTGCGCGTCGCCGGAGAGCGCCTCCACCAGGCGGCGCGCGCCGCTGAACAGCCCCACATCGCCCGTCATCACGACCACGGCGCGCTGCCACGACGCCGCATCGGTGAGCGCGGCGACGATGTCCGCCGTCTTCACGAGCTCGCATCTCACCACGTCGGCCGGCACGTCGATGCCGGCAAGCGCGCGATGAGCGCCGATGACCACGTCGGCGATATCGATCGCGTCGAGCGCCGAGCGCGAGAGCAAGTCGGGGTTTCCGGGCCCCGCCCCGATGATCGTTACCTTTCGCATGGAATCTCCCGATACCCGCGCGGCGTGACCATACGGCCGCCTACGCGCTTCGTGTCCGCGTTGCCGACGAACACGGTGGTGAACATGTCGGCGTCGATCTCCCCCAGCTCAGAGAGCCTGCACATGCCCGACTGCTGCCCCTCGCGCCCGATGTTGCGTACCCAGCCGCAGAGCGTGTCGGGGGCCTTCCATTCGAGCATAATCTTCGCCGCGCGTGAGAGCCTGTCGGCGCGCTTTCTGCTGCGCGGGTTGTACAAACAGATGCAGAAGTCGGCGCTCGCCACGGCGGCGAGCCTGTGCTCGATGACCTCCCACGGCGTGAGCAGGTCGGAGAGCGACACGACCGCGAAGTCGTGGGCAAGCGGGGCGCCGAGCACCGCCGACCCGCTCTGAGCCGCGGTGGCCCCGGCGATAACTTCTACGTCTACATCGGGGTAGTCCTCCGCAAGCTCCAGCACGGGGCTCGCCATGCCGTACACGCCCGCGTCACCGCTGCACACGAGCGCCACGGCTTCTCCGCTCTGCGCGCGCGAAAGCGCCAGGCGGCACCGTTCGACCTCGTGCATCATCGGCGTCGCGAGATGCGCCGCGTCGGGCACGGCGGTGAGCGCGAGCTCCACGTATTTCGTGTACCCCACAACGATGTCGGCCGCCTCGAGCGCGCGCCGAGCCGCAATCGTCATGCCGTCGGGGCCGCCCGGGCCGATCCCCACCACGAAGAGCTTTCCCATCACCGCTCCTTAAACGAAAGTTCGATAGTTACCTTGGAAAACGCGACGGTCACGCCGCCGTGAGCGAGCTTCGGGAAGATAAGTTTGCCCCCGTCCGCGAGCGCCGCGCGCTCGCACACGTTGTCGACCCCCACCGTCGCTCGCACGAAATCAGATGGCGAAATGCTGCCTTCGACTTGCGACAACTCCTCTGCGGAATACGTCACAAGCGGAATATTGCGCGCGCGGCAGAAGGCGAGCAGACCCTCCTCGTGCGCCTTCACATCGATCGTCGCCGCCTCGCGCACTGCCGAAGGCGAGATACCCGCCTGCCCGCACGCGAGAAGAAACGCCTCCTCGATCGCTTCGGCGCACGCACCGCGACGGCACCCTATGCCCGCAACGATGCAGGGCACGACAAGGCGAAGCGGCTCGGGCGCAGGCGCCTGCGCCCGCACGCCCGCCGACTTCCCCGTCTCAGCGGCGGGCACGACCTCGCACGTTGTCTCCGCCGCGCGAACGGACGCACCTACATTCGCGCCAGCGAACGGCGACACGACGATATCGGCCCGAGCGCGGTCGGACGCAATGTCAACCCCCTCAGGCGGCTGTCCCGAAATCGGCATGTCGGAATAGAGCGCCACGCGCCCGCCCGAAAGCAGCCGCGCGGACACTCGCTTGATGGCCTCGGGATTCGAAACGGCGAGCCCCGCACAGCGCGCCCACGTATCCACCGCCCACACGCCGCGGACGTCGGTCGCCGTGGTGATGACGGGGATGGCCCCTGCCGCGCGTGCCACAGTTTGCGCAAACTCGTTCGCACCGCCCAAATGCCCCGACAAAAGCGGAATGGCAAAGCGCCCCGCCTCGTCGATCGCCACAACCGCGGAATCGGTTGCCTTCGAGGCGACATGCGGCGCGATCGCCCGCACGGCGATGCCCGCCGCGCCCACGAACAGAAGCGCGTCCGACGCTTCCCACGCGAGCGCCGTCCATGCGCGCAGGTCGGCCTTCCCCTCGCCGAACCCGCGCGAAACGGAAACGTCCCAGCCAGGGTCATCTTCACCTGTCTGCGCGCAATCGGAAAGCGCGCGTGCGGTGCGCTCCGCCAACGCATATCCCCTCTCAGTGAACGCTATGCAGGAAACCCTCATCTAGCGCACCACCATCGTCGAGAAGCAGCTGCCCCGATCGGGCACATCGTCGACCGAGCGGTACACGCGCTCGCCCGGAAGCCCACAGTCCTCTACGAGCTCGGCACCGTCGAAGGCGCCCTCCTCGCGAAGGATGCGCTTCGCGTCCGCAAGCGAGCGGCGCGCCTTCATGACCACCTTCGTCCCCGGCCAGCCGATTGCGCGGCCCACCCCGTACAGCACGCCTTTACTCATACGTCGCCCCCAATTCCCCGATAACTGCATCGGCGCCCGACGTGCGGAAAAGCTCGCGGCGCTCGGCGTCGAACACGACCGCGGCGATGTCGCATGCGCCCGCCGCGCGGCGGCGCAACCTGTCCTCGATTGCCGCAGCGAGCGAGGCGCGCGCAGCGTCCCCCGCGCCGGCGGCCTCGATTACCTCGAGTGCCGCCGTGGTCGTGACGGACGTCATGATCTCGCGCACGGTCTTCGCGCCCGCGCCGGCCATGGCCGCGTGGGCGGCCAGAATCTCCGCGCGGCAGTCGGCGGTACGCGAATGGGTGTCCATGATGCCGCCCGCGACCTTCACCAGCTTGCCGATGTGTCCCACAAGAAGGACATTGGTAAATCCCTCACGAACGCAGCAATCAATCGCATCGCCCACGAAGTTGGAGATGAAGACCACCGGCGCACCGTTTAGGTGGAAATGCCCCGAGATGAACTGCCCGCCGTAGTTGCCGGGCGTGAGCACGACTCCGCGCCGCCCCATAGCCGCATGCTGCCGGATCTCGAGCTCGATGCTGTCGCGCAAGGCAGCGAGGCTGCGCGGCTCGACGATGCCCGTCGTGCCCAGGATGGAGATGCCGCCCTCTATCCCCAGGTGTGGGTTGAAGGTCTTTTTGGCAAGGGCAACACCCTCGGGTACCGAAATCGTCACAGCAATATTTCCAGAAAAGCCGCGCGCGGCGCACACCTCGCGCACCGCCGAAGTGATCATCGCGCGCGGCGTCGCGTTGATGGCGGCCGCCCCCACCGGCTGCTCGAGCCCGGGCAACGTCACGCGCCCCACGCCCACGCCGCCATCGACGGAAACTTCCGATTCGCGCGTGGGCACGCCCTTGCTGCCCGCAGCGCCCGTGCCTGACCCCGCATGTTCCACGCGCGCGTACACGAGCACGCCGTCGGTCACATCGGCATCGTCGCCTGCGTCCTTTCGCACGGCGCACTGGGCGCACCCCTCGCCGATGCATGCGTCGACCACATCCGTCTCGACGGGCAGCCCGCCGGGGGTGACGATCGACACGCGGCCGACGGGCTTTCGTGACAAGAGCATCTCGCAGGCCGCCTTCGCCGCGAGCGCGGCACAGCTCCCCGTGGTGAAGCCGCAGCGCAGGCGGGTCGTCCCGGTGTATATGTAATGCTCGAAAGCCACGCTAGCTGCTCGCCTTCCGATACCCCGTGGCAAACGAAGGGTCGTAAAGCTTGCTGCGCTCGTACGACTCCGCTTGCGCGCCGTTGTGCGCAAGCCCGCCGCGAGCTCCGAGCACGCGGCCCACCACCACGAGTGCTGTGCGGTCGATGCCCTCTCGCGCGCCCGCATCGGCGAGCGTGCCCACTGTGCATCGCACCACGCGCTCCTCAGGCCAGGTCACCTTGTACACGAGCGCCGCCGGCTCGTCGGAGCTGCGGCCCGCAGCCAAAAGCTCGGCGGAAAGCTCGGCGAGCATACCCGAGCTCAGGAAGATGACCATAGTCGAGCCGCTTTCCGCCATGGTGCGCATGCCCTCGCCCGCGGGCATGGGGGTGCGCCCGGAAAGCCGCGTGATCACGACCGACTGGCTGATTCCCGGCAGCGTGTATTCCTGGCGAAGCGCCGCCGCGGCACCGCAAAAGCTCGACACGCCGGGCACCACCTCGTAGTCCACGCCGCGCGCGTCGAGTGCGTCCATCTGCTCCTGGATGGCGCCGTACAGGCACGGGTCGCCCGTGTGCAGGCGCACCACTTCCTCGCCCCGCGCATCCGCCGCGCACATCACGTCGAGCACTTCCTCCAAGGTCATGTGCGCGCTGTCGTAGACGACGCAGGATTCCTTGCACTCGGCGAGCAGCTCGGGGTTCACAAGGCTCCCCGCCCAAACGACCACGTCGGCCGCGCGCAGAAGACGCGCCCCGCGAAGCGTGATAAGGTCGGCGGCGCCCGAACCTGCGCCAACGATATGAATCATCCGAGCCTTCCCTTCCCGTTTCTCATCGCAACCGTTTACGCCGCCATTCGCGCAGCAGGCAAAACACGGCGCCTGCGGCGACAATCGGCGCAAATACGCAGGCAGAAGGCGCAATGCCGCCCGCCCTGGCTTTGACACGTTCACAAGTGCCCACTATCATAGTAAAAGATTCGGCAACGAGCATATGACAATCGGATAAAAGGAAATGACCGGCGCGGCGCCCGCACAGCCCGCGCTGGCTTGCGGAGGGAACCAGGTGGGAATCCTGGGCAAGGGACATTACTGTATAGGACGCGCGGGCGAACCGCCTCACGCCCCAAGCCAGACTGCTTCGCCTTTTCCTCACGGCATCGCCGTGGCGTTAGCTCCTTGTGAACCCCGAGGGGTGCGCTTTTCTTTCGCTTGTGCCGACAAGCAACTGTCGCCGGGGGACCGGCAAACCGAGGAAAGGAAAAACCATGTCCGAACAGATGTCACGCCGCGGCTTCATGGGCGCCGCGGCAACCGGAGCCGTCGCGCTCGCCGGAGTCGCGCTCGCGGGCTGCTCCAACACCTCCGCGAGTTCCGAGAAATCGAGCGAAAAGGAGAAGGCCGTGAAGCCGGTCATCCTCGTCACGAGCTTCGGCACGAGCTACAACGACTCGCGCCACATCACCATCGGCGCCATCGAAGACGCTATCCGTGAGAAGTACTGGCAGGACTACGACATCCGCCGCGCCTTCACCGCGCAGATCATCATCGACAAGCTGAAGAAGCGCGACGGCATCACGATCGACAACATGACCGAGGCGCTCGACCGCTGCGTGGAAGACGGCGTGAAGGAAATCGTCGTGCAGCCGACGCATCTCATGGCTGGCCTGGAATACGCCGACGTGAAAGACGAGCTCGACAAGTACGCTGACAAGTTCGACAAGATCTCGCTCGGCGACCCGCTGCTCACCTCCGACGACGACTACAAGAAGGTGGCCGCAGCCATTAAGGAGAACATGGCGTCCTTCGACGACGGCAAGACGGCGCTGTGCCTCATGGGCCACGGCACCGAAGCCGATTCCAACGCCGACTATGCCAAGATGCAGGAAGTGTTCAAGAACGAGGGCTTGACGCAGTTCTTCGTCGGCACCGTCGAGGCTGAACCGACCTGCGAGGATGTTATCGCCGCCGCGAGCGCCGCAGGCTACAAGAAGGCCGTGCTCGCGCCGTTCATGGTGGTCGCGGGCGACCACGCGAACAACGACATGGCAGACGAGACCGACCCCGACAGCTGGGCTGCGAAGTTCGTGGCCGCCGGCTTCGAAGTGACGTGCCTGCTCCAGGGTCTGGGACAGAACGTCGCGGTCGACGACATCTACGTCGCGCACGTGGACGACGCCATCGCCAAGCTGTAAACTCGCCGCGCACGGGGGCGCCGGTCGCGTCCCCGTGCAACGGGCATGCGCCTTCCCCGACTGACGGCGCATGCCCGTTGCATTCGCATCCCGCCCACCCACAGCACGGCGCGGGCGGTCGAAGCGATTGAAAGGAACCCCTCCATGTTGAAGAAAACCCTCGCCTTCGCCCTGTCGGCGGCGCTTTTCGCGTTCTCGCTCGCCGGCTGCGGCGGAAATTCAATCGACAGCGCAAAGGCAAGCGATGCCGATTCCCAGGAAAAGACCGAACAGGCGGCCGATGCGCCCGAGGGCGCAAGCGCTGCCCCCATCACCGCCGACAAGGTGGCCGACGGCACCTATCCGATCACCGTAGATTCCAGCTCGAACATGTTCAGGATTGTGGACGCCCAGCTCATCGTGGAAAACGGCTCCATGCACTGCGTGATGACACTTTCCGGCACGGGCTACGGCAAGCTCTTCATGGGCACGGGTGACGAGGCTGCCGCCGCGAGCGAGGCCGACTTCATCCCCTATGTGGAAAACGCGGAAGGCAAGTACACCTACGACGTGCCCGTTGAAGCGCTCGACGAGGACACCGCCTGCGCCGCGTGGAGTATTAGAAAAGAGCAGTGGTACGACCGCACGCTCGTGTTCGAATCCGCCGGCGTCGATCTGCGCGCCGACGCACTGAAGTAACGCCATGCGGTCGATTCTTCCCAAGGGGGAAAACAGGAAGCGCCACAGCATCGCGGCGCGCGCGATCGCCTGCGTTCTCGTCGCCCTGCTCGCGCTTCCCTTCGCGGGGTGCAGTGCGAGCCCGAACGCGACCGGTGCCACGACGGGCTCTCAGGAATACACTGTGAGCGTCTCGCTTTCCGGCGGGTCAGGGCGCGCAAGCATCGCCTCACCCACCACAATTGTGAAGGATGGCGACACCTACACCGCGATGGTCACCTGGTCGAGTTCGAACTACGACAAGATGACCATCGACGGCGTGGACTACGCGCCCATAAACGACGGCGGCAACTCCACGTTCGAGATACCCGTCACGCTCGACGAGGACATCGCCGTGTCGGCCGAGACCGTCGCCATGTCGACGCCGCACACCATCGACTACACGCTCCACTTCGACTCATCCACCATGAAGGAGAAATCGGGCGACGATGCAAGCGGCGACTCCCCCGCGGGAACGGCTTCAAGCGCCGCGGCCGACTTCCACAACCCAGATTTGGGCTGCGGCTGGGAGCCGACGGGGACGCTTCAGCTTGAATACGCCAAGCACTTCACTGTCGACGAGTTCGAAGGCGGCCTGCGGCTTATCTGCGTTTCGAACGGGGAGCGCTTCCTCGTGGTACCGCAAGATACGAAGGTACCTGATGGGTTGAGCTCTGACATCGCGGTCATAAGGCGCCCCGCCGACAAGGTGTACCTCGTGTCGTCGGCGACGATGTGCCTGGTCGACGCGCTCGATGCGAACGACAATATCTTCATGTCGGGCACGAAGGCCGACGATTGCTCGGTCGCGGGCTTCAAAAGCGCGCTCGAAAGTGGGGCGATCGCCTACGGCGGCAAGTACAGCGCGCCCGACTACGAGCGAATATCGGCCTCGGGCTGCACGCTCGCCATCGAGAACACCATGATCAACCACACACCCGATGTGAAGGAAAAGCTGCAGAAGCTCGGACTCGTCGTGCTCACCGAACAGTCGTCGAGCGAGCCCGAAGCACTCGGGCGCGTCGAGTGGATTAAGCTTTTCGGCGTCCTGTTCGACAAGGAAGACGAGGCCGCGCACCTGTTCAACGAGCAGAAGGCCCGCGTCGAGCAAACGTCGAGGCTTGCGTCGTCAGGTAAAACCGTGGCGTATTTCTACATTAACTCGAACGGGGCCGCCGTCACGCGGCGGGCGGGCGACTACGTGGCGCAGATGATCGAGCTTGCAGGCGGCAACTACGCGCTCGATGACGCGCAGACGGCGTCGACGTCAGGTTCGTCAGTAACGCTCGAAATGGAGCGCTTCTACGCGACGGCGAAGGATGCCGACATCATCATCTACAACGGCACCATCGACGAATCGGTTGCCACCTTGAACGACTTCGTAGGCAAAAACGCGCTATTGTCGCAGTTCAAAGCCGTGAAGAACGGCAACGTCTGGGTCACAAGCGCCGACATGTACCAGCAGATGACTTCTACCGCCGACATTATCGACGAGCTGCACGGGGCGTTCACCGGCGATGACGCGAGCGACTTCCATTATCTGAGAAAGCTCGGCTAGCGCCATGAGAAGCCGGCTTTCCATGGCATACGACGAATCGGGGCGCGCCGCGCGGTGTCGCGTCGTGACGGCGCTGCTCGCTGTTGCCCTCATCGTGCTCGTCGGGGCCAACCTGTGCATCGGGAGCGTGCTCGTGCCCGCAGACCACATCCCCGGCATCCTTTCGGGCGGCGCGGCCAATTCCATGGAAAGCCAAGTCATCTGGGAGATTCGCCTGCCGCGCGTGCTTTCAGCCGTGCTTCTCGGCGGGGCACTTTCGCTCTCCGGGTTCCTGCTGCAGACGTTTTTCAACAACCCCATCGCCGACCCGTTCATCTTGGGCGTCTCCTCGGGCGCAAAGTTCGTCGTCGCGCTTACGATGATTGTACTTCTGGGCGCGAACCAGGCCATGTCCTCCCCGGCCATGGTGGCCGCAGCGTTTCTGGGCTCGCTTATCACCATCAGCTTCGTGCTCCTCATCGCACGGCGCATAAGTTCCATGGCCATGCTCATCGTGGCGGGCGTCATGGTGGGATACATCTGCTCGGCGGCGACGAACTTCCTCATCGCCTTCGCCGACGACCAGTCCATCGTGAACCTGCACAACTGGTCTTTGGGTAGCTTCTCGGGTTCGAGCTGGGACGACGTCGCGGTCATCGCGGTCGTGGTGATCACCGTGAGCGCATGCGTATTCGCGATATCGAAGCCCCTTTCCGCCTTCCAGCTGGGAGAAGCCTACGCGAAAAGCGTCGGCGTGAACGTCGCACGCTTCCGCGTGGTGCTCGTCCTTCTAGCGAGCATGCTCTCCGCCTGCGTGACCGCGTTCGCTGGTCCGGTGTCGTTCGTAGGCATCGCGGTTCCGCATCTCGTTAAGTCGGCGCTGAAGTCGTCGAAGCCCATCCGAGTGATTCCTGCGTGCTTCTTGGGAGGCGCCATCTTCTGCGCGGGCTGCGATTTGATCGCGCGCACGCTGTTTTCCCCCGTCGAGCTTTCCATCAGCGCCGTCACCGCCATCTTCGGCGCGCCGGTGGTTATCGCACTCATGTTGAAGAAGCGGGTGAGGTAGATGGGGGAATTCGTGCCGCGGCCCAAAACGCTCGGAGGGGAGTCGAACCTCGAAACCCCGGTAAAAACGCAGGCTGACGGAGCGCCGCTTTTCCGTATAAGCGACCTGTCGGCGGGCTACGACAAGAAGGTCGTAGTCGAAGGCGTCGAGCTGGAGGTTCGCGCGGGCGACGTCGTGGCGCTCATCGGGCCGAACGGCTCGGGCAAGTCGACCATCTTGAAAACCATTACACGCCATCTGGCACCGCTTGCCGGCGCGGTCGAGCTCGACGAGCGGGAGATTTCCCGATGGAAGACGGCGGAGTTCGCAAGGAACCTTGCCGTTATGCTGACAGATCGACCCCGGACCGAGCTCCTCACCTGCCGCGATATCGTAGAGGCGGGAAGGCATCCCTACACCGGGCGAATGGGCACACTCTCGCCCGACGACCATAGTCGGGTCGACGAGGCCATGAAAACCGCACATGTGGAAAAGCTCGCCGAGCGCGACTTCATGCAGATAAGCGACGGGCAACGCCAGCGCGTCATGCTCGCACGAGCCATCGCACAGGATCCGCGTGTGCTCGTGCTCGACGAGCCCACGTCGTATCTCGACATCCGCTACCAGATCGACCTGCTGCGAATACTTCGCCACCTTGCGAAATCGCGGAATGTGGCTGTCATCATGTCCATCCACGAACTCGAGCTCGCGCAGAAAAGCGCCGACAAGGTGATTTGCGTGAAGGACGGTCGGGTCTTCCGCACCGGCGCACCCGAGGACATATTCACGCGCGAGACGATTGGCGAGCTCTACGGCCTTCAACATGGCACCTTCAACGAGCGCTTCGGCAGCGTGGAAATTGGGCGCCCGCACGGCGATGCGCACACGTTCGTCATCGCCGGCGCAGGTACGGGGTCAGCTGTGTTTCGCCAGCTCATCCGGCAGGGCAAGGCGTTCTACGCGGGCATTCTGCACGAAGGGGACATCGACTGGGAGCTCGCGCGCGACCTGGCGACGGAATGCGTGGCCGAGCGCGCCTTCGAGCCGATCGGGGATAAAACCATAGCCCGCGCCAAAGAGCTCCTCGTCCACTGCGCGCGCCTTATCGTGTGCCCCGCTGCCTTCGGCACCATAAACGCCCGCAACGCAGAGCTCGTCGAGTTCGCACGCTCGCATGGTATCGAGGTCATGCAAGCGTGCGAAGGCGCATCGGAGGATTCCAATGGATACGCCTAGGCGCGGTCCAAGAAATCGTCCGCATCCACTTTAGGTTGTTAAAAGACCTATTCAGTCCCTATTTCACCGCAACTCAGGGGAGGTAAGGCGCATGTGCTATTCGAAACGAGATTCCAAACTCGAAAGACCGCTCAACGTCAGATTATTAGCAACCTCAGAGACGCGCTCGATAGGAACCGATCCGTCAGACAGTGCCCACGTGCGATAGATGCCGATGATACCCGACAGCAAAAACGCCAGATAGTAATCGAACATCTCGTCCTTGAGACCTTGTGGCAGCAGATCGCGCTCGGCAATCTCGTGCTCGAGCGGCGCACGAAGACGAGCCATAAAATCATCGAGCGGAATATTCTCGATCAGCTGACGATTGAGCACCAGGTTGTTGCACAGCGCCTCGTTTACGGTTTTAAAGAAGGTCGCCGCCGCGCCCAGGGCGCGCTCGTTGGTGTCACCGTCCATGGAAGCAAGCGTTTTCTCGACCGAGTCGACAATCATCTCCACCACATCGACGGCAATGGCATCGAGCAGGCCGTCAACCGTGCCAAAGTGCACGTAGAAGGTCTTGCGGTCGACATTGGCCTCGCGCGCGATGGCACTCACCGTAATGTCTGCCAGCGGCTTTTCCATGAGCAGGCGCTCGAAAGCGGAAAGGATGGCATTACGGCTGCGAACAATGCGGCGGTCAAGACGCGGTTTGCTGGTTGCCATGGGCGTGTCCCTTCGATATGCGAGCATTCATCA
This sequence comes from Collinsella sp., assembly GCA_018377855.1. Taxonomy (GTDB): domain Bacteria; phylum Actinomycetota; class Coriobacteriia; order Coriobacteriales; family Coriobacteriaceae; genus Collinsella. The sequence continues at coordinate 8,200 of JAGZYM010000013.1, read as the reverse complement.
ACAGATGAGAGATAATCTACGTAAGAGGATTATCCCCCATACAGCACAAATATGCCCCGCATCATGAAGAACGCACGACTGTCCTACTGCGACTTAGGGCGCTTCTTCTTATTGAGTGCCGACGGAGATACGCGAATACCATCGCCTGTCTGGCGCACATAGGCTTTATGAGCCGGCTTAGCGGCCCCAGAAGCCTTCTGAGCGTGCTTCTTGGGATCAACGGTAACAGCATTCGTGGGGTGCGGCTTAGTGGGCGCAGAGGGCGTCTGAGACGTGCGGCCGAGTTTGCGCATCACGCGATCCCAGCGCGCATGGATGCTCTCGTTGTGGGCGCTCTTAAGGCCCAGCAGGGGCGCAGCCAAAATGGTCGGCGCAATGAACGTAATGAGGCGCCACAGCAGATAGCCGGCGGTCGAAGCCGACCCAAAGAAATGACCCAAGAACAATGCAAAGCCACCCTCAGCGCCACCAGTTCCACCGGGCAAGGGGACCGCAGAGCTCAGAAGCTGGACAAAGGCGCTCGCGGCCATGACCGAGAAAAAGTCGACCTCGTGGTGGCCAAAGGCAAGCATCAGGAAATACGGCACCAGATAGAAAAACGCGAGCTGCAGCATGGTGATAAACACGGTGAGCAGCATGGAAGAAAAATGTCCGGCCGAAAGCTTGAACTTCTCGGAGAAGGAGTAGATCTCGCCGTCGACAAACGTGCGCCATCCCTCGATCTTAGTGGCCGAGACACCTATGCGCTCGAGCCAATTGATGATGCAATGGGCGACGCGCGTGACGGTCTTAGGCATGAGCGCGACGGCGAAGATGCCCAGCAAGATGCAGCAGTGCCCGCCAAAGCTAAAGACGCACAGCAGCGTCATGTCGCCATAGCGCTCGGCAAAAAACGGCATGCGAGCAAGCAGTAGGATAGCGCCCCAGGCAACGAGGCCAAACTGGTACACGATAAAGCGCGTGAACTGCGTGGCTCCGGCCTCGCCGACATTTTGGCCCGCCTTGGTCAGGCGGTAGATCTGGGCAGGAGTCGAGCCCATCATCATGGGCGTCAGGTTGCCAAAGAAGATGCCACTCGCCTCGACCGAGATCAGGTCGCGGATGCCGACGGGTGAATTGGGGTCGAGCCAGACAGCGATCGCATAGGCCACAATGCCAAAGAACAGATACATGAACATGCAAAGACACGCGACAACGAGCCAAGACGCCTGGACGCTCGACATAGCGGCCCAAAACTGTCCCATCTGCCCGGTTACCACCAGATAGACGATATAACCAACCAGCACGACGCCGATAAAGATGGCGCCGCGGCGTGCACTCTTATTGTCATCGCCGCCCGAGGCCTCAACCTCGACCTGGGGCTTAGACGTATGCTGAGAGGACTCCGTCATGAGACTCCTTCTAACAGTCAAAATATCTTGGATATTGTACCCGCAAGGGCCATAAGCAGAACGCAAAGCTCTGGTTCAAACGGGAATTGCAGACGGTTGTTTGATAATAAAAAAACCCGACCTTCCATGGGAAGACCGGGTATCAGATGCGTGGTAGCCCGTACCAGATTCGAACTGGTGATCTCCGCCTTGAGAGGGCGGCGTCCTAAACCGCTAGACGAACGGGCCATAAACCTCAGCAGAAAAGAAGTGGTAGCCCGTACCAGATTCGAACTGGTGATCTCCGCCTTGAGAGGGCGGCGTCCTAAACCGCTAGACGAACGGGCCACATGACATCTGCACTGCCGTGCTGCGAAGAAATATATTACGGGACAAAAAACATCAGCGCAAGAAGAAATTCCAAATTGCCGAAAAATTGTCGGCAGGTTATGGAACACACAGGTAAACTGGGTAGCTAATTCAAGTTGAGATGGACCAAAAGAGCTTCGCGCTCGTTGGGGATTTTGTCTTCGATCACGGCGTCGAGGGCGGAGTTGAGTAGCTGCCCCAGTTCCGGCCCGGGCTTGACTCCGGCACGGATCAGGTCGCCGCCGTTGATGGCGAGCATCTTGAGCGTATAGGGCTCCCCCGCCTCCAGTAGCTCGTGCGCCATCGCGCGCATCTCCTCAATCGTCTCGACGTAATAGAAGCACGACGGAGCCTTGCCGAGCGTGTCGGCACGCTTAAGATCCATGAGTTCGTCCATCAAACGCGGCGTGTCGACGCCCTCGCCCGAAAGCGCGCGCATCATATTGAGCAGGCAGGAGCGCTCGGGGCGCAGCGGCTTGTCGTGAAATTTGATGAGCAGGCACACATCGCGCACCAGGTCGTGCGAGAGCGCCAGGCGATCCATAATGACGCGCGCTTTCTTGGCGCCGAGCTCGGGATGACCGTAGAAGTGTCCGCTGCCGGCGTGATCGACCGTGAAACACTCGGGCTTGGACACATCGTGCAAAAACGCCGCCCACATCAGGCTCGACGAGGGCGCGACGCCGTCACACAGCGCCAGCTCCCCCGCCACCGTCAGCACACGGGCGATATGCTCGTAGACGTTAAACGCATGATAGACACTTCGCTGATCAAAGCCGCGACCCGCTGCCAACTCGGGCACAGAGGCACAGATGAGCTCGGGATAGCGAAGCATCGCGTCTCCCCCATGACCGGTCGAAAGAATGCCCTCGAGCTCAATACCCACACGCTCGCGCGCCACAGCATCGAGCAACGGCGCACACTCAGCAAGCGCGCGCTTTGTCTCGGGCTCAATCATAAAGTCCAGGCGGCAGGCAAAGCGTACCGCACGCAGCATGCGAAGGGCGTCCTCGTTAAAGCGACGCTTGGGATCGCCGACAGCGCGAATCAGCTTGCGCTCCAAGTCACCCTGGCCGTCGTAGCGGTCGACAAGCCCGCGCTCGGGATGCCAGGCCATGGCGTTGACGGTAAAGTCGCGGCGCGCCAGATCGTCCTCGAGCGAGGCGGCACGTTCCACACTCTGGGGATGGCGACCATCGGTGTAAAAGCCATCCAGACGGTACGTGGTGACCTCGATACGCTCGCCATCGGAAATAGCCGTGATTCCGCCAAATTTAATGCCCGACTCCACAACCGCGATGCCGGCGGCCTCGAGCGCCGCTTTGGACTCCTGCCACAGGCCGCTACAGCACATATCAACATCGTGGCTGGGGCACCCCATCAGGGCGTCGCGCACCCAACCACCCACGTACCAAGCCTCAAGACCAGCCGCCTCAAGCGCGCGCAGGACGCGCAGGGACGCATCGGACGGTTGAGTACCGTTGAGCGAAACATTGCACATGCCTATGGCCTCCTGCACTTGTGAGCGTAAATCGATGGTTCTCAAGAAGTCTAGCAAGAAACAAGAAAGCGCGCACACGCAATCGCGTCGTCAATTCCATAAAACGAGACAGCAGACGCCATATGCGTTCAGTGCACAAAAAACACCCGCCTCGGAGATCCAAAGCGGGTGTTCGGCAGCGATTTTTCGATGCGGCTAGCAGACCTGACGAACTTCGATGTTCTTCTTGTATTCGTCCACCTTGGCAAAGTCGCCCAGGCCCGGGCACTCGACCACGTTGGCGCCGGTGGCCATCGACAGACGGAGGGCATCCTCGACGCGCTTGGGAGCGTCGTGCCATACGGACAGGAAGGCAGCGAGCGAGGAATCGCCGGCGCACACCGTCGACAGCAGCTTGACGTCGAAGGTGCGATTGGCAAACCAGATGTGCTCGCCGTTGGAGAAGTACGCACCGGCGCCACCGAGGGTCAGCAGCACGTTCTTGGCGCCCTTAGCGTGCAGCTCGGCCATAGCGCCCTTGACGGACTCATCGTCGCCACCGCTCACCTTAATGCCAAAGATGTCGAGCAGCTCGTCGTCATTGGGCTTGATCAGCAGCGGCTCCATGGCAATGAGGTCTGCCAGCTGATGGCTCGAGATGTCGAGGACGAACTCGGCCCCCTTGGCCTTGACGCGGCGCAGGACCTCGGCCAAGAAGCCCTCGGAAGTGTTGGGAGGCAGCGAGCCGCTGATGACCAGGCAGGTCATGTCATCGAGCGAATCGATGAGCTCAAACATCTCCTGCTCGTTGGCCTCATTGATAGCGGCACCGGCGTTGACCATGTTGTACTCGGTGTCGGGGCCGGCGTTGAGGAACACATTGACGCGCGTAATGCCGTCGGTCCACACGGGTTTGACGGGCACGCCCAGGGCCTCGGCGCCCTTAACGATAAACTCGCCCGAGAAACCGGCGAAAAAGCCCAGGATCGTGGTGTCGACGCCGTAGTGATCGAGCGTAAACGAGACGTTTAGGCCCTTGCCGTTGGGCGTGTAGACGGCGTTGCGGGTACGCGTGACGGTGTTGGCAGCAAGACCGTCGCAGGCGATGTTGTAGTCAATAGCGGGATTTGCAGTGAGCGTGTAAATCATGAATGTTCCTTTCACGAAGCAACGTGTTAATGAAAGTATATTCCACGCATCGGTAAAAGGCTAGGACAACTCGGTGAACGGTGTGGAAGCGATGAAGTACGGCGGGACACCTCTCCCCCGTGGCGGAACAAAAAGGCGCCCCAGCCAAACCGGGGCGCCACATGCGCACGAATATGTCGCGGTTCGATTACTGACGATCGAGCTTGCGGACGGCAACGCGCTTGCTGTACTCGTCGACGTGACCGAAGTCGCCGATGCCGACGGACTCGGCAACGTTGGCGCCGGTGGCCATAGCGAGCTTCATGGCCTCCTCGACGTTGTCGCGATCCCTGTACCACTTGTGCAGGAACGCAGCGAGGGTGCAGTCGCCGGCGCAGACGGAAGAAACCAGCTTGATGTTGAACTCACGCTTGGCGTACCAGATGTCCTCGCCGTTGGAGAAGTAAGCGTCGCCGCGGCTACCACGGGTGAGCAGCACGTTCTGAACGCCAGCGTCGTGAGCCATCTTCATGGCAACGCGGACCTCGTCGTCGGTGTCGACCGGCACGCCGAAGATGGCCTTCATCTCGTGATGGTTCGGCTTGATGAGCAGAGGCTTCTTGTGAGCGAGCTCCTTGAGCTTGTCGGAGGACAGGTCCAGGACGACATCAGCGCCACGAGCCTGAGCGTGCTCCATGACCTGAGCCAGGAAGTCAGGCGTAGCTTTGGGAGGCACGGAGCCGGAAACGATCAGGCACTCGAGATCGCCCGCGGTGTCCAGGATGTTGTAGAGCTCCTCCTGGTGCTGCGGCGTGATCGGAGCACCCGGGTTCAGGATGCCGTACTCGTGCTGGCCATCGTTGACGTAGGTGTTAATGCGCGTGATACCGTCGGTCCAGACCGGGCGGCAGAGGCAACCCAGGTTCATGACCTCCTCGACGATGAACTTGCCCGTGAAGCCGGCGAAGAAGCCGAGCGCGACGGTGTCGACGCCCATCTTCTTAAAGGCGAAGGACACGTCGAGGCCCTTGCCGTTAGCCGTGTAGCTGGCCGAGCCGGTGCGGACGTTCTCGTCGGGCTCGAGCGGAGAGCTCGAAACCGTCATGTCGACAGCCGGGTTAGCGGTTAGCGTGTAGAACATTTACAGTACCCCCTGTATATGTGAGGGCCGCGTGGCCGGCCCATTCCAACCACGCGGTTACCTCTGATACCAAATTAGCGAGCTGCGGACTCGAGCAGAGCCTTGACCTCGGCGGCGGTGTTGCAGGCGAGCGCCTTCTCGGCGAGCTCGTCGCACTCGGCCTTGGTCCACTGACTGATGGTCTTGCGGGCGCGCAGGATCGACGGAGCGCTCATCGAGAACTCCTCCAGGCCCCAGCTGATCAGCAGCGGCTCGAGCAGCGGATCGGCAGCGGCCTCGCCGCACATACCGACCATGATGCCGGCCTTCACGCCGCTCTCGATGATGTTCTTGAGCGAGCGGAGCACGGCGGGATAGTACACCTGGTACAGGTTGGAGATGGTGTCGTTGCCACGGTCGGCGCACATGGTGTAGCCGATCAGGTCGTTGGTGCCGATGGAGAAGAAGTCGGCAACCTCGGCAAGACGGTCTGCGAGCAGCGAAGCGGCGGGCGTCTCGACCATGATGCCGACCTCGATGTTCTCGTTGAACTTGCGACCCTCTTCGGTCAGCTCGGCCTTGCACTGCTCGACGAGCTCCTTGACAGCCAAGACCTCCTCGACGCAGGTGACGAGCGGGATCATGATCTTGACGTCACCGAAGGCGCTAGCGCGCAGCAGAGCGCGGAGCTGGACCTTGTACTGGTCGGGATTGGCCAGGCAGTAACGCACGGCGCGGAAGCCCATGAAGGGGTTGTCTTCCTTGACCATATGCAGATACGGAATCTCCTTGTCGCCACCCACATCGAGCGTACGGATGATGACCGGAGCACCCTTGAGCGCGCTGGCGACCTTACGGTAGGCGTTGAACTGCTCCTCCTCGGAAGGAAGCTCGGCAGAGTCCATGAACAGGAACTCGGAGCGGAACAGACCGATGGCCTCGGCATCGTGATCGAGCGCGTTGGGCACGTCATCAGGGTTACCGATGTTGCAGGCGATGATCTTCTTGATGCCATCGGCAGTCACGGACGGCTTGCCACGGAAGGCCTCGAGGGCTGCCTTCTCGGCAGCGAAGGCCTCGGCCTTGGCGGTGTAGGCAGCGAGCGTCTCCTCATCGGGATCGGCCTCAACGATACCCTTGCCACCGTCGACGACAACGGTCATACCGTTGCGCAGCGCGGTGCAGCTGTTGGAAACCGAAAGGACAGCCGGGATCTCGAGGGCACGCGCGATGATCGCGGAGTGCGACGTGCGGCCACCGGTCTCGGTGACGATACCGGCAACGTGGGCCTTATCGATCGTGGCGGTCATGGACGGCGTGAGGTCATGCACGACAACGACGGTGTTCTCGGGCAGGACGGAGAGGTCGACGACCTCCTTGCCCAGCAGCTCGGCCAGAATACCGGTGCGGATGTCGGCGATGTCGGCCGCGCGCAGACGGAACATCTCGTCGTCCATGGACAGGAACATGTTCTCGAACATGGTCGAGGTGTCCATGAGCGCCTGCTCGGCGCAGGTACCGCCGTCAATGGCGGCGTTGATGGCGTCGGTCATACCCGGATCCTGAGCCAGGACAATATGTCCGCTCATGATCTCGGCCTCGGCCTCGCCCACCGTCTCCTTCATGTGGTCGGCCTGAGCCTGGGTCTTCTCGCAGAAGACCGAAAGAGCGGACTGATAGCGCTCCTTCTCTGCTGCCGAATCAGCAACCTCGTGCGGCTCAAACGTCAAGTCGGGATCGACGGCGACCATGACGGTGCCGATACCGATGCCCTCGGAAGCGTTGACTCCCTGATACATTCCCATTCCTCTCTCCGTGTCATGTGATAAAGCGTTTTGCCATATCCATGACAAAAGAGCGCAGCTACCTTACAACAGGTCACTGCGCCCCCAAATATGAACTTAGTTGTTCAACATGCGACCCGTTTGAGTTCTACTCGCCAAGACCGCTCTTGATGAGCTCGATGGCAGCAGCCAGAGCCTCGGCCTCGTCAGCGCCGTCGCACTTGACCTCGACCTCAGTGCCGCAGGGGATACCAGCAGCCATGAGGGCCATCGGGGACTTGCCGTTGACCTCCTTCTCGGGGGTGACGACCGTCACGTCACAGGCGTACTTGCCCATGGTGGAGGCGAACAGACCAGCCGGACGCATGTGCAGACCCTGAGGATTAACGAGGGTAGCCTTCTCAGAAACCATAATTGACTCCTTTTTGTGTTTAACCCCTGTCATGCATGTGGCAGGAGTCAGATTCACGACGTTGTTTATATTAACTCACATCAAACGGTTTTTCATTATGTTTCGGACGAATTGTTGGACAGATGTGTTTGTCGTCCGCTTGCTCGCCCACAGGGGCCCGTGCGCGGCCTGTGAGATTTCCTGCTCTACAGTCCTGCTCGCACGAAGAGCACATTAAGTGCTCTTCGGCTCGTGCGGAACTCGCGATAAATCTCACAGGCCGCGCCCGGCCCCCTGTGGGCGAGCAAGCTGCAGAAACTCGGTCGGTCCAGAGCAATATCGTGCGAACGGAATTCTGGCTAATGATCTGTTCGCGACAAAGACTCGATAGGTAGCCCCCTCTATGCCCTTTTGTAAGTTGCGGTGAAATAGGGACTGAATTTGGGGTTGAATCGTTTAAACGGGGGTGCGGACAGAAAGTTGGACCGCGGGGCGGTCCGGACTGGAGGTTCGCATGTACAGCAGGGAGAAGGTCGAGCTCTTCCTCCTGGCGACGGA
>JAGZYM010000038.1:0-11016 GCA_018377855.1 Collinsella sp. | reverse complement strand
GTTGGATTAGACACTCACCATTGTCGGCCTAATCCGCGGTCTTTCATGCAGCAGGGGCTCTCAATGTTTTTATGTCCTGCTCATATCGTCTGTGCCGGCACTTTGGGACACTCCTTGTCATTGGTGCAAAGCAACCTCTCCTCATTGCACCAAGTGGCGTGTGCCGTTAAGCGGAGAGGCGTATTGTTGACCCATCGTTTGGGCATACAATGGCTATTGGTCTGCTGCGGTGAAGGTCTGTCCGCTCCGCAGCTTTTTTCTACGGTTAAAGGAGTATGTATGTCCGTTGAGGTCATGAGGTCTGTGATCGAGGCCGCCGAGGGCCGCGTGCCCGTCGACACGCTGTTTATCAATGCGCAGATTGTCGACGTGTATGGCCAGCGTGTGGCGCCCGGCAGCGTTGCCGTCAAGGACGGTGTGATCGTCGGCGTGCTCTACGATGGTCGCGACGATGCCGCCGGCACCTACGAGGCTGCCGAGGTCATTGACTGCCAGGGCCGCTATCTCGCCCCCGGCTTTATCGACGGACATCTGCACATTGAGTCCTCGAACATCCGTCCCGCCGAGTATGCGCGCATGGCGGCGACGCGCGGTACCACCACCGCCATTGCCGACAGCCACGAGATCGCCAACGTGGCGGGGCTCGACGGCCTGCGCTTTATGATCGAGGACGGTCGCCGCGCGCCCATTTCCATCAAGTACATGATGCCCTCATGCGTGCCCGCGCTGCCCGATGAGCAAGCGGGCGCTGTGATTACCGCTGCTGACATGCAGGCGTTTTTTGCCGAGCATCCGGGCGACGTTTTTGGCCTGGGCGAGATGATGAACCTGCCGGGCGTCTTTATGGCCGATCCCGAGACCTGCGCTCGCATCGATGCTGCCAACCAGACGCCGTCCAAGCAGGTCGACGGCCATGCGCCGCTCGTTGCCGGCAAGGACCTCAATGCCTATGCCGCGGCGGGTATTATTGCCGACCACGAGTCGACGATTCCCGAGGAGGCGCTCGACAAGCTGTCTCGCGGCATGTACGTGATGCTGCGCGAGGGTACGTGCAGCCATGATCTGGCCAACCTGTCGCCGATGCTGCTGGAGAATCCCGCGCGCGCCCGCCGCTGCTGCTTTGCGACTGACGACCGCGCTCCTTCCGATGCGCTTGCAACCGGCATGATCGACAATGCCTGCCGCGTGGCGATTGAGGCCGGTATCGACCCCGTGGTCGCTATCTCTATGGCGTCCCTCTCCACGGCCGAGGCGTTTGGCCTGGATCACGGCTGCCGCGACCCGCACGAGCTCCGCGGTGCGATTGCCCCGGGCAAGCGTGCCGACCTGCTGGTGCTCAATGACCTGACGTTTGCCACGGCTCCGCATCGTGTATATGCCGCCGGTGCCCTGGTGGCGCAGGACGGCACCTTTGTGGGCGAGATCGCACCCGAGATGGCCGAGGTTGCGGCCCTTGCCGATGAGCTGCGCGCCTCCGTTAAGCTGCCGAAGCTTTCGCTCGACGTATTCGACTATGCCTTTAAGCCGGGCGAGGCCGTGATTGACGTGGTGCCGGGCAAGGCCATCACGGGCATGGTTCGTCCCGAGAGCGCCGAGGGCCTGCGCCGTATTATGCTGATCGAGCGCCACGGCCGCGGCGTGTCGCTGCAGGCCGAGGGCGCCGACGGTGACGGCCCCGCTGGCCTGGGACTCGTTGGCAAGCATATCGGCCGCGGCTGGGTGCGCGGCTTTACCATCACGGGTGGTGCCATCGCCTCGACGATCGGACACGACTCGCACAACGTGTGCGTCGTGGGCGACAACGCCGCCGATATGATGGCCGCCGTTGATGCCGTGGGCCAGGGCGGTCACGTGCTGGTGCGCAACGGCGAGGTCGTGGCGCGCATTCCGCTGGCGCTCGGTGGCCTGATGAGCGAGGGCACGGCCGAGGATGTCGCCGCGCAGCACGACGACTTTATGGTCAAGGCGCGTGCCATGGGCATCGAGCCGCCGCTCGACCCCATCATGGGCATCATTTTCCTGCCCCTGCCGGTGATCCCGACGCTCCGCATCCGCCCCGAGGGCATGTTCGACGTCACGACCTTCACCTACGCCGACTAGTCATCGGGGACGTTCTTAAACGACTAGTCGTCGGGGTGGCGTGTCGCCTGACGCCGCGACCGTGAGACCTCTGGCATGTGTGAGCTATTTGCTAGGTCCTTGTAACGTTTACGCCCGCAGAGTCTTATTTGAGCTCCCTTTGGGTACGTTGGAATTGGATATACGTCCGATTCCATCAAGCCCGAAGGGAGCTTTTCTATGTTTAAACTGATTGCATCCGATATGGACGGCACGTTGCTTGACGAAAACGGCCAGGTGCCTCCCGAGACCTACGAACTGATTCTGGCGCTACACGAGCATGGCGTGCATTTCGCCGCATCGTCAGGCCGTCGTTACGACCGCCTGTGCGAGTTCTTTGCACCTGTTCGCGACAAGATGGACTTTGTCGCCGCTAACGGCGCCCAGGTCTACGCCGACGGTAAGATGGTAGACCGCGAGGTGTATTCGCACCTGGCGATTCGAAGGCTCGCCCAGGCCGTCGCGACGTTTCCCAATCTGCATCTTGCACTTTTTGACCGAACCAAGTCCTTCTTGCTCGATGACGAGTGCAAGTTCGTGCGTGAGGTCGATAAGGACCTTCCCAATGCCGAGCGCATTTGGGAGCTGCCCGATCCCAGCGTAAATATCATCAAGGCGAGTATCTTTTGCGATGACGGTGCCGTTATGGACAGCGCTTACGTACTACAGCGCGAACTCGGTCAGCTCTTTACTTTTGCGCCTTCGGGCAACGCGTGGATCGATGCCATGCAACCCGGTGTGTCGAAGGCCTCGGGCATCGCACAGCTCATGGAGCACTATGGCGTCGAACGCGACGAGGTCATGGCGTTTGGCGACTCGATGAACGACTACGAGATCATTCGCTTTGTCGGCACGGGCTGCGCGATGGAAAACGCGCGCCCCGCGCTCAAGGCAGTCGCCGATCGCGTGGTGGGGTGCAACCGCGACCACGCCGTCCAGCAGGAGCTCCGTCGCGTGCTGGAGAGTCTCGCCTAATTCGGCGGATGGGGACAGTCCTTGCGGCGCCCCGCGAAGAGTGTCCCCAAATTAGCTACCCTGCCGGGTTGCTGCTGCTAGGCGAGGGCGGCCATGATGGTGCGGGCGACGCCGTCGTGGTCGTTGTCGTATTCGGTGATGGCGTCGGCGGCCTCGCGGTCTTCGGTCTCGGCGTTGATCATGGCCATGCCATGGCCCGCTGCCTGCAGCATGGGGATGTCGTTGATGTTGTCGCCGAACGCCCAGGCGTCGGCGAGACGCTCGCCCAAGTGCTCGCATAGCCACGTGAGGGCCGTTCCCTTGGTGGCGCCCCCGCCCATGACCTCGATATTCATGGCGTACGAACGTGTGGCCTCAATGCCTCCGAGCGTGTCGAGCTCCGCCGCGATGGCGTCGCGATCGGCCGGGTCGTGCCAGTACATGGCGATGCGTTCGAGCGTCTCGACCTCGTCGATCTTGCTGTCGATATCCATGTCGATCGGTGTTCGTGTGCGCTTGAGCGAAGCCGCGATGTGGGGGTCGCCGCCGCAGAATTCGTCCAGGCGCGTGTAGAGCGAGCGGGGGAGGAAGCACTGCCCATCCGCGAAGATATCGAAGGTCACATCGTGGCCGGCGGCGATGCGATGGATGCGATGGGCAATGCCGCAATCGAGCGGACGGCTCAAGATGCACGTGGCGCGCGAGGCGTCGGTGGGCACATCGTCGTCGAGCTGCCAGACGCTGGCGCCATTGGCGCAAACGGCATAGTGCACGGCGGTATGGGCGAGGATGGGCTCAAAGATGCCCGACAGCGGACGTCCCGTGCAGGGCACAAATTCAATCCCGCGTCGAGCGAGCTCGTCGAGCATCGCCCAGGTGGCATCGCTCATCTGCTTATCGCTCGTCAACAGCGTTCCATCCATATCGGAAAACACAATCATTTGATGCAGCCCTTTCTGCTGGCATAAAAAGCGTGGCCGAGGGCGATGATGCCCTGGCCACGCTCGGGTTCTATAACGGTCCGCGTCCTAGCGATCGGCGAGCGGCTTGTACTCCAGCGGCTCGATAACCGGGCGATACGCGGGGCGAATAATGCGGTGCGCGCAGAAGAGCTCTTCCATGCGGTGTGCCGACCAGCCGGCCATGCGGGCGACGGCGAATAGCGGCGTAAAAAGCGTCTCGGGTACGCCGAGCATCTTGTAGATAAAGCCCGTGTACAGGTCGATGTTGGCACAGATGGGCTTGGTCATGCCGTGGTCGCGCATCACCTGCGGTGCCAGGCGCTCGATGCGCTCGATGAGCGCGAACTCCTCGCCCAGGTCCTTCTTGGCGGCAAGCGTGCGCGCGTAACGGCGGCAGACCTCGGCACGCGGGTCGCTCAGCGTGTAGACGGCGTGGCCCATGCCGTAGATGAGGCCCGTGCCGTCGAAGGCCTGCTTGTCGAGGATCTTGCTCAGGTAGGCTGCGACCTCGTCCTCGTCCTCCCAATTGGAGACATGCGCACGGATGTCCTCGTGCATGGACACGACCTTGGCGTTGGCGCCGCCGTGGCGCGGGCCCTTGAGCGAGCCGATAGCTGCGGCGTAGGCGGAATACGGGTCGGTGGCCGAGGAGGACAGCACGCGGCAGGCGAACGTGGAGTTATTGCCGCCGCCGTGCTCGGCATGCAGCATAAGCATCACGTCGAGCAGCATGGCCTCGTCGCGGGTGAATGCCATGCCGCCGCGCAACACCTGTAGGATGGTCTCAGCGGTGGAGAGGCCGGGTGTGGGGTGCGGCACATGAACCTCGGAGCCGCGGCGCTTGGCGACCGAGGCCATATGCGCGAAGGCGGCGATGCGGGGGAGACGGGCGAGCATGGAGATGGCGACGTCGATTTCGTGTTCGGGTGTAATGGCGTCGGGCTCGGCGTCGAAGGCGTAGAGCAGCAGCACGGCGCGCTGAAGCACATTCATGATGCTCGACGACACCGTGGTCATGGGGAACTCACGGACGTATTCGTCGCTCAGGTGCCTAAAAGCACCCAGGCGTCCGCAAAAACCGTCGAGTTCCTCTTTGGTGGGCAGCGAGCCCGTGATGAGCAGATAGGCGACCTCTTCGTAGCCGTAGCGGTTCTCGGCCTGGGCGTTGTTGACCAGATCCTCGATGCTGTAGCCACGAAGCGTGAGCTTGCCCTGATCGGGCACGACTTTGCCGTCGACCTTGTTGTAGCCGTGCACGTCCGAGATGCGGGTAAGGCCCGCGACCACGCCCGAGCCGTCGGCATTGCGCAGGCCGCGCTTGACGTTGTGCTCTACGAACAGGTCCTCGTCGTACGGGGCGGTCGGCAGGCCGTGGTAGAGGTTTTCGCTTTCGGGCGAAATCTGACGGCTCGCCTCGTAATCCAGAACCAGGCGGCTCAGGTGATCGTCGAAGCGGTAGTAGATTTTCTTGGCGTCGTAGGCCATGCGCGCTCCTCTCCGGTCCGCTTTGGGGCCGCGCGCTTGGACGATATGACGTCAAGCTGCCCCGAGCGGCTTGTTCGCTACAGGCGGTACATAAAGTTGAAGACGTCCTCGCGCTGGATGGACACGTTGACGCCCGAAAGCTCACCGGCCTCGGCCAGGGCCTTCTGCAGCTCGGCGAAGTCGAGCTTGGACTCGGCGGTGTCGGCCAGCATGGTCATGGTGAAGATGTCCTCGATAATGGACTGCGTGATGTCGCGGATGTCGACGTTGGCCTCGCCCAGGACACGGGTGACGCCGGCGACGATGCCGGGGCGGTTCTTGCCAAGGACGGTGATGACGATACGGGAGGACGAGATCTCGGCCATGGGAAACCCTTTCGCGTGGTTGCGGCGCGCGCGGGGCGCTCCGCTACGGTACAGTGTTCATCATTGTACCTGTCTGGCGCAAAAAAGGCGCGCTCGCTGCGGCGTTACATGCCTGCAACATGAGCGTAAAGGGGAAGGCCGTACGGGGAAGAGCCGTCTGGCGCGTGTTCGGCTCGTGTTGGGTTGATTTCCGATCTCAGCCGAACACATTGAGCGGACAGGCCGTTCCCGCAGTCAGCCGAACGCCTCCGACGGCTGATTCCGAACTGGAAGCGGAGGGCATCCCCGCCCTTCGGTAGGGGATACCGCTCCGCGGCGCATGCCGCGGGCGGCGCCCCTATCGGACCACCGTGACCTCAGTTGGGATGGGCCCAGCACTGCCGCGTACTCGGTGAGCTAGAGCCAACTGTTCGTCTTCACGTCGCGTATGGCGATATTTCGGTCGTCCGGCTCGGTGATGCCGTAGCCGAACGCCTGGAGCGTCTCGATGGACTCCTGGATCCTCTGTTGGAACATGGGACCCGGATCGACCCTCGGCCCGAGGTGCCCGCGCCAAAGGCACGGCGTGGCGCGCAGCATGTTATGGATTTTGGAGATGGGCTCGATGTCGGCGTAGACGTTGAGCGTCGCGATGGCGTCCTTGTGGCCGAGGATCGATTGGAGCGCCTTGATATCGCCGCCTTGGCGGATCCACTGCGTTGCGAACGTGTGGCGAAGGCCGTGGAACGTGATCAGCTCGTCGTTGGTGCCCATGAGGCCGTTGGTCTCCGAGAACGTCTTGAACGCCCTGCGGATATAGCTTGTCGTCGCGAAGGTCGCGCCCGGCTCCGACAGGATGTAGCAGTCCCCGATCTCGACCGCCCCGGTAAGGCCGCGCAAGCGCAGCTTTCCGCAGTCGATCTCGTGGGTCTCCTTCAGGAAGGGGAGTAGGCCGACCGGGTCGATGGGGATACCCCTGGCGTCATGGGTCTTGGTGTCCTTGATGAACGAACCCATTCCCTTCGCGTACGCCACCGAGTGTCTGATCGAGATCAGGCCCGTCTCGAAATCCACATCGCACCACCGAAGGCCGCAGACCTCGCCGATTCGCATCCCCGTGTGCAGGGCGAGTACGACCGCCCTCTAATCCTCGGCGGACCAATCGAGTCCGAACTCCTTTCGGGCATCCTCTTCGCTCATGACTTCGAGAAGGTCTCCGGGTTGGCAACGAAGGGCGAGGCATAGCTGCTCGAGTGTGTTGAAGCGAATGCCGCGAATATGCCCTTTTTTAATACGGGACAGGTTCACGGGCGTGGTTCCAATCCTTTCGGCAAGTTCGTTCGAGGAAATCTTTCGCTCGGCCATGATCTTGTCGAGGCGAACAATTACGGGCATGGCGTTTCCTTACGCAATCTCGTCGGAGTCGAGGTACAGCTCTCGGGCGTACAAGAAGAGCTGGGAAAGCATGAACAGGACGATGCCGAGAACCAGAGAGGTCCAATCGAATGATGAAGCGATCTCTTGGGCGCTGACGGCCCCCTCGCCGCCAAACATCGAAACGGAGGTTTTGAGTGAGCCGGCGTAGAGGCTGGTGGCAGCTTGAACAACGAAGAGAATGCCGAGCACCTTCAAGCATGTCGCAGAGCCTTTCTTGAAGGGGTCTCCGCTCTTGATCGTCCACACGAGAACGGCGCTGAGGACGGTCGTGGCGATACCGATGACGGCAGGGGCCAATGTCGAGATCGCAAGGGCTGGATACGCGGGGGAGTCTGCAATTACAGGGTTGTCGAGCACTTCGATTGCTGGCTTTAAGGAGAACGCCACTTGTGCGATGGCGGTGGCGCAAAGGGTCGCAGAGGCTATCGCACATGCGATGCGGAAGGAATGAAGCCGGGGAGTGCGATTGTCGGAACTCATAATAACCTCCGAAGAATTTAAAAAACTCAGGTTACTTTTTAACAGTTTATGTTAAATTGACTTTGCCGGCAAGTAATAAGGGCCGAGCATTTTGTTCGGCCCCTCTGTTCCGACTGGATGAGGTTAAGGTTGGCGATGAATATGCTCAAAATCTCGAAGGCGATCTTTAGGTCGCTTCTCTCCTCCAGGTCGCTCTGTGTTGTCGTTGTTGCGTTGATGGTTCTTTGTGCTCTGCCCGTCTTCAGGAGCGCGGCTGGCATCGACGGACGGGTCGAATACCTCGAGTCGGGAATAACCCGTGTTGAGCAGGAATTGTCAGCATCCTATGCGGATGCGCTTGTGAATGCGGGGGAGGACGGTGTCTATACCTCTTCATCAAGCATGCCCGCGCTTCTGTACCCTCTTGCCGCGGGACGTCTTATCTTGGCACCGCTCTCTCCCCTACTTCCGTTTCTGCAGATATCGGATGGAGAGTACACCTATTATGACGGATCGAAGGAGTACTTGCTATGGGTCGCAACGGCCGTTGCCGTCTCGTTCCTTGCCGCGCGTCTTAACAAACGTGAAAAGCTCATCATCCAGGCACCGATGGGCGAGCTGGGTAGACTTGTTGCATCGAGCGTATGGGCGAGTGTTTTTGCAATGCTTGCCGTCCTCGCCATCAATCTTCCAGGGATAATCGCCGCGCTTGTGAAGAATGGCCCGGGCTCGCCGTTCTATCCGATAGGCTACATTCAATATGCGACTCCGGTTATCAAACCGGCTTGGCTGGTGTTCGCGCAGACGGCCATCTTGCAATTCTTGGTGGCAGCGTTCATCTCGCTTGTCGTTCACCTTGCCGTGAAGATTGCCAATAACCCTACGCTTGGAATCGTGTTCGTATGTGCCCTGATGGGGGTGACGATGGTTCCCGGGTATTACGGAAGATCCATCGCTTTACGTGAGTTCGCCCTGTTGAATCCCCTTACGTATGCGAACACTGAGTTGACCGTCGGCGCCTATAGCCCGTACCCGACAACGCAGATAGTGAATCTGCCTGGACTTTGCTTCGAGCGTGGCGCGATTGCCCTCGTATGCGCAATCGGGATCGAGGTGCTGGCAATTAGCCTGCTTTGCGTTGCTGGAAAGAGCGGCTGCGCGTGCCCGATATCCCCGATTTGTCTTGAGAGAGGTTCCTTCACTGCATCGAGAACGGCAACTCGTTCGAGCGCTTGTGCCTCCGCCGTTGCATACGTAAGAACGATGGGGAAACTGCTCCTGCGTTCTCCTACCCTCGCCGTATGCGCGATTGCAATGTCGACGACGATGCTGGCCCCGGCTCTGGTCGAGATGTTTCCTGACGCTGATAACGTTTCCGCTGTTCGGTATAGGGATGGGGAGCTCCGTTCAATAGATCGGTATCTAGAGCAGAACGCTGCGAATATGGACGTCGAGGGCAAAGCGGCCCTGGAAGACATGCGGGATGCTCTTTCGGGTTTCGTGTACGCGCCTATGCCTGCGGAGGGGTTTCGAAGCCTTGCGACGTACGAGCGCGCTCGAGGTGAGCTGGGCGCGGCAGATGCGACTCTCCTGCAATCGATCGGAATCGAGCCGGAGGCTCCTTCTCGTGCGGAGGCGCGCGCCCTTCTGCTTGAGTCGATCGCGAGCTTGCCGGACCCCAAGGTTTACGAGTTAAGTACGAAGATGCCCCCATTAATCCTCCTTTCGTATCTCCAGGCAGCGCTTCCCTCCTTATTTTGGCTGTTGCCCGTGGTTGTCACATCGCTCGCGTGCACCCACCTGCAGTGTCGTTCCCTTCTGGTTCTCCAGATCCCCGCAACAGCGCATGTGCGTTTTCTGACGGCTGTTGCGCTGGCTCTCCTGCTTGGCTTGGTGCTGCTTTTGGTGTCGATGGTTCCCGCTGTCGTTGTGTCCGTGATTAAGAACGGTGCGGGTGGATCGGAGTATCCCGTCGCTCTCATTCGGGCGGGAGCTTCGACAACGTCCATGGTGGGGGAGGCGGTGTTGTGCAGTATTCCGTTGCTGGTCATGGCATACGGCGTGATTTCCGTCGTCGCTGCGTTGACAGCAGCGATTAGCCGCAACCCCGTTGTCACCGGAATGGTTTGCGCGGTTCTCTTGGTGTTGGGTTCGTTGAGCGCTCATGTTGAAAGCGTGGGCATGGGCGTCGCGCTGCTGGCTCCATTCGCCTCGTTTGATTCCGCTTCCCAGGTGGGGACGATTGGGTTCCTTGGGCGAGGGACGAACGCGATGCCTTTTGGAGAGGTCGTCGGCGCATCGGGCGCTCTGCTGGTGGTCTTGGGCGCCGTATCTCCGTTGATGGTGCGCCTGAGTGTTCCAAAGATCGAAAGGGGATGATCTCGATGATTGACCTTCAAACGCTGACGATCTCTTATGGAAAGAAGGTGCTCGTAGAT
This sequence comes from Collinsella sp., assembly GCA_018377855.1. GTDB lineage: Bacteria > Actinomycetota > Coriobacteriia > Coriobacteriales > Coriobacteriaceae > Collinsella. The sequence continues at coordinate 819 of JAGZYM010000038.1, read as the reverse complement.
TCGGTGAACGCTGAGTTTGCCCCGGGTACGGTCTACGGTCTCGTCGCTCCGAACGGGCATGGAAAGACGACGTTGCTGCGTGCGATGGCAGGTTTGCCGGGTCCTCGCGTGGACGGGAGCATCGTTCTGGATGAGGTGCAGGGTACGGGTGCGAGAGGGGTCCGTTCTATGATCTTCTATGCACCTGGTGAGGGGACGCTGCTGTATCCCGGATTGCGTGCGGAAGATCACCTCAAGATGGTTTGCGATATGTGGCCGCATGCTCGCGATATCGAAGAGATAGTGGAACAAACGCAGATAGGCGAGTTCGCGAAGATGAGGATCCGCACTCTGAGCCAGGGCATGAAGCAGCAGCTTACCCTGGCGATTGCGTATGCAACGGGCGCGCGGTACCTTCTATTAGATGAGCCCATGAACGCGCTCGACCCCAGCAGGGTGGACTTGCATTCCGAGATTCTCAGGAAGCTGGCCGATTCTGGTACGTGCATCATCATGTCATCCCACATCTTGGATTCGGTCGATAGGCTGTGCGATGAGATTCTGTTTTTGAAGGATGGGAGGCTCATTAGAAGCATTCCGCAAGATGATGCTGCGCCGAAGTCTCCTGGATCCCATTTCGCAAAGCCTGCCGGACGCGCCGAGGGTGCGCTAAGCACGTATCGGCGACTCTACGAAAAGGGCGGGTAGAAATGCAAGTTAAAAATCTATGTGGCCAATGTGATACCGTTGAACCCGCATATCGATACCGCTCAGCCATTCGCCTCGCCCCCGTCGCACGTATCTTCATCCGGTCTGTTACTTTTAATCTAACAATTCTTT
>JAGZYM010000037.1:0-12539 GCA_018377855.1 Collinsella sp. | reverse complement strand
CTCCGCACCCTGTCGGGTTCGAATCCCATGCGCTGGGCCCAAAAAAGAAAGGCTTCCATTGCTGGGAGCCTATCAAATCAGTGGTGGGCGATGAGGGATTCGAACCCCCAGCCTTGTGCGTGTAAAGCACCTGCGCTAACCGTTGCGCCAATCGCCCGTGCGGAGAGAGTATAGCAAAACAATCGCCTCATTCATCTCATATCCATTAAAGGTAACTGGCACGTGTCGCAGCGGAGCTGATTCAGTTGAGATTGCCTGAACATTCCGCCCCTCTTTACGCCCTCGGGTATACTCAAAAGCTACTGATTCGATTTGATGCCCAGCAACAGCAGAGGGGATAGTATATGTGCGGTTTTGTCGGTTTTGTCGGTGGGACGGATAACCAATCCGAGGTGCTCACCAAGATGATGGACCGCATCGTCCATCGCGGTCCCGACATGGGCGGTCAGTTTATCGACGGCCGCGTTGCCCTCGGCTTCCGCCGCTTGTCGATCCTCGACCTGACCGAGGCCGGCGCTCAGCCCATGGCCAATGAGGACGGCAGCGTCGTCATTGTCTTCAACGGTGAGATCTACAACTTCCAAGAACTCCGTTCCGAGCTCGAAGCCAAGGGCTACAAGTTCCATTGCGGCGCCGACACCGAGAGCCTCCTGCACGGCTACGAGGAGTGGGGCGAGGCTGTCCTCGATCGCCTGCGCGGTATGTACGCCTTCGTCATCTGGGACAAAAAGAAGAACAAGCTTTTTGGCGCCCGTGACATCTTTGGCATCAAGCCGCTTTACTACTATCCCATGGCCGATGCGGGCGACGGCGCTCCGGGCGTGCTCTTTGGTTCCGAGATCAAGAGCTTCCTGGACTACCCGCACTTCCACAAGGCGGTCAACAAAAAGGCCCTGCGTCCGTACATGACGCTGCAGTATTCGGCAACCGAGGAGACCTTCTTCGAGGGTGTCTACAAGCTGCCGCCGGCGCACTACTTTACCGTCGATATCCCGACCGGCAAGATGAACATCGAGCGCTACTGGGATTGCGATTACTCTGCCGTCGAGAAGCCGTTCGAGGAGTACGTCGACGAGCTGGACGAGGTCGTGCACGAGAGCGTCGAGGCCCATCGCATCGCCGACGTCAAGGTCGCGTCGTTCCTCTCCGGTGGCGTCGACTCCAGCTACATCGCCGCTTGCCTCATGCCCGACAAGACCTTCTCGGTGGGCTTTGACTACAAGAACTTCAACGAGACCAACTACGCCAAGGAGCTTTCCGATAAGCTCGGCGTCGAGAACGTTCGCAAGATGATTACCGCCGACGAGTTCTTCGGTGCGCTCGAGGACATCCAGTATCACATGGACGAGCCGCAGTCCAACTTGTCTTCCGTGCCGCTGTGGTTCTTGGCCGAGATGGCCCGCAAGGACGTCACCGTCGTGCTTTCGGGCGAAGGTGCCGACGAGCTCTTTGGCGGCTACGCCTACTACGAGGACACGGTCCCGGTGCGCAAGTACAAAAAGATGGTGCCGCTGCCCATCCGTCGCGCGCTCGGTAACCTGGCGCTGCATATGCCGTACTTCAAGGGACATAACTTCCTGGTCAAGGGTGCCGAGATCCCCGAGAAGTCGTTCCTGGGACAGGCTCTGGTATGGCCGGAGCGCGAGGTCGACGGCGTGCTCAAGCCCGAGTACAACACCGGCGACGGCGCCTTTGAGCTCGCTGCACCCATCTACGCACGCGTGAAGGGTCAGCCCGAACTGGTCAAGAAGCAGTACCTGGACATGAACATGTGGCTCCCGGGCGACATTCTGCTCAAGGCCGACAAGATGTGCATGGCGCACTCGCTGGAGCTGCGCGTGCCCTTCCTGGACCGCAAAGTCATGGAGTTCGCCGAGCACATTCCCGATCGCTACCGCATCAACGAGAACGGCAACAAGCAGGTACTCCGCCACGCTGCCAACAAGTCGCTGCCCGATGAGTGGGCCACCCGTCCCAAGGTGGGCTTCCCGGTGCCGATTGTCTACTGGCTGCGCGAGCAAAAGTGGTACGACTATGTCAAGGAGTACTTCACCGCGCCGTGGGCAAGCGAGTTCTTCGATACCGATGAGCTCATGCACCTGCTCGATCTGCACTTTGCGGGCAAGGGCGATTTCCAGCGCAAGATCTATACGCCGCTCGTGTTCCTGGTGTGGTACAAGCGCTTCTTTATCGACGAGGACCAGCCCGCTGTTCAGGCTGCCTAGCCTCGGCTTACGAACGCCTGCGCGTAACGGCTCCTCCGGGAGCCGTTTTTGCGTGGGTGCGTTTCAGTTACTATAAAACCGTCCCTGCCAAATGGCTGAGAAAGGTGAAAGATGCACCATTCGGATTCCGCGACCGTGACCACGGTCGATACGCTTGCCAAGCTTCTCGATGTGTGCGGCGAGCTGCGCTCATCAGAGCAGGTTGACGAGCGTGCCGTGACCGGCTGCTCGTTTGATTCGCGCGCGGTCTCGGCAGGTGACGTATTCTTTTGCAAAGGTGCTGCCTTTAAGCCCGCGTTTTTGAGCATGGCGCTCGATGCGGGCGCCGTCGCATTTGTGTGCGAGGAGTCGCTGGTCGAGTCTCTGGAGCCGCTGGCGCAGGAGAGCGGTGCTGCGATGCTGGTTGTTGATAGTGTTCGCACGGCCATGGCCCTGTTGCCGCCGGAGGTCTACGACCGTCCCGACCACGACGTCAAGATCGTGGGCATCACCGGCACCAAGGGAAAGACCACGGCCGCTTTTATGCTCCAGTCCATCATCAAGGCGGCGGGCGAGTCCTGCGGCATGATCGGCTCGGTGAGTACCGACGATGGTATCGAGTGCTACGAGAGCACCAACACCACGCCCGAGGCCCCCGAGGTTTGGCGCCATATCGCCAACTGCCGCACGTCCGGTCGCCAGTCCATGGTCATGGAGGTCTCGAGCCAGGCGCTCAAGTACCAACGCGTCGAGAATCTGCCGTTTGACGTGGCGTGCTTCCTCAACATCGGCCGCGACCACATCTCGCCGATCGAACACCCCACGTTTGAGGATTATTTTGAGAGCAAACTCAGGATCTTTGACCAGGCAAAGACCGCCGTGGTGAATCTAGGCACCGAAGAGATTGACCGTGTGCTAGAGGCAGCGTCGACGGCCGATCGCTTGGTGACCGTTGGGGTCGAGCATCCCGAGGCGAGCCTGTGGGCAAGCGACGTACGCATGGTCGGCTTTAGCATCGAGTTCAACTTGCATGGCCTGTGTGCCGACGAGTCCGAGACGGGGGAGAAGGTCCTGCTGGGCATCGCGGGCGACTTTAACGTGGAAAACGCGCTGGTCGCTATCGCCGCTGCGCGCGAGATCGGCATCGGTATCGAGGCTATCAAGAAGGGCCTCTCCAAACTGCGTGTGCCGGGCCGTATGGAGGTCGTGGAGTCGAAGGACGGCCGCGTGATCTGCGTCGTCGACTATGCGCACAACCAGCTTTCGTTCCGTTCGCTTTTCTCGTCGGTGAAGCGCGCGTTTCCCGCTAGCCCCGTCATTGCGCTGTTTGGCGCTGCCGGCGGCAAGGCGCAGGAGCGCCGCGAGCAGCTTCCGCGCGAGGCCGCACCGTATTCCGACCTGATGATCTTTGCCAACGAGGATCCAGCTCACGAGGACCCGATGAAGGTCTGTCGCGAGCTTGCCGAGCATGTTCCCGACGATACGCCGAACAAGATCATCCTCGACCGCGAAGCCGCTGTGCATGCGGCGTTCAAGGCGGCGCGCGAGGAGTACGTCAACCCCGATGCTCCCACCATTGTCTTGCTGCTGGCAAAGGGTGACGAAGAGCTCATGCACGTGGGCGACGAGTTCGTGCCCATCGAGAGCGACCTTTCGTTGGCCAATCGCCTGATCGATGTTACCCAGTTTGACTAATGAACCATGATGGCGGCGGCGCCCTGAGTGCGCTGTCGCCATAAGCGTGTTCCCTCAATCAAAACATGCCGTCCAAGTCCAAACCCTTCTACGTAAACGGAGTAACCATGTCCCACAACACCCTGCCGACCGTTGCCGAGCTTTCGGGCGAGATGCGCGAGCGCTTGGCCAAGGTCAAGTACGTCTTTACCGACCTGGATGCCACGATGCTCGCACCCGGCTCGTGCGTGCTACGCGACAACGACGGCAACCCCTCGACCAAACTCGTCGAGGCCGTCGTGGCGCTCGCTCGCGCTGGTATTCAGGTGGTTCCCACCTCGGGCCGCAACCGTACCATGATCCACGAGGACGCGCGCGTGCTCGGTCTCAACTCCTACATCGGCGAGATGGGCGGCCTGGTCATGTACGACCTCAAAGCCAACGATTGGGAGTATCTGACCGGCGACATGCCCTACGACTCCTCTTGCGGCCTCACGCCGCACCAGGTGATCGAGCAGACCGGCGTGTGCGAGAAGATCCTCGCCCGCTGGCCGCACAAGATCGAGTATCACAACGACATGTCGACCGGCTACAAATACCGTGAGGTCACCGTCGGCATGCGCGGCGATGTGCCCGACGATGAGGTTCAGGCCATCCTGGACGAGGCCGGCTGCGGTCTGATCTGGGCTTGCAACGGCCATCTGACTCACCTGTCCAAGCCGACGACGCTCGAGCTCGATCGCGTCGAGGACGGTCGCGCATTCAACATCAACCCCGCGGGTCTCAACAAGGGCGTTGCCATCGCGCGCTTCTGCGAGCACCTGGGGATCGAGCGCGAGGAGACGCTCGCGCTCGGCGATTCCGAGTCCGACTTCTACATGGCCGATCACGTGGGCACGTTCTGCCTGGTCGAGAATGGCCTGACGAGCGCCGGCGCGCCCGAGTTCCTGGCTGCCTGCGAGAACGCTTTCGTTACGCGCGGCAAAATTGTCGACGGTTGGGCGGCGACGGCAGAGCTGCTGGTCGCGGCGCGTTCGTAGCGCGGCGTCGCTGCACTTGGACATGTCTTTTCGAGAGAGACTGGTGAGGTAATGTCCGATATCGAGAATCCGGCAGGCGACACGCGCCCGATTGGCGTGTTCGATTCTGGTTTGGGCGGTCTGACGGTTGCGCGCGCGATTGCGACGGCGCTGCCGCACGAGTCCGTCTACTACTTTGGCGACACCAAGCGCTGCCCCTACGGCACGCGCACCGAGGATGAAGTGCGCTCGTTTGCGCTGCAGGCGGGTCGTTGGCTTTCGAAGCACGACGTCAAGATTATGGTCATCGCCTGCAACACGGCGACCGCTGCGGCCTTGCGTTTGGCCCAGCAGGTGCTCGACGTTCCCGTGATCGGCGTGATCGCGCCGGGTGCCCGTGCAGCAATCAACAGCACGCGTACGCGTCGCGTGGGCGTGCTCGCTACCAACCTCACCATTCGCTCGGGCGCCTACACGCGCGCCATTCAGGATCTAGATGCCGGCGTCGATGTATACGGCTGTCCTGCCTCGAGCTTTGTCGAGGTTGTCGAACACGAGCTCGCCTCGGGTGCACATCTGCAGGAACAGTGGCTTGAGAACGAGGACATCTTCGATACGCCTGCCGTGCGTGCGCTGGTGGGTGCCACGGTTGAGCCGCTGCGCGACCACGGTATCGATACCGTGGTGCTCGGCTGTACGCATTTCCCGCTGTTGGTGGGACCTATCCGCCATGCGCTGGGGCCTGGGGTGCGCGTCGTGAGTTCCGCCGAGGAGACCACACGCGAGCTGACCGATATCCTCACGCGCCGCGAGCAGCTGGCGGGCGACGCCGCCGAGCCGCAGCATCGTTTTGCCACGACGGCCGATAACATTGCCGAGTTTGCGGTGGCGGGCAGCTTTATCTTTGGTCAGCCGCTCAAGAGCATCGAACATATCGATATCGATGAGCTGAAATAGATGTGAGGCAGCCGCCAAAGCCTTCGCCACATATTTTGCCGAAAGGATATTTCTATGGAGTACATGCAGGTCAACCGCGCCAACGGTCGCGCCGCCAACGAGTTGCGCCCCGTTAAGCTCACCCGTGGCGTCATGAAGCACGCCCACGGCTCGTGTTTGGCCGAGTTCGGTGACACGCGCGTGCTGTGCGCCGCCACTATCGAGGAGGGCGTGCCGGGCTGGCGAAAGGGAGCTAAGGCCGGCTGGGTGACCGCGGAATACGCCATGCTGCCGGCGTCGACCGGCAAGCGCTGCAAGCGCGAGCACGCCAACCGCAAGGGTCGCTCCATGGAGATCGAGCGCCTCATTGGCCGCAGCCTGCGTACCGTCGTCAACATGAAGGCGCTCGGCGAGTACACCGTCACCGTCGACTGCGATGTGATTCAGGCCGATGGCGGCACGCGTACAGCGAGCATCACCGGCGCCTGGGTGGCGCTGCACGACGCCCTCGCCATGTGGGTCGAGGCGGGCAAGATCGAGCGCATCCCGCTTACCGGCCAGGTGGCTGCCATCTCTATGGGCGTTGTCGACGGCAATACGCTGCTTGACCTCGATTATTCCGAGGACAGTCATGCCGAGGTCGACATGAACCTCGTCGCCACCGATACCGGTGAGATGATCGAGCTCCAGGGCACCGGCGAGCAGGCGCCCTTCGACCGCAAACGCCTCAACGCCCTGCTTGACCTGGGTGACAAGGGTGTCGCCGAGCTCATCGAGCTTCAGCGCCAAGCCATCGCCTAACCTGCCAAAAAGGGACAGGTTTATTTTGGTAGGTTTTATCTGCTGAAATGCTGCGTTGAAAGGTCCGATCGCCTGAGAGGGGAGAGGTCAAGTGCCCAAACGCCCCTCACGCGGCTTGCTATAGAGACAAGGAGGCCAGTCATGGCACTTGAGAAGATTGACATCGACACCCTCGACCCGGCGGCGACCATCGTCGTGGCAACGGGCAACGCCCATAAGCTCACCGAGATCGAGGCCATTTTGGGCAAGGTCATGCCCGAGGTGCGCTTTGTGGCGCTCGGCCAGCTGGGTGATTTTGAGGATCCCGAGGAAAACGGCACGACGTTTTTGGAGAACGCCATCATCAAGGCCCAAGCCGCGGTTGAGGAGACGGGCCTTATGGCCATTGCCGACGATTCGGGCTTGGTCGTCGACGCGCTGGACGGTGAGCCCGGTGTGTATAGCGCGCGCTATGCGGGCGTGCACGGCGACGATGCCGCCAACAACGCCAAGCTTCTCGTTAACCTGGAAGGCGTGGCAGATGAGGACCGCACCGCGCGCTTTATGAGCGTCGTCGCGCTCATCGACACGGACGGTCTGGTTACCTATGGCGAGGGCGCCTGCGAGGGCGTTATCGCGCACGAGGGCCGCGGCGACCATGGTTTTGGCTATGACCCGCTGTTCCTGCCGGTCGACACGCCGGGCAAGACCATGGCCGAGCTCACGGCGGATGAGAAGAACGCCATCAGCCATCGATTCCATGCGCTCGAGCATCTGTCCGCCAAACTGACGGGCGAGGAGTAGGCCGTGCGCGCGGTGGTGCAGCGCGTACTCAACGCCGGCGTGACGGTCGACGGCGAGTGCGTGGGTCGCATTGGACGCGGCTACCTGGTGCTGCTGGGTGTGGGCCATGGCGACACGCGCGCCGAGGCCGACAAGCTGTGGGGCAAGCTCCGCGGCCTGCGCATCAACGAGGACGAGAACGGCAAGACCAACTTGGCACTTGCCGATGTCGACGGCGAGGTACTCGTGGTGTCGCAGTTCACGCTGTTCGCCGACTGCCGCCACGGTCGCCGTCCGTCGTTTACGGATGCCGGCGCACCCGATGTTGCCAACGAGCTCTACGAGTACTTCCTGACGCTGGTGCGCGAGGACGTTGAGCATGTGGCGCACGGTATCTTTGGCGCCGACATGAAGGTCGACCTGGTCAACGACGGCCCATTCACCATCGTCTTGGACACCGACAACCTTTAGGTTACGCGGTTTTACCAAACCGCGTAACAACTGGTCATGCGAGGTTGTCGTCTGGTACGTATTTGGGACGGGGCTTATTTAGCTACTTGCGTATGGCGGCAGCAGGGTGCTATAGTATTAGAGTTTTGTCTATCTTAGGGGTATTATCCCCTTTTTGAATTGCACCTTCTGGAGGCCCTGTTCATGGAAGAGATGGAAGTCAATCACGTCGACGACATCCACGAGAAGCTGACCGATATGGTGGGCGATCGCGTCAAGGTTAAGGCCAACATGGGCCGTACCCGCGTCGTCGAGCGCATGGGCACCATCAAGAGCGTCCACCCGGCCGTCTTCATTGTCGAGGTTGACGAGCGTCGCGGCCGCAAGTCGCGTCAGTCCTACCAGTACATCGATGTCCTCACCGGCCAGGTCGAGCTGTTCGATCCCGAGAGCGGCGAGCATATCTTTACCCCGCTCGGCAATCAGCTCGAGGAGCATTAACGGTGACCGATTGGTCCCTGTCTCTTTCCGCGCCGGCAAAGATCAACCTCTACCTGGGGGTTCATACCGAGCGCGATGACCGCGGCTACCACAGGGTCGATTCCCTGATGGCGGCCGTCGGTCTTTCCGATACCGTGACGGTCACGCCGTCGCAGGCGCTGACCGTCCAGACGGTTCCAGCATCAGATTTTCCCATGCAAAAGAATACGGCGTATCGGGCTGCGGTTGCTATGGCCGAGCATTATGGTCGCGAGGCAAACATCTGCGTGACGATTGAGAAGCGCATTCCATTGTGCGCCGGCTTGGGCGGCCCCTCGACGGATGCGGCCGCGGTCATTGTCGCCTTGGCAGAGCTCTGGGGCATTGATCGCACCGACCCAGCGCTCGACGATATTGCGCGGGGCATTGGTGCTGACGTCCCGTTCTTTTTGCACGCGAGTCCTGCGTTCTACGTAGGTGGGGGAGACGTGCTGGCAACTGAGTACCCCGCGCTGCCCGCGACGCCCGTCGTGCTGGTCAAGCCGCGCGAGGCAAGCGTTTCGACAATTGAAGCCTATCGACGTTTTGACGAGGCCCCGGTGCCTGCGGACAAGCCCGGCGCGATAGCTTCTGCCTTGCGTGCTGGTGATGCCGAGACGGCATATGCACTCATCCATAACAACCTGGGTGTCATTTCCGCACAGATGGAGTCGCAGATTCAAACGGTCCTCGACTGGCTGTGTAAACAGGACGGAACCGTTGCTGTAGATGTGTGCGGATCGGGTGCCTGCTCGTTTGCCATTTGCGACACCGCTGCCACGGTCGAAAGGCTTGCCGATGCTGCCCAGCAAAATGGCTGGTGGGCCTGCGCGACTGAGCTTATTCCCAACACGGTTCAAATCGACGCGCCAAAGAAATAAAAATTTCTCTAGCACGCGGCGAAAATCTTTGTTACTATAGTCGAGCTAACGGGTTGTGGCTCAGTTTGGTAGAGCACTGCGTTCGGGACGCAGGGGTCGCTGGTTCAAATCCAGTCAACCCGACCAGAGCATGAGGAGGGACCGCTTCTTGCGGTCCCTTTTTTTAGCTAGTGTTGTGATACCGCGATACCCGCGGTATACTCATTCGAGCTTGTCTCGCTGTATTGTGGAGGTCTACATGTTTGGACTGAGGGCTCCTGAGCTCATCATTATTCTCGTCGTTGTCCTGATTATCTTCGGGCCCAAGAACCTGCCGAAGCTCGGCAAGTCCCTCGGCTCTACCGTCAAGAATATCCGTGAGGGTATGGAGGGCGACGATAAGGCCGAGACCAAGCAGGCCGAGGAGGTCGTGGTCGAGCAGTCCGAGGAGGACAAGGAGATCGCTGAGCTCGAGGCCAAGCTCGCTGCTGCCAAGAAGAAGCAGGCAGAGGACAGCGACGCGGACGCAGAGTAGTCCCATCCCTTTGGGGTGAGCACCTGACCGGCTTGCCCGCAGGCTAGCCGGTCTTTTTCGTTTTGTTGACAGTTGATTGTTTGATCAGAGTTGGGGAGATATCCGTATGGACGCAAGCCAGATCGTACTGACCGCTGAGGGCCGCCAGAAGCTCGTCGAGGAGCTCGCCTGGCGTGAGGGCGATTACGCCAAGGAGATCGTCGAGGACATCAAGGAAGCCCGCGCGTTCGGCGACCTTTCGGAGAACTCCGAGTACGATGCCGCCAAGGACAAGCAGGCCCAGAATGCTGCTCGTATCGCCGAGATCCAGGCCATTCTTGCCAACGCTCAGGTTGCTGCCACCACGGGCGATCTGACCGTCTCCATCGGTTCCACCGTTTCGCTGATTGATCCCAACGGCGAGGTCATGGAAGTCACGCTCGTTGGTACCACCGAGACCAACTCGCTCGAGCACAAGATCTCCAACGAGTCTCCGGTCGGTCACGCCATCATCGGTCACGGCGAGGGCGATTCCGTCGAGGTCGTTACGCCTTCCGGCAAGACTCGCGTCTACACCATCGCCAAGATCGCACGCTAGACCACGGTCCCGCGTAAAGGTATGTTTTCGCTCCCTGGGACCGAATCCTGGGGAGCGTTTTAGTTTGAGGAGCTAACTTATGGCAGAGAACCAGAACGCCGCCGATCAGGCATCGACGCTCAACGACGAGCGCGCCACCCGCCTGGCCAAGCGCGCCGCCCTGTTCGAGGCGGGCCAGAACCCCTATCCCGAGCACTCTGAGCTTGAGGACTACGTCGCCGATATCGAGGCTAAGTACGCCGAGCTTGCCGATGGCGAGGACACCGAGGACGTCGTGAAGATCGCTGGCCGTGTGGTCGCCAAGCGCGGTCAGGGCAAGATCATGTTCATCGTCGTGCGCGATGCGACTGCCGAGATTCAGCTGTTCTGCCGCATCAACGACATGGACGAGGCTGCCTGGAGTACGCTCAAGGCCCTCGACCTGGGCGACATCCTGGGCGTGACCGGCGTGGTCGTGCGCACCCAGCGTGGCCAGCTTTCCGTTGCCCCTAAGAGCGCGACCCTGCTTGCCAAGGCCGTTCGTCCGCTGCCCGAGAAGTTCCACGGTCTTTCCGACAAGGAGACCCGCTATCGCCAGCGCTATGTCGACCTGATCGCCAACGACGACGTTCGCGAGACCTTCCGTAAGCGTTCGCAGATTCTCTCCACCTTCCGTCGCTTTATGGAGTCCGACGGCTACATGGAGGTCGAGACCCCCATCCTGCAGACCATCCAGGGCGGCGCTACTGCCAAGCCGTTCATTACCCACTTCAACGCGCTCGATCAGGAGTGCTACCTGCGTATTGCCACCGAGCTGCACCTCAAGCGCTGCATCGTCGGTGGTTTTGAGCGCGTGTTCGAGATCGGCCGCATCTTCCGTAACGAGGGCATGGACCTTACCCACAACCCCGAGTTCACCACGATGGAGGCCTACCGTGCCTTCTCCGACCTCGAGGGCATGAAGGCACTCGCCCAAGGTGTCATCAAGGCTGCCAACAAGGCCATCGGCAACCCCGAGGTCATTGAGTACCAGGGCCAGACCATCGACCTTTCTGGTGAGTGGGCCAGCCGTCCCATGACCGACATCGTCTCCGACGTGCTCGGCAAGCAGGTCACCATCGACACGCCGGTCGAGGAGCTTGCTGCCGCCGCGCGCGAGAAGGGCCTGGAGATCAAGCCCGAGTGGACTGCTGGCAAGATCATCGCCGAGATTTACGATGAGCTGGGCGAGGACACCATCGTCAACCCGACGTTCGTGTGCGATTACCCCATCGAGGTCAGCCCGCTTGCCAAGCGTTTTGAGGACGACCCGCGCCTGACGCACCGCTTTGAGCTGGTTATTGCCGGTCACGAGTACGCCAACGCGTTCTCCGAGCTCAACGACCCGGTCGACCAGGCCGAGCGCTTTGCCGCCCAGATGGCCGAGAAGGCCGGCGGTGACGACGAGGCCATGGAGTATGACGAGGATTACGTGCGCGCCCTCGAGTACGGTATGCCTCCCGCGGGCGGCATCGGCATCGGTATCGACCGCGTGGTCATGCTGCTCACCAACCAGGCTTCTATCCGCGACGTGCTGCTGTTCCCGCACATGAAGCCCGAGAAGGGTTTCCAGTCCGGTGCCGCTGCCGCCAAGGCTGCCGAGGCCGGCAACGCCGCGAGCCCGTTCGTTAAGTCGCTTAAGCCCACGCTCGATTACTCCAAGATCGCCGTTGAGCCGCTGTTTGAGGAGTTCGTCGACTTTGATACCTTCTCCAAGAGCGACTTCCGCGCTGTGAAGGTCAAGGCATGCGAGGCCGTCAAGAAGTCCAAGAAGCTGCTGAACTTTACGCTCGACGACGGTACCGGTACCGACCGCACCATCCTCTCCGGTATTCACGCTTATTACGAGCCCGAGGACCTGGTCGGCAAGACCTTGCTCGCCATCACCAACCTGCCTCCGCGCAAGATGATGGGCATCCCCAGCTGCGGCATGCTCATCAGTGCCATCCACGAGGAGGATGGTGAGGAGCGCCTCAACCTGATCCAGCTCGACGCCTCCATTCCCGCCGGCGCAAAGATGTACTAGGGGGTTACGGCGTTTTACCAAACGCCGTAACCGCTCGACGCTGCGCGCCGCCCAGAGCGACAATTTGTCATTCAAAAGGCAAGGCATGACCAGAAGGTCTATGCCTTGCCTTTTTCATGCCAACTTGTTCGCTCTGGACGTCGCTCGCTGTCCGTCCT
>JAGZYM010000036.1:0-12550 GCA_018377855.1 Collinsella sp. | reverse complement strand
AAAGAATTGTTAGATTAAAAGTAACAGACCGGATGAAGATACGTGCGACGGGGGCGAGGCGAATGGCTGAGCGGTATCGATATGCGGGTTCAACGGTATTATATTGACCACATAGATTATTAACTTGCTTGACTTGTAAACCTAATCGTCCTGTCATCATATTCAACTTCGAAAAAAGGGGAATGAGGGCATCCCGATGCATCGAGTATTACTGGAACCCTGGCGATACGCTGAATGATTTGTGACGAATAGTCATGTCCATCAAGAAGGCTCGACGCTTCGGGCAGCTCGTCAATCGATATATCAATTCTTGGAGACATGTATTCCTACCATTTTTAAAGAAACAACGGCGGTAATCGCTATCGCGATTGCGCCAATAATACCGAGCGCCATCTATTTATACTTGATTTAAGGCGGAGTGGAATGTGGGCGCGCAAGGAGATGCGGAATCGATGAGAGCCTCAAAAAAATTACTGCAGTGTTATCATCTTTCATCCTCTCTATTCTTCCATTTCTGATTCTATGGGCGGCTTGGTCAGTCCTCCCTGATACAATTCCCGCTCATTGGAGTGGGGGTGTGGTTGATCGATGGGGTAATAAGCTTGAATTGCTGGTTGTTCCGCTGTTTTCTCTGATTGGTTCTATTGCAATTTCTGTGTACCTTATTGTTTCCACGCGGCGAAGAGAGTTCGCGGATTTCTCTGCTCGAATGCGACGGGACTTTGTTGCGTGCTATATTTCCAGTCTTCTTTTATCGACAACCTGCTCAGTGATAATTGCCGTTTGGGTTCAGTTGATTCTTACGCAAAACACTGCGGTTGATGGGGGGCTTGGACTATCGATCCTGTATTCCCTTCCCGGGCTATATGTGATCTTGTGCGCTTTGCCGCCTTTTTATGCGAGCGGCGAGAGCAAAAAGGCAGAGCGCCTGATAACAGTTCTTATTGGCGGCGCGGAGATTGTTCTTTGTGGAATAGTGCTTGAAGGTTCGGCTGCCTCTTATGCGATGATTGGACTGATGATTCTGTTCTGTGCGTTTGAGATTGTGTCACAGGTAAGGGATAGCCGGTCCTTATGAGTTGAATAACGCGCGTGCGGATATAAAGGGTGGCATGTTAAATTTGTTGAAAGCTCTGACATGCGCTGTCGACTTCATTAAAATCGATTGCCGATCAAGTCTTCCTATATATGCGAGCCCCAAGAAACTGCGCTGTGAACCTGAGTCCTCTATTGATCGGCCCGGTGCACCGGGCCGCTGTCCTCGAGCCGGCAACAGCTTGCCGGTCTCAAAACGTATGCCGTCCGGCACGACCGACGGCCGAGTCTTGCGCCCCGTTCGGACAGCGCCAGAACCCCGTGCCGGAACCCATGCGGTCGATTGCAGGGGAATTCAGCCGAGGCCATCGAGGAGCCGACCTAGGGACGGTGCCCTCAGTCCTCGAAGGATTTCAACCGCCCCTTAAAGGCTCGGATTGATTTAACGGTTGATTCAATCCGGCAGAATATGCCGGGCATGGACCGGTTGACACAATGTAAGGTAAAAAGCAGATGCGGCCGTACGCCGGTGCGGGGTTCGGGTGATGTGATAGAAAGAAATATACGTATTACATCTAACCAAGAGGTGCGTCATGGCAACCGTCACCGCAGCCCTGAGAATCCCCGAGGACCTTGCGAACAGGTACGACCGCCTGGCGAAGTCGACGGGCCGCACGAAAAACTTCTACATGACGGAGGCGCTTGCCGCAGAGATAGGCAGGCTCGAATACGAGTACGGCCTCATGAATTATCCGGGAAGCGTTTGGTTGCGAGGTATGCCAGTGTGAGGGCCTGATTCGTCAGGCCCCGCACAGGGGGACCGCGATGGTGGCCACCGCGCCGCCCGAGGGGCTGTTGGCGAGCGAGACGGAGCCCCCGTGGGCGCTCGCGGCCTCGGCGGCGGCGTGGAGGCCGAGCCCGTAGTGGCGGCCTCCGTCGCGCGAGGAGCGGGAGGAGTCGTCTGTGAAGAGGCGCTCGCAGCCGCGTTCGAGGGCGGCGGGAGAGAAGCCAGGTCCGTCGTCGGCCACCTCGATGACGAGGCGGCCGCCCTCGACGTCGCAGGAGACCGCCACGCGCGAGCGCGCGTGCTCGGCGGCGTTGGCCACGAGGTTCGCGGCGGCTCGCGCCAGGGCGGTTCGGTCGAGCGGGGCCTCGGGCGCGCCCGCGACAGCAGGGCCCGTGGCCGCGTCGAGCGTCACGCCTCGCGCCCGGGCGATCTGGGCGGCCTCGGCGAGGACCTGCTCGCAGAGCTCGGCCGGCCGCATGGGGGCCCTCTCAGCCCCGCCGGACCCGCGCGAGGCCTCGATGAGCAGGCGCACGTAGCCGTCGAGCCTTTCGACGCTGCCGGCTATGTCGCGCGCGGCGGCCGCGAGGTCGGCGTCTTTCTCGTCTTCCAGCTCCTCCGCCACGAAGTCGGCGTTGGCGCGCAGCACGGTGAGCGGCGTCTTGAGGTCGTGGGCGAGCGACGCCACCTGCTCGCGCTGCCCCCGCTCCGCGGCCCAGCGGGCCTCGAGCGACTCGGC
This sequence comes from Collinsella sp., assembly GCA_018377855.1. Lineage (GTDB taxonomy): Bacteria > Actinomycetota > Coriobacteriia > Coriobacteriales > Coriobacteriaceae > Collinsella. Next base: position 9,992 of record JAGZYM010000036.1, on the reverse strand, counting down.
GAGGGAGGCCCGCATGGCGTCCATCGCGGCGAGGACGTCGTTCACCTCGCGCACGTTGGTGCTGCCGACCGCGAAGTCGAGCTCCCCCGCGCCGACGCGCCCCGCCGCCTCCGCGAGCGGCGCCATCTTGCGCGAGATCACGCGGCTCGCGCGGCGCGCCACGAGCGCGAGCGCGAGCGCGCTTCCCGCAGCGGCGCCGACGAGCATGAGGTTCTGCGGGTTGGGAAGCAGGCCGGCGAGGTCGCGCGAGACCCACTGCGGCAGGTACTCGCTGACGAGTGCGCAGGCCCCGCCGCCCTTGAGCGGGAACGCGGCGTAGGTGAGGCCCGAGCCCCCGCCCTCGATCTCCACTGTGCCCGGATCCGCGGCGAGTTCCGCACGGGCCATTTCCGTCGCGTCCTCGAGCCGCGTGCCCTCGAGGTCTGTCATCAGCACGTGTCCGTCCTTGTTCAGGATGAGGTAGCGGTACGCCGTCGGCACGTCCTGCTGCCCGCAGACGCCGTCGCGTGCCAGGCCCTCCGCGACCTCGCGCGCATTGGCCGGCCCCCAGCTTGCCTCGTAGACGAAGCCCGCGTCGATCGCCGCGGAGAGCGCCATGAACGAGGCGAGCCACGCCGTGGCAACCGCCGCGAACGCGTAGGCGAAGTAGCGCGCGATGACGAAGGAGAGCGGCATGCCCCCGCGACCTCGCGCCCCGGTCCTCAAAGCTGCCACTTGTACCCCATCCCCCAGACGGTCGCGATCGGATCGGCGCCGGCCTCGGAGAGTTTCCTCCGGGCGCGGCTGACCTGCATGGATATGGCCGCGTCGTCGGCGTCGCTCTCCCAGCCGAGCACCGCCTCGCGGATCTGCGCGCGGCTCATGACCTGCCCGGGGTGGCGGGCGAGGTACTCGCAGATGGCGTACTCGGTGGGCGTGAGCGGCACGGCCTCGCCGCCCACGGCGAGGCCGCGCGCCCCGAGGTCGATCCGCACCTCCCCGAAGGAGAGGGCGTGCGAGCGCGGCCGGCGCTCACGGCGTAGATGGGCCGCGACCTTGGCGCGCAGCTCCGCGGCCCCGAAGGGCTTGCGGACGTAGTCGTCGGCGCCCAGGCCGTAGCCGGCCACGGCGTCCTCCTCGGCCACGCGCGCGGTCAGGAAGATGATGGGCCCGTCGAAGTCCGGGCGGATCTGCCGCACGAGCTCGAAGCCGTCGAGCCCCGGCATCATGACGTCGCAGAGCACGAGGTCGAAGCGCGAGAGGTCCGTCCCCGGGACCGCCGTCGGGTCCGCTGCCTTGACGACCTCGTGGCCGTCGCGGCCGAGGACGCGCGCGAGCGCGTCGAGGATCGCCCGCTCATCATCCACTGCCAGTATCCTCGCCATGTTCGACCTCCTGAAACTCCCGTCGGCATTGTACTTGCGCCGCGCTCAGCGGTCCAGAGCCCCGCGCGCAGCCGCGGGCGCGGGCGCCCACATGGCGATCTCAGGGTTGGGCAGCACGCGGTCGGCGATCGAGCGCGGCGCCGACCCCCAGCCGGCGTCGAGCAGGGCATTCCCGCCCAGGACGAGCGCTGCGGAGAGGAGGGCGAGCACGGCGGCGAACGGCTTCCTACGCATCTGCCCTCCCGTCCTCGAAGCGGCAGAACCAGGCGAGAAGGACGGCGGCGGCTGCCAGGGTGAGCACGAGGCCAGCGAGCGCAGTCGTGAGGAGAGGGCCCGCCGCGCGTGCGGCGTCGATGAAGGCCTCCACCCCGAGCGACCCTAGGCGCGCGGGCCAGGCGAGCGGCACCCAGTTCAGGGGCGTCGCCAGGGCACCGGTGAGCTCGCCGGTCATGAGGCCGTGCGCAAGTCCGCCCACCGAGAAGAACGCGAGGAGCATCCCCGCCGCACCGGCGCCGATGGCGGCGTTGCGGCCGAGGCGCAGGGCCACGCCGAGCCCCAGCGCATAGAGGGGCAGGCTGCCCAGCACGATGCCCGCCCAGGCGGCCGCAAGCGGAGCGGGCCCGAGCGGCAGGCGCCCGGCGACGGCGAGCACGGCCCCGAACACGCCGAGCGCCACGGCCAGCGCGCCCGCGCCGAGCGCCGCAAGGGCGAGCAGCTTCGCCGCGACGGCGCGCCCGCGCGAGGGGACCGCCGTGAGGTTGGCGAGGCGCCCGGCAGCGCGCTCCTCGTCCACGGCGAGCCCGCAGACGATGGCGGACATGAGCGGCATGAGGGCGCCGAGGAACTGGGCGTAGGCGTCCGCGCCCAGCGCCGGGTCCCATCGGGTTATGGAGAAGTACTCGCCGCAGGCAAGACCGGCTGCCAGGCCGCAGACGAGGTGCACCACTGCGAGCGGGGAACGCGCCAGGCGCAGGGCCTCGGAGAGCAGGGCACGCGAGAGAGTCATGCGCGGCGTCGGGTCGGAGAGTCGTGTCACGGCCATCACCTCTCCTCGGAGCGCGCGAACCAGGCCGCGCCCGCCGCCGTGAGCGCGGCGAACGCGAGCGCGCAGACCGCAAGGCCCGCCAGTGTGAGCATGCCGTCCGACGAGAGCGCCCCGCCGAGCGCCATGTCCGCCGCGAGTGGCTCGCCGCTCGGCAGCACGGGGATGAAGCTCGTGGGGATGACCATGCTCGCCGACGGCGGAAAGAGCTGCGGCAGCGGCACCAGCGACCAGGCGAACCCACCCACGAGCTGCGCGGCGAGCGGGCAGAAGATGCCCGCGAGCATGCCGAGCCGCGCCGTGAGGAAGAGCCCTGCGGGGATCATCCACGCCGCGGTCACCGTGTTGACGAGCGCACAGAGGAGCATCGTGAGCGTGCCCGCGGCCGTGAGGCCCTGCGAGGAGAACGCCGATCCCGCGAGGTAGATGCCGAAGACCACGAGGTTCGAGAGCGTGCAGAGCGCGAGGCACCAGAGCGCCTTGGCCCACCAGGCGCGCCCGAGCGGGAAGCCCAGGCCCAGAAGCCCCCGCATCCGCGTGCGCGCGTCCGCCCGCGCGACGCACGCCACCACGAGCGAGAGAGACACGGGCAGGAAGAGCGCGTACCAGTAGTTCCACGCGCTGAAGATCTGCACGCCCCGGTAGGGCATCGCGCCGAGCAGCGGCATCGGCAGCGCCATGAGCACGGCCAGGCGAACCGGTGCCGCGTGGCGCGACTTCAGGGCCTCGGCGCGCAGGCCCGCGAGCAGGGCGCCTTTCTCGCCCGTCATGCCGCCACCTCCCCGCGCGCTCGACGCCCCTCCCGGCAGACGCTCATGAAGAGTTCCTCGAGGTCCTGCCCGGGCCGAAGCGCATCCTCGTAGGCGAGGCGCCCCCCGCAGATGATGCCGATGGTGTCCGCCATCTGCTGCACCTCGGAGAGGATGTGGCTCGAGACGATCACCGTCGTGCCCGCCGCCGCGAAGCCGCGGATCTGGTCGCGCAGCTCCTCGATGCCGATGGGGTCGAGGCCGTTGGTGGGCTCGTCGAGCACGAGCAGGCGTGGCCGGGCGATCAGCGCCAGCGCGAGCCCCAGGCGCTGCCGCATGCCCATCGAGAAGCGCCCGGCGCGCTTCTTCCCGGTGTCCGCGAGGTCCACGGCGGCGAGCACCTCATCTACGCGGCTCTCGGGAAGGCCCAGCAGCGTGGTGCGCACGCGCAGGTTCTCGCGCGCGGTGAGGTTGGGGTAGAGCGGCGCCTCCTCGATGAGGCTGCCGATTGCGTAGAGGTCCTCGCGGCGCCAGGCGTGCCCGGCAAAGAGGATCTCCCCGGCCGTCGGCCGCAGCATCCCGCAGATCATCTTGAGCGTTGTCGACTTGCCGGCGCCGTTGGGGCCGAGCAGCCCGTACACCTCGCCCTCGCGGATATGAAGGCTCACGTCGGCCACGGCGTCCTGCGCCTGGTCGCCGCGGCCGAAGCGCTTGGTGAGCCCGCGCGTCTCGAGCATGTAACCCATGGGCTTATCCTTTCTCTTCCGGGCGCGCGGGCCGAGTCGCCGTGCCCGCGCGCCTTACCTTTCGGGTTCACCATCCATGATGGGGCGCGTTTCTAACGAAGCCGTAACGGCCGTTGGGCTCTTTTGGTGCCAGCCCTTCTCGACCCGTACGCATTTGCTTAAAGCAACAACTTTCCCGATCGATGTAATCACCGAATCAAAACGTGTACACCAGCCACCAAAGATGCCGAAAAATGTCGCTTTTGGAGGCTGATGTACACAAATGCAGAATCCAGCGCAGCCCAGAGGCGCCCTCCACATGTCTGGACTCTCTATGGCTGCGCTGGATAGACATCGCCGGAACGGGTATAGTATCGAAAGTTTTGTCGTTAACCAGCGGGGGAGTCCTGTGGGCATCAAAAAGAAGATCAAAAAGGAGCTTATCGGCACTTCCGATTACCCGTCGAATAAGATCTTTACGATCTCCAATTTCATCACCTTTACGCGCCTGATCCTCACCCTGGTATTTCTGTACCTGTTTGTGACGGATAACAACCGCGTCATCGCCATCGTTATCTACGCCGTTGCCGCCTCCACCGACTGGATGGACGGTCAAATCGCCCGCATGACTAAGACGGTCTCGTGGCTCGGCAAGGTCATGGATCCCATTTGCGACCGTGCGCTGCTGTTCACCGGCGTACTTGGACTGGTGGTTCGCGGAGAGCTGCCCATCTGGGTCTGCGTGCTCATTATTGGCCGCGACATCTATCTGGGCATCGGCACGCTTATCGTTCGTCATTATCACCGTCGCCCCATCGATGTCGTCTTTCCCGGAAAGATTGCCACTGCGCTGCTCATGACCGGCTTCTCGCTCATGCTGCTCGGGTTCCCCGTTGTTGACGGCCTGCATCTTTTACCTTCAACCCTTACGGCCTTCCCGGGCCTCAACGGAAGCTCGGTGCCCCTCGGCATCTTCTTTGTGTACGGCGGCGTGATCTTCTCCATGCTCACGGCTGTCATCTATTCCATTAAGGGCGGAGCGGCCATTAAACAGGCTCTCGCGCATCCCGAGGACGAGGACATCGACTTTCTGAACCCCGAAATCGAAGACTAATTCGTTGGGGTATGATTACGTACGGTTCATTATTTGCGGCACGTCCGCGATAAGTTAGGGGTTGTCATGGACAACATGGTTAACAATATGCCTGAGAATGATAAGACTGCTGACGCTACCTGCGTATTCCGCGTGCCTTCAAGCGATGTCACCGTTCCCGACCTCATGGCTAACGTGCGCATCACCGCCCCCGTTCTGTCCATCGTCAAGGGTCCGCAGACGGGTGCCGCTTTTGAGCTCGAGGACGACGTGACCACCATCGGCCGCGATCCCGCGAACGGCATCTTCCTCAACGACATGACCGTTTCGCGCAGCCACGCGCGCATTATTCGCGAGGGCCTCGGCGCTCGTATCGAGGACCTGGGCTCGCTCAATGGCACCTGGGTCGACGGCGCCATCGTCAATGCAGCCCCGCTGCACGACGGTTCTTCCGTCCAGATCGGTACGTTTACGCTCATCTACCACGAGAGCACGCCGGAGCGCATCGAAACCGGTGAGTAGGGCATGGCCGAACGCAACTATCTGAGTATCGGCCAAGTCGTCAACCTACTTCGAGGCGCATACCCCGATCTTTCGAACTCAAAAATTAGATTTCTAGAGGATGAGGGGCTCATTACCCCTCATCGTACGCCAAAGGGATACCGTCAGTACTCCAAGGAGGACGTTGATCGCCTGGAGGTCATTCTGCATTTGCAGAAGACTCGCTACATGCCGCTCAACGTGATTAAGCAGCGCTTGGAAAACGCCACGGACCTGTCAACGCTCGCCTACGAGGTGGGCTTGCTGTCCGATGTTCCGCTCAAGACGGAGCCCAAGGAGACTAAGCAAAAGCTGCATCCCATCGAGACCATTCCCGATATGCTGGGCGTCGAGATTTCGTTTATCCGCTCGCTCGCCGAGAACGACCTTATCCGCATTATCAAGAGTCCGCAGAATCGTGAGCTCGTCGATGGTCGCGATTTTCCGATCATCCGCTACTGCTCAGAGCTGTCGCGCTTCCATATCGAGCCGCGCAACCTGCGTCAATACGTGTCTTCCGCCAACCGCGAGTCCTCGATGTTTGAGCAGGTGCTCGTGAGCATGCTCGGAATGGATACCTCCGATGACGAGCGCGACGCCAAGCTCGAGCGTGCGTTTAAGAAGCTTCACGACCTGACGGAAGGTGTGCACACTGCGCTGCTCAAGAACCGCGTTTTTGAGTCGCTCAACGCCGTGGTCGAGGACGCCGACATCGATGCACTCGATGAGGAAATCACTCGCTCCGAGTCCAGCAAGGCCAAAAACGAAGAGACATCCGCGCCGGCTTCGCACGAGGATTCTCTCGTAAAGCCGCTCAAAGTCGTCGCCCCTTCGCAATCCGGCACCGCCACCGCGGGCAAATAAGCGCTGCTGAAATTTCGGGAACCCATTGAAAGGTCATGCAATGTACGACTTCGAATCTCAAATCGTCGACATCCCCGACTATCCCGAGCCCGGAGTCATCTTTAAAGACATCACGCCGCTCTTTGGCAATCCCGAGGCGCTCAAAGCCATGACCGATGCCCTCGCCGAGCACTTTGCCGGCATGGGAATCACCAAGGTCGTGGGTCCCGAGGCTCGCGGCTTTATGGTTGGCGTACCGGTAGCTGTAGCCCTTGGCGCCGGCTTTGTTCCCGCACGTAAACCGGGCAAGCTACCGCGCGAGACTGTGAGCCAGAGCTACGAGCTCGAGTACGGAACGGATTCCATTGAGATCCATGCCGACGCTATCAGCTCTAAAGATACCGTGTTGATTCTGGACGACTTGGTCGCGACGGGCGGAACCGTCGAGGCAACAGGTAAACTGGTGCGAGATATGGGCGCAAAGCTTGTCGGTTACGGTTGTATCCTTGAGCTTGCGTTTCTCAACCCGCGCGAGAAGCTCACGCCGTCTGATGACGATGTGGAGCTCTTTAGCCTGGTGACGGTGGACTAGCCGTTACCCTTAGTTACTGGAAAGGAAGCTACATGCGCACAGCAAACACGCACAAAAACATGGCACGCTGCGCTGCTACGGCAACCCTCGCTTGTGTTTTGGGCTTGGGCCTCGCGGCTCCTGCCTACGCCGATACCGCATCCGACCTTGCCGCTGCTCGTACGAAGCTCGAGCAGATCGGTACCCAAACCCAGCAGATTTACGATGAGCTCGCCACGCAGACGCAGGCGCTCGATCAGACTGCTGGCGAGATCACGCAAAAGCAGCAAGAGATCGCCGATGGTCAGGCCAAGCTCTCGACCTATGTCGCCGGCGAGTACAAAACCGGCGGTCTGAGCCTGCTTCAGGTTCTGACGGGTGTCGATGACCTGAGCGATATGCTCAACCGTCTGTTCTACTACGGCAAAGTTTCCGATAAGCAAGCTCAGACCATTCAAGAGGTCAAGGAGCTTAAGCAGCAGCTCACCGATAAGCAGGCCGAGCAGGAGAAGAACGTCGCCGCCACGCAAAAGAAGGTCGACGAGCTTAACGCTCAGCAGGCTGAAGCCCAGAACGTCGTAAACTCCCTGGATTCACAGCTGCAGGCCGAGCTAGCCGCCGAGGCCGAGGCCAACGCCGCGCTGCAGGCCGGCATCAACGCCAGTACCGCCGAGAAGGCCACGGTGAGCAACGAGACTGCCGGTACGACCGAGAACACCAATAACGGTGGCCAGACCAGCAATAACAACAACCAGGGCGGCAACACTCCGGCTCCTACGCCGGCACCTGCTCCGACGCCGCAGCCCTCCACGCCTGCTCCGGCTCCGACGCCTTCTGCTCCGAGCCAGTCCGTCGACGGCGGTTCTGTTGTCTCGCGTGCATACAGCAAGCTTGGTTGCGCTTATTCCTGGGGCGGAATTGGCCCGAACAGCTTCGACTGCTCTGGTTTTGTTAGCTATTGCCTCACTGGTCGCTATTGCCGCCTGGGCACCACGGGTACCTTTATGGGCTGGACGCGTGTTTCCGATCCGCAGCCCGGTGACGTTGTGGTCAACTCGTACCACACCGGCATTTACATCGGTGGTGGTCAGATGATTCATGCTTCCGACTACAACACGGGTGTTATCATCAGCTCCGTTGCCGCCGGCATGAACAATAACTACATCTTCGTGCGTTACTAAGTCATCTTACACAGCGTGTGAATGTGGACCTCGTGGCTTTAAGTTGCGAGGTCCATTCTTTTGTCTTTCGTGCAGTCCGCTATCTAGTTTTGAATACTAGATAGCGGCCCAATCGGTCAGCAAGAAAGCTATAATTGTTGAAGAACAATTAGAAAGGACCCTCTATGAGCTGGGCACTTATCTCCGATTCAAGCTGCAACCTCCGCGATTGGCAACCGACCGCACCCCATACCACCTTTGCATTTGCGCCCCTCAAAATTCGAGTGGGGGAGCGTGAATTCGTCGATGACCTTTCGCTCGATGTTCATGAGCTTAACTGCGCTGTTATGGCGGAGACGAACGCTTCTTCGAGCGCTTGTCCCAGCGTAGGGGAGTGGGCCGAGCTCTTCAAATTGGCAGACAAGACCATCTGCATGCCGATCTCTGAGGGCGTGTCGGGCAGCTACAACGCGGCAGCCACGGCTCGCGATATGGTTCTTGCCAAGGAGCCCGACCGACAGATTCATCTAGTCAATTCACGCGCAGCTGGCGGCAAAATGGACCTCATTTTCTTGCTGTTCGACCGCTATCTTGCAAGCAATCCGGATGTCTCATTCGAGGACGCTTGCGCATACTTCGATAGTCTTGAACAGAACAGCAAAATCCTCTTCAGCTTGTGCAATTACGAAAATCTCGCCAAAGCCGGACGTATCCCTAAGGCAGCCGGCGTCATTGCCAACAAGCTCAATATACGCATTTTGGGCACGGCGAGTGAGGCCGGTAAAATCGAACTCGTGGGGCACACGCGAGGCGAAAAGAAGATGCTCAACAAGATCATCGACACTATGGAAGCCGAGGGCTTTACGGGCGGTGAGGTCATCATCGACCATGTGGAGAACGAGGCCGGCGCCCAGGCACTGGCCAGCCGCATTGTGGAGCACTGGCCCGGCTCCAAGACCATCATCATGCCCTGCAACGGCCTGGATTCCTATTACGCCGAGATGCACGGCCTCATCATCGGCTACGGTATGGGGGTAGCTTCGGGCAAATAAAAGTCCAATCAAGCAAAATACGGGCGGGACAAAGCGACAGATGGCTCTTTGTCCCGCCCGTTTTATACGTCGGCTAGCTATTAAACCCATTGAACTTGAGATAGCTCATCAAGTACGCCTTCGAAACAAAGGACGATACGGCACTGCGCACAAGCAGCGACTCGCGTGTGACCTGATGCGCCGTATCGGGAACCGGCGTCTGCTCGACAGAAAACGCCGCGCGAATCGATGCCTCGAGCTGATCGACCACATAATCGAAGGCAGTCGGGGCATCGTAGCTCAAACGCTGGATATTGAAGAGCGCCTGAACCGCGGCAATGGGCAGCACTTGCTTAAAGATGCAGATAGCGATCAGGCGAGCAATCTGCTCGCGGCCATATTGCTTTTTGACCGGAGCAGGCACCAGGCCGATCTTCACATAGTTATTGATCATCGATGGCGTAATGACAGGCTGCTCCACGCAAATGGACAGTGGCTCCATCCACAGCGCGACATACTCAATGACCTGATCGCGGTAGAGCGTCACGTTGGGCAGCTGGTCATAGCGAGTCAGGCTCAATGTATTAAGTTTACGCACGATATCGGACTGAATAAATGCATCGGGCAGCACAGTGGGCTGAATATCCTCAGGCTTAATGCTGACCGACGAATCGGACATCGGGATAACGTGTTTGGCGTGGTTCATAAGAATCCTCCGTTCATTGGCTATATTGTATTCTAGGTTATCTAGTTTTGCATACCATATAGCCGGCAAGAAAGACGATATGAGAAAGCCATTGGGGTCGCCTCCCCCGCGTTGCAGTTTCTTTCCGCGGGCTCGGGGTGCCACAATGGGCTTTGAGTATCGGCCCGT
>JAGZYM010000012.1:0-70435 GCA_018377855.1 Collinsella sp. | reverse complement strand
AGCGAGCGGGCCGCATTTGAGACAAGGTGACGTGAAACGAAAGGGCGCTGACCTTCTGGTCGCGCCCTTGAAGTTGAACGTCAGATTGTCCAAATGCGGCCCGCGTAACTAAACCCGCTCCGCGATTTCGTGGATGAGGTAGTCGGTCTTTTCCCAGCCCAGGCACGGGTCGGTGATCGACTTGCCAAAGACACCGCCGTCGACCGGCTGGTTGCCGTCCTCCAGGTAGGACTCGATCATAAAGCCCTTGACCAGCTTGGAGATGGACTCGTTGCGGCGGCAGCTGTCGAGTACCTCCTTGCAAATGCGATACTGCTCCAGCGGACGCTTGCCCGAGTTGTCGTGGTTGCAGTCGATGACCGCCGCCGGATTGGCATAGCCGGCGTGCTCGGTATAGCGCTCAGCCAGACGTTCCAGGTGTTCGTAGTGGTAGTTGGGGTAGGTGCGCCCATCGAGACCGATGTAGCCACGCATAACGGCGTGCGCGAGCGGATTGCCGTCGCACTCGACCTCCCAGTTGCGGAAGATGAAGCTCTGGTGCGCCTGGGCGGCGTAAATGGAGTTGAGCATAACGGTGGTAGAGCCGGCAGTGGGATTCTTCATGCCGACGGGTACCGAAATGCCGCTCGACACCAGGCGATGCTCCTGGTTTTCGACCGAGCGTGCGCCCACGGCAACATAGCTCAGCAGGTCAACGAGGTATTGGTAGTTGGACGGATAGAGCATCTCATCGGCGGTAAAGAAGCCGGTCTCCTCGATGACGCGCAGGTGCATGTGGCGGATGGCCTTGACGCCCTCGAGCAGGTCGTCGGGAGCCTCGGGGTTGGGGTTGTGCAGAAGACCCTTGTAGCCGGTGCCCTTGGTGCGCGGCTTATTGGTGTAGACGCGCGGAATGACGATGAGCTTGTCCTTGACCTCCTCGGCGGTCTTGGCCAGTCGGTTCATGTACTCGAGCACCGAATCCTCGCGGTCGGCAGAGCACGGGCCGATGATGAGCACCTTACGTGCGTCCTCGCCGGTAAAGACTTTGGCGACCTCGGCGTCAAATGCCTGCTTTTTGGCGGTAAGCTCGGCAGAAAGCGGCATTTCCTCGCGGATCTCCATGGGGATCGGCAGCCTGCGTTTGAATTCCATGGCCATAGGGGCCTCCTCAATCTATAGAAAGAGCAATAAGCGTATTCTCGAATGCTCGGCATTATCCGCTGTCGCACGCTAAAGTGCAAGCCCTTGCCACCCCGAAACCTGCCAAAAGGGACAGGTTTATTTTGGCAGGTTTTATATGGGGGAACGTCGGCGGATACCGGGAGGGAGTGGCGTCGCGCGGGACACTAAGGCTATTGTCGGTTCCCCAGGAAACACCCCGTGGGCAAAAAATGCCAAATATGAGTACTGTTGCTAACCTACTAACATATCCGTCTAGCGAGATAATAGACAAAGTAATAAATATGTTCATTAACGTTGGCACGCAGAAGCCTGCTAACGGGCGTTTTGATTAATTTGAAGGCGTATAGAGGCCGCAAAGAGGTCGTTTGAGGCGGTTTTGGCTGTTACTAAAAAGGTAACAGTACTCATATTTGCCCTTTTTTGCCCACGGGGTCTGGAAAGCGCCGTCAATGAGGTCTCAGGAAAAGCGTTTCGAGGCTCGAAGGACACAAAACGGGGGCGCAGGTTGTCCTGCGCCCCCGTTCTCGGGCGTCATCATTTCTCTGCGGCCGTATCTACGCCGCCTCGTCGAACTGCGAGTTGTACAGGTCGGCGTAGAAGCCGCCCTGGGCGAGCAACTCGTCGTGCGTGCCCTTCTCGACGATGTCGCCGTCGCGGATCACCAAGATCACGTCGGCGTTGCGGATCGTGGACAGGCGGTGCGCGATGACAAAGCTCGTGCGGCCCTGCATTAGCGCATCCATGGCACGCTGAATAAGCTCCTCGGTACGAGTGTCAACGTTGGAGGTCGCCTCGTCCAAAATCAGCGCCGGACGGTCGGCCAAAATGGCACGGGCGATGGTCACGAGCTGGCGCTGGCCCTGTGAGAGGTTAGTGCCCTCCTCGTTAATCATAAAGTCGTAGCCGCCGGCGAGCGTATGGATAAAGTGGTCGCAGCGTGCGGCGCGTGCGGCGGCTTCGACCTCGGCATCGCTTGCATCGGGGCGTCCGTAGCGGATGTTCTCGCGGATGGTGCCGTTAAACAGCCACGTATCCTGCAGCACCATGGCAAACTCGCCGCGCAGCGCCGCACGATCCCAGTCTCGCACGTCGACACCCTCGACGCGCAGCGAGCCGCCGTCCACATCGTAGAAGCGCTGCAGCAGCTTGATGAGCGTGGTCTTGCCGGCGCCGGTGGGACCGACGATGGCGATGGTCTGGCCGGGCTGCGCCTTGCAGCTAAAGTCGTGGATGATGGTCTTGTCGGGCGTGTAGCCAAACTTTACGTGGTCGAACTCCACGTGGCCGGGGCGCTTCTCGGGAATCTGCGCGCCGGCCTTCTGCTCCTCCTCGGGCGCGGCCAGGAACTCAAAGACGCGCTCGGTGGCAGCGGCCATCGACTGCATCGTGTTGCTCACGTTGCCCAGCTGCTGCACGGGTTGCGTAAAGTTGCGAACGTACTGGATAAAGCTCTGGATGTCGCCGGGCGTGGCATTGCCGGTCAGCGCGAGCTGCGCACCCACCACGACGACGCCCACGTAGCCCATGTTACCCACCAAGCTCATAAGCGGCATCATCAGGCCCGACAGGAACTGCGAGCGCCAGCCGCTAATAAAGAGACGGTCGTTTTGGCGGTCGAACTCCTCGATCGAAGCCTCGGCGCGGTCGAACACCTGAATGACGTTCTGGCCGGCAAAATCCTCCTCGATAATGCCGTTGACGGTGCCCAGGACCTGCTGCTGCTCGCGGAAGTACGGCTGCGAGAAGTGAATCATCACCATCAAGATAATCGCGGCGGCCGGCAGCGTGAGCACGGTGACGCCGGTGAGCGGCAGGCTGATCGACAGCATCATGACGAGCACGCCGATAATCTGCGTGACGGACGTAATAAGCTGCGTCACGCTCTGGTTGAGCGACTGGCCGAGTGTATCGACGTCGTTGGTGATGCGGCTGAGCACATCGCCCTTGCTGTGACCATTGAAGTAGCTCATCGGCACGACGGCAATCTTGGCTGCGATCTCCTTGCGCATGCGGTAGCAGATCTTTTGCGTGACACCGGTCATGAGCCAGCCCTGGACCAGGCTGCAGACAGAGCTCGCCAGATACAGGCAGAGCAAAAAGCCGAGCGTCTTGGCGATCCAGTCAAAGTCAACGTCGCCGGTGCCGTTGACCTTGGCGACCAGGCCTTCGAACAGCTTGGTCGTAACCTGGCCGAGCACCTTGGGTCCCACAATGTTAAAGATGACCGAGCACACGGCAAAGGCGACGGCGGCAAACACGGCAATCTTGTGCTGGCCGATATAGCCGAGCAGCTGCCTCATGGTGCCCTTAAAGTCCTTGGCCTTTTCGCCGCGACGCATGCCGCCCATGCGGCCCATGGGACCACGCTGGCGGGTGGGCTTGGGAATCTGAGTCTTGGTCTCGTCTGCCATTAGCGCTCGCCTCCTTCCATGACGGCTGCAATTTCTTCTTGGGTAAGCCCCAGCTCCTCGGCGGAAAGCTGCGACTGTGCGATCTCCAGGTACGCCGGGCAGCTGCGCAGCAGCTCCTTGTGCGTGCCGGTGCCCACTACGTGGCCGTCGTCGAGCACGATGATCTGGTCGGCGTGCATGATGGTCGCGATGCGCTGGGCCACGACCACGAGCGCGGCGTCGGTAACGTTTTTGGCCAGCTCCTCGCGTAGGCGCGCGTCGGTCTTGTAGTCGAGGGCACTAAACGAGTCATCGAACACCACGACCTCGGGCTTTTTGGCCAACGCGCGGGCGATGGCCAGACGCTGGCGCTGACCACCCGAAACATTGGAGCCGCCCTGGCTGATGGGGGAGTCGTAGCCGCCCTCGCGCTCGGCGATAAAGTCCTCCGCCTGGGCGACGCGTGCTGCCTGGCGCATATCCTCGTCACTCACCATGTCGCCGGCAAACTTGAGGTTGCTCTCGACGGTACCCGAGAACAGACGACCCTGCTGCGGAATATAACCGATGCGGCGGCGCAGCTCAGAGAGGGTCATGTCGCGCACGTCGATGCCGTCGAGCGAAATGCTGCCGCCCGTGACGTCGTACAGGCGCGGAATCAACTGTACAAGCGTGGACTTGCCCGAACCCGTTGAGCCAATAATGCCGAGCATCTGGCCGGCGTGCGTGGTGAAGTTTACGCCGCTAATGACGTCGGCGCGGGCATCGGGATACTGGAAGCTCACGTCACGGAAGGTGAGCTCACCGCGCGGCGCGCTGGCAGCAGGCAGTTTGGGCGAGACAGGGTCGTTGATGCTCGTGGGGCAGGTGATGACCTCTTCCACGCGCTCGGCTGCGACCTCGGCACGGGGCAGGATGACCGAAACCATGGTGAGGATCATAAACGCCATGACGATCTGCATGGTGTAGGAGATAAACGCCATCATGTTGCCGACCTGCATCACGCCGTCGGACACGCCCTGCGCGCCAAACCAGACGATAAGCACGGTGATGCAGTTCATGACGAGCATCATGAGCGGCATCATAAAGCTCATGGCGCGGTTGGTGTAGAGCTGTGTGGTCATCAGGTCGAGCGAAGCCTTGTCAAAACGCTCGAGCTCATGCTCTTCGCGGTTGAACGAACGGATAGGCATAAGGCCGTCGAGCAGCTCGCGGGCGGTAAGGTTCACACGGTCCACAAAGCTCTGCATCTTTTTGAACTTGGGCATGGTGAGGCCCATAAGCACGCCGACGACGGCCGAGACCGCGATGATGGCCACGGCGATGGTCCACTCTAGGCCGGTATGGTTGGCCAGGACGCGCATGACGGCGACGATGCCCATGACGGGGGCCATCAGACACATGCGGATAAACAGGGTTGCGGCCATCTGGATCTGCTGAATGTCGTTGGTGCAGCGGGTGATGAGCGAGGCCTGGCTAAACTTGCCCACCTCGGCCGGCGAGAAGTGCATAACCTTGTTGAAGGTCTCGCGGCGCAGGTCGCGGGCGATGGAGCAGGCGGTGCGCGAGGCCACGGCACCGGTCAGGATGGTGGCGACGAGCGAGATCAGGCACAGACCAAACATCGTGGTCGCCATGCGGCCCAGGTAGGCGTTCTGCACGTCGGCGGGGTCGATGCCCTGCGCCTTGTACTCGTCTTGCACATAGCTCACGGCGCGTTGGGTCACGATGGAGCCCGACATGGAGCCCATTTTGTCCGCCATATCGTTGGCGCCCTCGACGAGCTTGCTTTGGTCTACCAGACCGCCCTTGACACCTAGGCGCATACTCTTCATGGTGATCTTGCCGCCGTCGGCATCAATCTGCTTTTGCATGCTCTGCGCCGCTGCGGCCTTCTGCTGCATCTCGGCGAGTTGCTCGGGCGTCATCGCCGCCGTCTGCTCGGGCGTGGGCATGGCCTGGGCGCCGCTGTTGTCTTTTTCACCGGACGTGCCCATCATGTCGCCCATGGAGTTGGCGTCAATACCCTGGTTGAACGAAAGGACGACAGTCTCGGGCAGGCTCATGATGTCGGCAATCTTGCCGCCGTCGGCGCGCTCCTCCTCGGTGCCCTTGTACGTTCGAATGCCGTTATTGTCCGCCTTGCTAAACACGGCCTCCACAGACTTGGCGTCTTTGGTGCTCATAAAGAGTTCGAGGTCGTCGAGCGATTCGGCACGGATGGTGTCGGGCACGGGCGACGCGATGCCGCCTTGCTGCACACCCACGTCGACGATGTCGCTCATATAGGTAGGCAGCGCCAGATCGGCGTTGCAGCTGATTACGATAAGTACGATAGCTGCGAACAGTGCCAGGATATGTTTTTTAAAGAGCTTGAGAATCCTCACTCGGCATCTCTCCTTTCTTGATTGCGGTCGATAATTTCGTTGGCACGTCTTAGAAGGCGCACCATCTCCTGGGTATCTGTTTCGCCGAGCTGCTCGAGGAAGGCCGCGGTGCGGTCCTCGAATTCCCGGCGTTTGATTTCGATGACCTGGAATCCCTTGTCGGTCACCGTGACGTGTACGCGACGACGGTCGGTCTTTGAGTGCTCGCGCTCGACCCAACCCTTGGCCTCGAGGGCGCGCAGGATATTGGCGATACGGGCGCTCGAGACCCAGGCACGATCGGCGAGTTCGCTCGGCGTGAGCGAGCCGCCGGCGCGCATGAGGGCGCGCATGACGGCCATCTCGCCACCCAGAGCCTGGTCGGCAAAGCGCGAAACGCGCTGGTGCATGCTGCCAAACTCGGTAAAGAGCTGACGCCCAAGCTCATGGAAATCGGTATCTTCCACCGAAAACCCCTAACACTAGAAACTATTTTCGGTGAAAGATGATACCCCCGCCCAACCATCCCATTCGGTAGATTTCTAGGCATGTCCCAAAAATCTACTTGGGCGCTAGGCAATATAAAGAGTGCATAAAGACTTAAAATCATTCAATTGCTGAAGCGTTTCAAAGAACTATCATGCACGCGGTTAGGCGAGGGGTTGTCACCACCACGACGACTGGGACTCATATAATCGCCACGTGCGATGCTCCAACTTCCCGCGAGGAGACACCTTATATAAAGGGGGATGGAGTCATGGCATTTGACTTCACGGGCAAGACCGCGATTGTCACGGGCGGCACTCAGGGTATTGGCCTCGAGATCGCCAAGGGCATCGTCGCGGGCGGCGGACATGTCGCGCTCATCGCAAGGAACGCTGCTAAGGGCGAGGCCGCGGTGGCCGAGCTTGGCGAGGGCAACAAGTTCTATCAGCTCGATGTCGCCGATGCACCCAAGGCGCGCGAGACTGTCGAGCAGATTTTTACGGACCTGCCGCAAACCAACATCCTGATTAACTGCGCTGGCGTCATCAGCACCAAGAAGTTCGACGAGATCGATGACACTGAGTGGCGCCGTACCATCGACATCAACCTCAACGGCACCTTTACCATGATGAACGCCGTGTACCCGCACTTTAAGGCGGCCCATGCCGGCACTATCGTCAACGTGAGCTCTGTTGCTGGCAAGATCGGCGGCGGCCTGCTCGGCACCGCGGCTTACGCGAGCTCCAAGGCCGGTGTTAACGGTCTAACCAAGGCAGTCGCCAAGGAAGGCGGCAAGTTTGGCGTTCGCTGCAACGCTGTATGCCCGTCGCTCACGCTTACCGATATGACCTCGATCCTCTCTGACGAGAACTCTCAGCGCATCATCAACGGTATTCCTCTGGGCCGCGCCGCCCAGGCCAGCGAACCTGCGCAGATGGTGCTCTTCTTTGCCTCCGACCTCGCCAGCTTCGTTAACGGCGAGATCGGTGACTGCGACGGCGGCATCGTCCTGGACGGGTAATACCTCGCGACGATTATTCGGCGACGGCTCCTGCGACTCGGGACCGTCGCCTTCTTTCTGACATAGGCGCGTGCGGCTACGATTCGCATGCATCCGAAGGAGATATATATGAGTGAATCGACTGCGGTGGAGGCGCCGGCGGCAAAGGAGCCGTTCTTTAAGATGTCCTCCATCCCGGGTGCCAATATTTTGGTGCCGCTTTTGTTGGGCTGCCTGCTCAACACGCTGTTCCCTGACCTGTTCAAAACGCTCGGCAGCTTTACGCTTGGCATGACCCAGCAGGGTGCAGGCCCGCTCGTGGGCGCTTTTTTGCTTATCGTCGGTACGACGATTTCGTTTAAGAGTGCTCCTGCCGCCGCTGCCCGCGGTGCCATCATCATCGCCGTCAAGCAGATCGTGGTCGTTGCCGTGTCGCTGCTCATCCTTTATGTGTTCAACGACAACCTGTTTGGCATCTCTGCCATGGTGATGCTGGCGGCTTGCACGGGTGCCAACAACGCTATGTACGCTGGACTGATGGGCACCATGGGCAACGAGGCCGAGCGTGGCGCCGTCGCCATCACCACGCTGGTTGTCGGCCCTCCGGTCACGATGATTGTCCTTGGCGCTGCCGGCCAGGCTCCGATCGGCTGGTCGCTCGTGGGCGCCATCCTGCCGATCGTCGTCGGCATTATTCTGGGCAACCTCTTCCCCAGCTTTAAGAAGATGATGGCACCGGCACTTTCCGCCATCATCGTGCTCGTCTTCTTTGCCATGGGCTCGACCATGACTTTTGGTCAGCTTATCAACGGCGGTCTTCCCGGCATCCTGCTCGGCGTGATCTGCTCGGTGGTCTTTGCAATTCCCGTCATCGCGGTCGATAAGCTCACGGGCGGTACGGGTGTCGCAGGTGCGGCCATTTCGAGCTGCGCCGGAGCCAATGTGGCCACGCCTGCTGCCATGGCAAGCGTCAATGGGGCCATGTACGGTGGCGCCGTGCTCGCGACGGCTACGGCACAGGTTGCTGCCTGCGCAATCGTGACGGCTATTTTGACCCCGCTGGTCACCAGCTGGTGCTACAAGCATTTTGAGGGCCAGGGCAACGGCGATAGCAAGGCAACGACCGACAAGGCCGCCGCAGCCGCCTAATGCCAAGCGGCAATCAAAGCTAAAAACTAGCTACGCCACAGGGCGGCCACGGGGGATCCCGTGGCCGCCCTGCAGTTTCTGTAGGGTCTCTGGGACACTTTATCCTGCTAAAGCTGGCATAACAGCTAGAGCGAAGGTCGTACAAAGGCAAGGAAAAATAACATACAAATCGGTGAACGGTAGTTGTTCGCGCTCGCATTTCCTGCGGGTTTGTAAAAAACGCCCTTATGATATAAAAAAAGAAACATATAACAGCCCAGATGGAGAGGGTCGCTATGTTATCCTTCTCAAACGGGTGAAATCTTGGGTTTTGGGTTGTAGTTCCAAGGTGGACAAACGTTTTTCCTGCACCAACGTGTGGTGAAGAACGGAAGAAGCCGGTAGTGCAAGCCGAACATTCAAGAATTCAATAAGCAGCGGTGTGAGAGAGCGCCGCATTACACGTAACTAGGAGCGTGGTTACACAATGCAGGAGGCATGGGAAGGCTTCAAGGAAGGTATCTGGACGGGAGAGGTTGACGTCCGAGACTTCATCCAGAAGAACTACACCCCCTACGAGGGCGATGAGTCGTTCCTCGTAGGTCCGACCGAGCGTACCAAGGAGCTGTGGGGCGAGGTTCTCGACCTGCTGCTTAAGGAGCGCGAGCAGGGTGGTGTCCTCGATATGGACACCAAGACCGTCACGGGTATCGTGAGCCACCCCGCTGGCTACATCGATAATGCCCATCGCGACAAGGAGACCATTGTTGGCCTCCAGACCGACAAGCCGCTCAAGCGCGCGCTGCACGTCAACGGTGGTATCCGCATCGCTTGCCAGGCTGCCAGCCAGCACGGCTACAAGGTCGACGAGAACGTTGTCGAGCGCTACACCTTCGAGCGCAAGACCCACAACGCTGGCGTCTTCGATGTCTACACCCCCGAGATGCGTGCTTGCCGCTCGGCTCACATCATCACCGGTCTGCCCGATGGCTATGGCCGCGGCCGCATCATCGGCGACTACCGTCGTGTCGCCCTGTACGGTGTCGACTACCTGATCAAGGACAAGGAGGCCCAGAAGGCTTCCACCCCGACGGTCATGACCGCCGACAACATCCGCGATCGCGAGGAGCTGCAGGAGCAGATCCGTGCCCTCGGTGAGCTCAAGATGATGGCCGAGACCTATGGTTTCGATATTTCCAACCCTGCTACCAACACGCAGGAGGCCATCCAGTGGATGTACTTCGCCTACCTCGCTGCCGTCAAGGAGCAGAACGGCGCCGCTATGTCCATCGGCCGTACCTCCACGTTCATCGACATCTACGCTGAGCGCGACCTTGCCAACGGTACCTTCACCGAGGAGCAGATCCAGGAGTTCGTGGATCACTTCATCATGAAGCTCCGCATGGTCAAGTTTGCCCGTACCCCCGAGTACCAGGCCCTGTTCACCGGCGACCCGCAGTGGGTCACCGAGTCCATCGGCGGCATGGGTGTTGACGGCCGTACGCTCGTTACCAAGATGAGCTACCGCTACCTGCACACGCTCGAGAACATGGGCACCAGCCCCGAGCCCAACATGACCGTTCTGTGGTCGACCCGTCTGCCCGAGAACTTCAAGAAGTTCTGCGCCAAGACTTCCGTCGCCAGCTCCTCGATCCAGTACGAGAACGACGACCTCATGCGCGTCTATCACGGCGACGACTACGGCATTGCCTGCTGCGTGTCCTCCATGCGCATCGGCAAGGAGATGCAGTTCTTCGGCGCTCGCGCCAACCTGGCCAAGTGCCTGCTGTACGCACTCAACGGCGGTGTTGACGAGGTCTCCAAGAAGCAGGTCGGCCCCAAGTATCGCGCCGTCGAGGGCGATACGCTCGATTACGACGACGTTGTGGCCAAGTACAACGACATGATGAAGTGGCTCGCTGGCGTGTACGTCAACTCGCTGAACATCATTCACTACATGCACGACAAGTATTGCTACGAGCGTATCCAGATGGCTCTGCACGACAAGCACGTGCACCGCTGGTTCGCTACGGGCATCGCTGGCCTTTCCGTCGTGGCTGACTCCCTGTCCGCCATCAAGTACGCCAAGGTCCACCCCGTCCGTGACGAGAACGGCATCATCGTCGACTTCGAGACCGAGGGCGAGTTCCCCAAGTACGGTAACGACGACGACCGCGTCGACCAGATCGCTCACGACGTTGTGCACCAGTTCATGGAGTACATCCGCATGAACGACACCTACCGCAACTCCGTGCCCACGACCTCGGTTCTGACCATTACCTCCAACGTCGTGTACGGTAAGAAGACCGGCTCCACGCCCGACGGCCGCAAGGCTGGCCAGCCGTTCGCCCCGGGTGCTAACCCCATGCACAAGCGCGATAGCCACGGTGCCATCGCTTCGCTGTCTTCGGTTTCCAAGCTCCCGTTCCGCGATGCTCAGGACGGCATCTCCAACACCTTCTCCATCATCCCGAGTGCGCTCGGCAAGGAGGATCAGGTGTTCTTTGGCGATATCGACCTTGATCAGCTGGGCGAGTAACTATTGTTAGTGCTATACTAACAATAACGATTACTGATTAGTGCGCCGGTTTCGGCCGGCGCCTATCGATCGAAGGAGACACATTATGAAGGTTTCTGAAGTTTCCGAGACTCAGGCCGATAACCTGGTCCACATGCTCGACGCTTACGCCGAGAAGGGTGGCCACCACCTGAACATCAACGTCTTCAACCGTGAGACGCTGCTCGACGCTCAGGCTCACCCCGAGAAGTATCCGCAGCTGACCATCCGCGTTTCCGGCTACGCCGTGAACTTCCACACGCTCACCAAGGAGCAGCAGGACGAGGTCATTGCGCGTACCTTCCACAACAAGTTCTAAAGGGGTTTAACTCCCGCAGGATCGCCGGGCCGTCTTGGGTTACTTTCCAAAACGTCCTCGGACATGCAAAGGGCTCCGCTGCGCGCTTCGCGCGGCGGAGCCCTTTGCGTCCTGCGGGATGTTTTGGAAAATAACCCAAAACCGGCCATGTGGGGTCCTTTGGAGTCACCCTTTAGGCGGAACTCTCCTAATTATTTGGATGAGTCGTTTACTTACTTGTGCTGTTACCGTCTTCCCGCTGTTGTTGGGGTATGCTTTGTTCGTATGTAAACGTATGACATGTTGATGGGGGAGGGTGCTATGGCTCGCGAGAGTGCTCGTTCTAAGGATACGGCTAAGCCTGGCATCAAGGAAGTTGCGGCGGTGGCGGGGGTTTCGCCTACTACGGTATCTCGCGTGCTTAATAATCGCGGCTATATTAGCCAAGAGACCCGCGATAAGGTCCATGCCGCGATGGAGCGCATCAACTATACGCCCAACGATATCGCCCGTGCCATGCTCAACGGTCGCCTGAATCTTATCGGTATGATCGTTCCCTTTGTGAGCAGCCCGTTCCATGCTCAGGTTGTGCAGGCGGTCGAGCGCACGTTAGCGGAAAACGGCTTTAAGATGTTGCTGTGCAACAGCGCCAATCGACCCGATCTTGAGCGTTCCTATATTGACATGCTCCGCCGCAATATGGTCGACGGCGTCATCGTCAACTCCCTCAATATCGGTGCCGAGGCATATGCCGAGATGGGCTTGAGCCTGGTTGGCATCGACTGCGATCTTGGCGAGGGCTCTGTCCAGATTGCAAGTGACAGCTATGGCATTGGCGAGCTCGCCACGCGCCGTCTGATTGATGACGGCTGCAGGCGTATCCTGTGCCTGCGCAGCAATAGCCGCATGCGCATGCCTGCCAATAAGCGTACCGATGCCTACCTCGATGTTGTTGAGCAGGCCGGTTTGTCCGCGCTTGTCCGTGAGGTTGAGTTCGTTAAGCCCGACGACGAAAAGGGCGCGGTCGTTGCGAAGATCCTCGATGAGAACCCCGATATTGACGGCATCTTTGCGGGAGACGATACGATGGCGGCCATCTGTCTCAACGTGATGAAGCAGCGCGGCTTGAGCGCTCCAGACGATATTAAGGTCGTGGGCGCGGATGGTGCCCGCCGAACTATGACGTTTATGCCTGACTTAACAACCGTACGTCAAGATATCGATCGCATCGGAGAGCTCGCGGCGCAATCCATCATCGCTCTTATTAACGGCGATAATCCCGAATCGAATATCAAGCTCCCCGTTGAACTCATTGAGGGCAAAACCGCGTAGTTCATCCCGTGCCAAAAGAATTCCTCAAACGCCTCTGATGACCGTTCACCGGCATATGTCAACCGTTTGCCGACGACTGGAACTGCGAAAAGACGTATTGGTGTGAAAACGTTTGACATATGAAAACGATTGACATATCTTGCCATTGTACCGAGTTAGTATGTCGTGGAAAGGAAGTCTCGGATGCACAAGGTGTATTACCAGCCTGAGGGAATTTGGGTAGGCGACATCATGCCGTACGGCGAGGACGGCACGTTCTATCTCTATCATCAGCGTGACACGCGTAACCCCGAACCTTTCGGAGAGCCGTTTGGCTGGGCACTTGCTACGACCAAGGATTTCGTCAACTACAAGGACTTTGGCGAGAGCCTTGAGCGCGGCGGCGACGAGGAAGTCGACCAGTACATTTATGCCGGCACGGTGTTTAAGGTGGGCGACAAGTACCATGCGCTCTACACTGGTTGCAATCGCGATAAGGTCCGCGCACGTTTGATGAAGCAGGTTCTTCTTCACGCAACGAGCGACGACGCCGTCAAGTGGGAGAAGAACATCGCCGAGACGCTGCTTCCGCCCCAGGAGGGTTACGATGACCGCAACTGGCGCGATCCCTTTGTGCTTTGGGATGAGGAGAACGAAGAGTACATGCTCATCCTCGGCACGCGTGTGGGCGAGGACAAGCGTCTGATGACCGGCCGCCTGGTCAAGTTCACCTCCAAGGATCTGACCAACTGGGAGTTCCAGGGCGACTGGTGGAACCCGGGCCTGTACACCATGTTTGAGATGCCTGATCTCTTTAAGATGGGCGACTGGTGGTACCTCGTCTTTTCCGAGTACAGCGACGGCAACAAGACCCGTTACCGCATGTCCAAGTCCATCAACGGTCCTTGGATTACCCCCGCTGACGACTCCTTCGACGGCCGCGCGTACTACGCCGCTCGCACCGCATTCGATGGCGAGCGTCGCGTTCTCTTTGGTTGGGTTCCTACGCGTGACGAGGGCGGCGACCCCAGCTCTTACCTATGGGGTGGCACCTTTATGCCCCTCGAGATCGTTCAGCGTGCCGACGGAACGCTCGGCACCAAGCTCCCCGACAGCATGCTTGGCGCCTTTGGCGAGGCTAAGGCAGTCGAGACCTTTGAGCTTTCCTGCGAGTCGGGCAAGGTCGAGCAGGTGCTCGCCGCGGATGCCGGCTCCACCTACTTGCTCGATACCGACATTGAGCTCGGCGGTAACGCTGCCGGCTTCTCGGTCAAGTTCGCCGAGGACGCCGAGACCGGTCTTGCCTATGAGTTCCGCGCCAACCTGCGCGAGGGCAAGCTCGAGTTCACGCCGGCTCCCCAGTACCCGTGGTTCCAGGTCAACAACATGGGCCTCGAGCGTCCGTTGTTCTTTAAGGGCGAGGGCACTCATCATGTGCGCCTGGTCGTTGACGACGATATCGCGACCATCTTTGTCGATGATGTTGCGCTTAACGCTCGCTTCTGCAATAAGCAGGGCCAGGGTGTGGCGCTGACGGTCACCGACGGTACGCTCAAGTGCGCAAACGCAACGATCGCGTCTCTGTAGCGGCAACGAACCGTTTTATGATTTAGAAAAGGAATGGAGAGGAACATGGACTACAAGGCAGTGTCCCAGCAAGTCGTCGACAACGTCGGCGGACTGGAGAACATCGAGGGCGCCACGCATTGCGTGACCCGTCTGCGTCTGGTGCTCAAGGATACGAGCAAATACAACAAGGCCGAGCTCGAGAACATCGATGGCGTCAAGGGCGTGCTGTACAACAGCGGCCAGCTCATGATTATCTTCGGTACCGGTACCGTCAACAAGGTTTACGATGAGTTTATGGCTCTGACGGGCGTTAAGGAGATCAGCGCTTCCGAGGTCAAGGGCGCCGAGGCGGACAAGAAGGGCAAGTTCTTCTCGGTCCTCAAGGTATTCTCGGACATCTTTATCCCCATCATTCCCGCCTTCGTCGGCGCTGCAATCATCATCGGCCTTAAGTCGCTGATCGTTGCCAACGGCCTCTTCGGCATGGAGGGCAGCCTCGCCGATCACAGCGAGTTCCTCAAGAACCTCGCAAGCTTCTTTGCCATTATCGCCACCACCTTTGACTACCTGCCTGTCCTGGTTATGTACAGCGCGGTCAAGCGTTTTGGCGGCAACCCGATCCTGGGCATCCTCGTCGGTATCGTCATGGTTCACCCGAGCCTTATGAACCGCAACACGTTCGTTATGGACCCGACGGGTGCTGAGTACTGGAACTTCGGTCCGCTATCCATTCCCATGGTTGCTTTCCAGGGCGGTGTGTTCCCCGCAATCCTGACTGCCTGGTTTATGGCCAAGGTCGAGAAGATTGCCCAGAAGTACATCCCCGAGGTCGTTTCGTTCGTCTTTGTCCCGACCGTTACCCTGATTCTTGCTAACGTTGCCCTGTTCACCGTGTTCGGCCCGCTCGGCAACCTGATCGGTGACGTCCTCGCCGGCGTAATCGATATCCTGTACAACAGGATGGGCGTCTTTGGTGCCTTTGTCTTCGCCGCGTTCCTGCAGCCGCTCGTCGTTACCGGTACGCATCAGTTCATCCAGGGTATCGAGGCCAACCTCGTTGCCACGACCGGCTTCAACTACATCCAGGCCATCTGGTCGGTTTCCATCATCGCCCAGGGCGGCGGCGCCATCGGCATGTACCTCATTCACAAGAAGCATTCCAAAGAGCGCAACATTTGCATGTCGTCCTTTATCCCGACGCTGGTCGGTATCTCCGAGCCTGCTATCTTTGCTGCAAACATGCGCTACTCGATTATTCCGTTCATCTGCGCATGCATCGGTGCAGGCTGCGGCGGTGCCTTCGTGAAACTCTTTGAGGTGCGCGCTATCGGTCAGGGTCTGACCGGCGTTCTCGGCCTGCTCATCGTCACGCCCGAGACCCTCGTGTGGTATGTGGCTGGTAATCTTATCGCCTTTATCGTGCCGATCGTCTTGATCTTTGCCTACAACAAGGCAAAGGGCGTTCCGACCACCGATGAAGAGGGCGCTGGTGCTGGCTTCGATGTCAGCTTCTAGTTGAGCCGTTCAGCGTAATGTGCGGATAAGTCCATTTGAGGAAGGGCGCTCGGCTCGTGCGAGTCGAGCGTCCTTCCCTATAGACGAGAAAGTCAATGGCGATGTTTAATCAAAAAAATAAGGTGACACGCGCGGACTATGAGCAGTGGCGTGCCGGACAGGATGAGACGGCTGGTCGCATCGCGTCCGACCCCGATAGGCTCCTGTTCCATGTGGAGCCTGAGCTTGGCTGGCTCAACGACCCCAACGGTTTGGTTCAGATTGGTGATACGTATCACATCTATCATCAATACGATCCGTTCGATGCTGCGCATGGCGGTCCAGTGCTTTGGAACCATCTGACGACAAAGGATTTTGTGACGTACGAGAATCACGGCCCTGTGCTGTTCCCCGATTCCGATTTGGATTCGAACGGAGCGTATTCTGGTTCTGCCTTTGTACGCGATGGCAAGATTCACTACTTCTATACCGGCAACGTCAAGCATTTTGACCGCGATGATTACGACTACGTGTTGACGGGCCGTGAGCAAAACCAGATTCATATGGTTGCCGAGAATCCCGACGAATTGGGCGAGAAGTGCATAGCTGTTGGACCGGTCAATTACCCCGACGATATCGGTACGCACGTGCGCGACCCCAAGATCCTTGAGCACGATGGTATCTACTACATGGTTCTGGGCGCTCGTACGAAAGACGACCGTGGCTGCGTGCTTGTCTATACCTCGCGCAATCTTGAGGACTGGAGCTATGCGACGCGCATTGAGTTGGGCGAGAAGTTTGGCTTTATGTGGGAGTGCCCCGATCTGTTTGAGCTCGATGGCGAGCTTATTCTCGTTTGCTGTCCGCAGGGTGTGCCTGCCGATGGTTGGCGTTACCGCAATCCGCATCAGTGCGTGTGGTTCCCCATCGAGGCCGATTGGGAGGCGCCGAGCTTTAAAATCGTCGGGCAGGGCATACCCCCGATGGTCGATGCCGGTTTTGATTTCTATGCTCCGCAGTCCTTTGAGGATGCTGCAGGCCGGCGTTTGATGATCGGATGGTCGGGTTGCCCCGATGCGACGGCAGAAAACCCGACGGTGGCGCGCGGGTGGCAGTGCGCGTTGACGGTGCCGCGAGAGCTGAGCATGCGCGATGGTAAGCTCTGCCAGCAGCCGGCGCACGAGATTGAGAGGATGCGCGGCGACTGCGTTCGCGCGACAGGCGGTGAAACCGTTGAGGAGCCGGGACGCCTGTTTGATCTTGTGGTTTCCTGTGAGGGCGCCAAGATGGTCGAGCTCGAAATCCGCAAGGGTGTCTTTGTACGTTATGCGGACGGGATGCTTACCCTCGACATGGGTGACGAAGGCTATGGGCGCGACCAAAGGTCGATCGAGCTCAGCGAGCTTCGCGACCTGCGCGTGCTTTCGGACACTACGATGGTCGAGATTTTTGCCAACAGCGGCGAGGCGGCACTTACGAGCCGTACCTATTCGCCGGCGGTTTCGGCGATGGGGTTGCATGCCGAGGGTGCGGCGTCGATGGATTTCTACCGCCTCGCGCATTAACCGTGCGTGGAGCACGATTGGACTTGCCGGGTGGAATGTGTCGCAGTTGCCGCAGCGAACTACCGTTTATCGCGTATAGCTACCGTTTGCGGAATAAGTAACACTCCTTAATAAACCGTGTAGAATCTCAGATAAGCACGGAGTTTTCCAGGGAGACGCTGTCCTTTGTTGTGTGCAAGGGGCGGCGTCTCTTTGGCGCTTGGACGCCGTTGTACAACAGTGCGGCGGTGCGTGCCATGTATTGAAAAGCCAATGTCGAGATGGGTCGTGATATTAATGGGCAAGTACGTAATCGTGGTCGAGTCTGGGTCGGATGTGACGCCGGAGCTCTGCGAGCGCTACGGCATCGTGCGCGTGCCCATGCATGTCACGATTGGTGACGAGACCGTCGAGGACGGCTCGATCGATCCGCTCGAGATTTATTCGCGCTGCAACGAGTTTGGCGTGATGCCCAAGACCAGCGGCTGCGCACCTGCGGATTTTGCTCACGTGTACGACCGCATTCACGCTGAGCAGCCCGACGCGACTATTTTGCATCTTGCATATTCCGAGGCCACGACCTGTTCGCATCAGTCCTCAAAGATTGCGGCCCAGGGGCGCGACTACGTGTTCTCCATGGACACGCGCTTTGTCTCGGTAGGCCAGTCGCTTGTTGTCGTCGAGACCGCCAAATACATCGAGGCTCACCCCGATGCCACCGTCGACGAGATCTTTGCATTTACGAACTCCGTCATGGACCGTGTGCTGCTGGGCTTTGTTCCTACCGACCTAGCCTTTCTTAAGGCGGGCGGTCGTCTGTCCAACGTCGCGTTCCTTGGCGCCCACCTGCTCAAGATTAAGCCCTGCATTGAGGTAACGGGCGGTAAGTTTGTGGCGACCAAGAAGTTCCGCGGCTCTATGCTCAAGTGCGCCCGTGCCTTTATTGACCACATGGTTGCGAAGGGCGAGATCGACTACTCGCATATTGGCCTGGCGTATTCGGTGGGTCTTTCCGAGGAGTTGCGCGACGACATGGAAGTCTATGCACACGATCTTGGCTTTAAGGACGTTACCTGGACTCAGGTCGGCGGCGTCATCTCGAGCCATTGCGGCCCGACCGCCTTCGGCGCGGTGCTTACGCTTAAGGCGTAAGGCCTGGTGTCTATCGATATCTATTGCCTCGGCGGCGGGTGGGTTGTGACAACCTTCCTGCCGCTTTTGTGTGGGGCCAAATTGAACAACCCAATTGACCACTAAACCGTTTCACCATCATGCGTATGGGCTAGAATGGCTCTGGCATTTATGTAACTAAAACCAATGAGAGGCAAGGTAGCGGGAATGGCTGAGATGACGCTCGAGGGTGTGGACGCTCGTCCCGAGGACTCCGCGTTTGCCCTGGGCCGCGTACATTCGATTGAAACGATGGGTACGGTCGACGGACCCGGCATCCGCTTCGTAGTGTTTGTCCAAGGCTGTCCCATGCGCTGTGCGTATTGCCACAATCCCGATACCTGGTCTGTTAACGGCGGCACCATGGTGACAGTCGAGCACCTGATGGACGAGTTCCAGAGCAACCATGAGTTCTATCGCAGCGGCGGCATTACGGTTTCGGGTGGCGAGCCGCTCCTACAGCCTGAGTTTTTGGCCGACCTGTTCCGTGCAATGCACAACAACCCCGATGGCCGCGTGCATACCTGCCTGGATAGCTGTGGCTACGCCTTCGACCCTCAGCATCCCGAGAAGTTCGATGCCGTGCTCAACGAGACCGACATGGTACTGCTCGATATTAAGCATGCCGACCCGGTCGAGCATAAAAAGCTGACCGGTTGTGATCCCGCACGCATCCTGGCGTTTGGCGATGAGCTGGCGCGGCGCAGGATCAAGGTCGTTATCCGTCACGTGGTGGTGCCGGGC
This sequence comes from Collinsella sp., assembly GCA_018377855.1. GTDB lineage: Bacteria > Actinomycetota > Coriobacteriia > Coriobacteriales > Coriobacteriaceae > Collinsella. The sequence goes on along the minus strand of JAGZYM010000012.1, from coordinate 51,214 downwards.
ATTACCGACACGGTGGAGGAGTGCGAGGCACTCGGTCGCCTGATCGCTCCATGGCACAACGTGGTGGGCCTGGAAATGCTGCCGTATCACACGATGGGTGTCGTCAAGTACGAGCAACTGGGCATTCCCTATAAGCTCGAGGGCGTGCCCCAGATGGATACCGCGCGCATGCCCGAGTTGCGCAATGCCGTTATGACCGGCATGAAAAAGCGCCGTGCGGAGCTCAAAAACGCTATCGGATAGCATGCCATTTTCGTTCCCCAAGGGCACTCATTGGGGACAGACTTAAATGAGTGCCCCTGGGCACCTAGTTGATTGCTAAAGAGCCCCGTCCTTAAAAGACTGCTCTCTGGGTTGCGGTGAGATGCGCAACAGAATCGTGCCATTTGGATAAATACGCTTGTGGTTTCTTTAAAGACACCTTAAACGCCGCTGAATATCTTTGGAAAGAAATGCCTGCTCGGTATCATACTGCTCGTATATAAACGGTGGCAGTCAGGAGACCACGTGCGAAACATCGCATCGCGGGACGAGTATGTGCCGCAGCATGGCAGCAGATATAAGACGAAGGGCACGTCTTCGCGTGGCCTTGCCGGCGCTCGCATCCGCGTGAGGAAGATTGCCGCCATTGGGATGCTAACGTCGGCGGTTATTATCCTCGGAATTACCGTTAAAACCTACGCCTCGGAGCGAACGGTGCGCCCAGATGCGTCAACGGTACAGCTGCAAAACGAGAAGGTTTCAAAGTCCAAAGCGTCGGCAGATCAAGCTCTGTCGACGGCAGATCTCAAGACGAGACTTTCGAAGGCGGACTTCAACGATATCCCTTCGGGTGATACCGTTCGGACCTTCTCGTTGGTGGATAACAAGACTCCTGCCTTGGAGGATGAGAGCCTTGCCTCGCTCCAGGATGCCCTGTGTCGGGCGCAGGAGCTGGGCGACGTGGGTGTAGTGTTCTACGACCTATCGAGCGGTAGGGGCGTGACGTATAACGCCGATGTCGAGGTGTATGGAGCGAGCAGCTACAAAGCGCTGTATGCGCTCTATATTTGCGAGACGTTGGTCGAATCGGGGCGGGTGTCGCTCGATGGGCCTTTAGCCACGTATGGTGGTTGCAGCATGGGCTGGCAGACGGTGCGCGACCTTATCGAGAATGCCGTCGCCAACTCAGACAACGATTCGTTTATCGCGTTACGCGCGGCGTTTGACCATGATGGCTATGAGGATTGGATTGCCAATCTGGGTGTTGATGACGAAACGGCACTGAATCCGATGAGTGATTTTCCGACCTACTGCCCGCGCACTTCTGCGAGGTTATGGCGCGAGATGAGCGAGTATCTGAGCATGGATACCGAGACTTCACAGTGGTTGTCAGGCCTTTTGGCATCAACATCGCGCTCGTTTATTCGCGATGGCATTGCGGACGATCAGGTCTTGGTGCGCAACAAAGCGGGTTGGATCAGCGAGGACGGCTACTATTCGACATGCGATGCAGGCCTCATCGACATCGATGGCCGTACCTATGTCATGAGCGTCATGACATCGATGCCATCGAGCGACCGTTCGAGCGAGGTTACGGCTGCGATTGCAAAGGCTCTGTTTGATACGCGAGCTGCACTGGCTTAGCGTGTTCGTTTGGCGAGGTCAAACAAAATGCTGGTACCATACCTTGGTTGAGAATTTCGTATAGGTTTGGGGAATGGTATGGCTACCATCGCGATTATCGGTGCGCTCGAAAAAGAGATCATGCAGATTAAGGAAGAGCTGAGCGACGTTTGCGAGGCACGGGAGGCAGGCTTGACCGTTGTGAGCGGTGAGCTCGACGGCCTGACAGTTGTCGCCACAACGGCGGGCATGGGCACGGTGAACGCCGCCGCTGCAACACAGCACCTCATTAGCAAGTATGCTCCGCAGGCTGTTGTGTTTTCGGGCATTGCGGGCGGTTTGAACCCCAAGCTCCATATCGACGACGTGGTCATTGGCAAACGCCTACGCTATCTGGATACCGATACCGCGCTTATCGCCGAGTCCGCACCGGGGCTCGAGGAGTTTGGCTCGACGCCCGCGCTGGTCGATATTGCCGCCGACGTGCTTGCTGAGCGTGGGTTTGTTGACGCTTCGACAAATGCAGTCGCTTCGAATGAGGGCACCAAGCAGTTCCTGGTCGGCACGATTGCCACGGGTAACCGTTTTGTGACGGGCGCCGCCATGCGCAACGACGCTATCGAGGCGACGCATGCCGATTGTGTCGGCATGGAGGGCGCGGCAATTGCCCATGTCGCAACCAAAAATGGTGTCGATTGCCTGGTGTTGCGCGCTATCAGCGATAATTGTGACGAGGCGTACGATGCAATTTGCGAGCGAGAGTTCGATCTGTTCGAGTACGCGCGTGTCGCAAGTGACATTACGCTCGATATCGTCCGCCGCATTGCCGCTGCGCAATAGCGCGTCTATTTGTAAGAACCTACGACCAAGGAGTGTCCATGGCCGATTCCATTAACTATCAGCTTGCCAAGTTCGTCGCCAGCTACGGCAAGGTTTCGCAGATCCCCGAGTCAACCTGTCCCGAGGTGAGCTTCGTCGGCCGCTCCAACGTGGGCAAGTCCTCCATCATGAACAAGCTCTTCGGCCGCAAGAACCTCGTCAAGGTTTCGAGCACGCCGGGCAAAACGAGCAATATCAATTTCTTCGAGGCCGACGACGTGCACTTTGTGGACCTGCCGGGCTACGGTTTCGCTCGCCGTTCCAAGGCCGAGCGTGACCGCTGGGCAGAACTTATCGGCGACTTCTTCGACTCCGAGCGCAGCTTTAACCTGGTTGTATCGCTGGTGGACATTCGCCACGATCCCAGTAAGCTCGACCATGACATGATCGACTACCTGCAGGGCAACGAGTTCAACTTTATCGTCTGCCTCACCAAGGCCGACAAGCTCAGCCGCACCCAGCAGGCCCGCCAGGCAGCAGCCATCAAAAAGCAGCTCAACGTCCCGGCCGAGAACGTAATCATCACAAGCTCCCAAACCGGTACCGGCATCGACGAACTCAAAAAGCGCATCGCTGAGGCTTGCCTCTAATCGGGCTGCAACCCCTCAAAAGCTCTCATCTATATCACCTCAGTGATAGTTATTGGTAAACTATCACTGAGGTGATATTTTTTTGGAGGTCGATATGGAGCTTTGGCACGGGTCGGAGGTTGTTGTCGAACGTCCGTCGTTGGATAAATGCAGACAATTCAATGACTATGGGCGCGGGTTTTATTGCACGCCACATGAGGAAATGGCGATGGAATGGGCATGCCGGACCGAGTCTGATGGCGTTGCCAATCGATATGAGCTTGATTTAGATGGCCTTTCGGTCTTGGATTTGGAGTCTGGGGAGTTTTCAATCCTCAATTGGCTTGCAATTCTGGCGAACAACAGAGAGTTCAATGTTTCGACGCCAGTAGCACGCGAGGGGCTTCGTTATCTACTTGATAACTGTTTAATTGATACATCTCCTTATGACGTTATTCGAGGCTATCGTGCAGACGATTCCTATTTCTCGTTTGCAAGACAGTTTGTCAACGGCATGATTTCGCTCAGGCAATTGCAGCGCATTATGTTTTTGGGGGATTTGGGCATTCAATATGCGCTTATGAGTGAGCGTGCGTTCTCGGCGATTAGGTTCCGCGATTGGAAGCAGGCTTCGGGGCCTGAGTATTATCCCAAGCGTTTTGAGCGAGAGCAGAATGCTCGACGCAAATATTTGGATACGGTCAATGGGTTCGATTCCGAAGGTATCGACATTAGGGATTTAATGGCAGGGAGGGTTGATTTAAATGATCCAAGAGTTAACAGATCGTGGGCCGAGTAGGACATATCCCGTCTACTACCTCGAGGATGCAATGAACAACCTCGGCGACTGCTTTGACTATGCCGTTAACGATTATGGAGCAGAAGGATCGGAAGTTGCGGAACTCTTTTGCCTGAGCGGCGTAGCTCGCGAGTTCGAACGCGGCAACGCATGGGTAGTGTCGGGAAAATCGGGCGTTGAGCTGTTCGCGCTTATCGCCGAAAGGTCGGGCTATCAATCAAGGCCGATGCCAAATCGAACCTACCGATTCGAAAAGACACCGGAATATTGGGCAGGCTGGATATTGGCATACCTTCAGTGGCGCCTAGGAGAGTCTTTCGAAGATTTGCTGCATGTCGTTCCATTTGATGTGCTACGCAGTCTGTACTACCCCTGGCACGAAGCCTCGGAGGAACGTGTGGTTCGCCTCGTCTGCGATATGGCGAAGAAAGCGTCCAGGCAAACAAAACTTGCGTTAGCAAGAAAGAAGCTTAAGAAAACCCAACAAGACCTGGCATACGAATCAGGCGTATCGCTCCGCTCAATCCAAATGTACGAACAGCGCCAACGAAACATCAACGAAGCCTCGGTAACAACCGTAAGAGCTATAGCAAAAGCCCTCCACTGTAACATCGAAGACCTCCTAGAACCAGTCTTCGAATACAAAGAAACCAGCGCCGCCTAAACCAGGCACGCAGCCGATGCCCGCCTCTAGGAAGTGCTCCAGCCTAGCAAGAGCCCCTACCAATAAAAAGCCAAACTATCAGCCCGGCGACTTTCCAGAGCGTAGGTCCCTGTAGCCGCCGCCGGCGAAGTTAACATAGAGGAGGCCAGGGGGCTTTGCCCCCAAATCTTTCCGCAGGACGGCAGGACCCCCGCCGCACGAAGTGCGCAGCGGGGGTCCTGCCATGTCCGAGGACGATTTGGGGGCAAAGCCCCCTGGCCTCCCCGGCGAGTATACGGGACGGCGACTACAGGTATTCGATCTGGGCGCCTTCCGTGTCGCACGTCAGAATATGCGTATCACACTTAGGGAACTGCTCGCGCAGCTTGACCTGCAGGAACTTTGCCACGATGGTGTCGTCAGTCACGGCCATGAGAGTCGAGCCCGAGCCGCTGATCCAGATGGTCTTGGCGCCGCCGTTAAGGCAGGTGTCGCGCACGGCGTTGTAGTCGGGAATCAGACGGCGACGATAGGGTTCCTGGATGCGGTCGTCATTGGCGGCGGCAATCAGGTCGAGGTCACCAGTCTCCAAGCCGCGCGTCATGCCGGCGATGCGGCCCATCTGCCACACGGCGGTGGAGAGTGGAATCTCCTGCGGCACAACCTTGCGCGCCTCGCTCGTATGCACCTCGTAGGGCGGAATCACGGTAATAAAACGCAGGCGATCGCTCACCTCGTAGCGCAGGCACTGGGGGAGCGAATCGGTCGGCGTAAAGGAACAGACGGCGCCGCCCAGGATAGCGGGGGCGACGTTATCGGGATGGCCCTCGACTTCGGTGGCAATGCGAACCAGCTCGGCGCGGTCGACGGTGTGGCCTGTCAGTGCGGCGGCGGCCATAATGCCGGCGACGACGCAGGTGGAGCTGGAGCCCAGGCCGCGGGCGACGGGCACGTCGGTCTGGATGTCGATGGCAACGGGAAAAGCCGGCTCGTCCCATGCAGCCAGTGCATCGACAAAGCTCACGTAGACCAGGTTGTTCTCGTTTTGGAATTCCTCGGGGCAGCCCGTGATGGTGAGTTTGTCGGCGCGCTCGAAGGTGAAGTGCGAGTAGAGGCTGACGGCCATGCCGAGGGTATCGTAGCCAATGCCCAAGTTGGCGCTTGTTGCTGGGACGGTGATCTTGATCATGTGAGTCCTCCTGGCGTGCCTGGCTGTTTAGTTCGCTGCTCGGGCAGTCCTGCGCAAGACGGAAAGCACATTAAGTGCTTTCCTTTGCGTGCGGAACTCGCGACGAACTAAACAGCCAGGCACGCTATGCACGTTCGTCATCATCCCGGTAGGTATCTGATAAAAGAAGGTGCGCCGGCTTTCGCCGGCGCCTTATAAGGGGTTTAGTTGGTTGCTATCTTTTTTGCAGCCTGCTCTACGTAGCTGGCCATCTCATCGACGTCGCAGACGTCTTCGAAGCGGACGGGCTTGGACTCGAGTTCGGCGAGCTGGGCTGGGGCGACCGTGTTGGTTGCCTGCTCGAGCACGCGCATGGCCTCAAAGTCGTCCTCGGGAACGTTGAGCCCCAGGGCGTCGCAGCAGGCGCGCGGGAACTTGTAGGGGCTGGCGGTCGAAAGCAGCACGCGGGCCTTGGCGCCCTCGGCGGGGGCGACCTGCTCAAAGACGTGATAGCCGCAAGCGGTGTGCGGGTCGATCACGTAGCCGTTCGCATCCCAGCAGCTCTTGATGGCAGCGCGGACCTCGTCCTCGCTGGCCCAGCCGCAGCCAAACACGCTCTGGATCTTGGCCAGCAGCTCGGCGGGCACCTCGTAGCGGCCGGTCTGGGCAAGCTGCTCCATAAGGCCGGCAACGAGCTCGCAGTCGCAGTCGGACAGGAAGTAGAGCATGCGCTCCAGGTTGGAGCTAATAAGGATGTCCATCGACGGCGAGATAGTCGTGAAGAACGGACGGTTGCGGTCGTAGACGCCGGTGGTCAGGAAGTCAGCGAGCACGTTGTTCTTGTCGCTCGCCACGACGAGCTTGGCGACGGGCAGACCCATGCACTTGGCGTAGTAGCCGGCCAAGATATCGCCAAAGTTGCCGGTGGGCACACAGAACTCTACGGCGTCGCCAGCCTCGATAGCGCCGGCGCGCAGCAGTTGCGCATAGGCGGCAAAGTAGTAGACGACCTGCGGTACCAGACGGCCGACGTTGATGGAGTTGGCGCTCGAAAGCACCGTGCCAGCGGCCTCCAGGCGCTCGGCAAGCTCCTTATCGGCAAAGATGCGCTTGACGGCACTCTGGGCGTCGTCGAAGTTGCCGCGGATGCCGCAGACGGCGACGTTGCCGCCCTCCTGCGTGGACATCTGCAGATTCTGCACGCGGCTGACCTTGCCCTCGGGATAAAAGACGGTGATGCCCGTGCCCGGGGCGTCGGCAAAGCCGGCGAGTGCTGCCTTGCCTGTGTCGCCCGACGTGGCGGTGACGATCATGATGCGCTCGGCGCCGCCGTCCTTGGCGGAAGTGCGGGCCATCAAGCGGGGGAGCATCTGCAGGGCGACGTCCTTGAAGGCGCTCGTGGGACCGCCAAAGAGCTCCATCACATAGGTCTGAGGGGCGTCAGCGCCCGGCGCAGCGTCGAGTTTGACGAGCGGCGTAACCTCTTCACTCGCGAACGTGCCGCGGTATGCCTCGTCGACACACGCCGAAATTTCTTCGGCCGTGTAATCATTCAGTAACATTCCCAACACATCTTGAGCGATTTCAAAGTACGATTTATCTGCAAGCGAGCTGATATCGACCTGCTGGGTGCCGAGCTCGTCCGAGACAAACAAACCCCCGTCGGGAGCGATGCCGGTACGGATTGCCACCTTACTTGAGCACGATAAAGTGCGTCCTCGTGTACTATGATAAGTTCCCATATAACACTGCTCCTCGGATGCCTTGGTCCCAATCGGTGAAACCATGGTATCAGAGCGCGCAAAATAGGTTCGCAGAGGCTTTTTAGAAAGGTAACCTCCAGCCCATGATTAAGATTGCCAAGTTTGGCGGCTCGTCGGTCGCCGACGCCGAACACTTCAAAAAGATCAAGGCCATCGTCGACGCCGACCCTGCCCGCCGTTTTGTGGTGGTTTCCGCCTGCGGCCGCCGCTTTAAGGGCGACACCAAGGTGACCGACCTGCTCTATCTGGTCAATGCGCACGTTAAGTACCACGTGTCGTGTGAGGAGCTGCTCGAGGACATCGGCCAGCGCTATTTTGATATCGCTGATGAGTTGGAGCTCACCTATCCCATCCGTGAGGAGTTCGCGGCCTTTGCCGAGCGCGCCCGCTCGGGCGGCTACTCCACCGAGGAGCTTGTGAGCCGTGGCGAGTACTTTACCGCTCGCCTGATGGCTGAGTACCTGGGCCTACCGTTCCTGGACGCCGCGACGGTTGTGGCGTTCCATCACGACGGTACGCTCAGCATGAATCGCACCTCCGAGCTGGTGCAGGAGTATGGCCAGCAGGGCGGCTTCGTTATGCCTGGCTTCTACGGCGCGACGCGCGAGGGCCAGATCAAGCTGCTCGATCGAGGCGGTGGCGATATCTCGGGCTCGATCTTGGCCAAGTGCCTGGGCGCCGACCTGTACGAGAACTGGACCGACGTCTCGGGCTTCTATTCTGCCGATCCGCGTATTGTTCCCGAGGCTCAGCCCATTGCGCGCGTTACCTACGAGGAGCTGCGCGAGCTTTCGTACATGGGCGCAAGCGTCCTGCACGAGGAGGCCGTGTTCCCCGTGCGCGAGGCGGGTATTCCGCTGGTCATCAAGAACACCAATGCGCCGCAGGACCCCGGTACCATCATTAGCGAGACGGCTGATGAGGGCGAGGCGGAGCCCATCATTACCGGCGTGACCGGCAAGCGCGGCTTTGTCGCCATCAACGTTGCCCGCGACCGCACCAAGCCCCGCGTTGGCTTTATGCGCCGTGCGCTTTCGGTGTTCGAACGCTATGACGTTTCCGTCGAGCACATGCCCACCGGTGTCGACCGCTTTGGCGCCGTGGTGCAGGAGCAGGATGTGCACGATTCGCTGTACTCACTCGTGGGCGACATTCAGCAGGAGGTCGAGCCGCTCGAGATCGAGGTTGTCGAGGGCTTGGCGCTTATCGCGACCGTCGGTCGTAACCTGCGCGGCCGCGCAGGTATCTCGGGCCATCTGTTTGGCATGCTTGGTCAGGCCGGCGTGAGCGTGCGCATGATTTCGCAGAGCTGCGACGAGATTAACATTATTATCGGTGTCGAGGAGAAAGACTTCGACTTGGCGATTCAGACCATTTACCGTGCCTTCTCCGACGAGAACGGCATTGTGAAGGTCTCTGACCTGGAGGCTCCCGCGCCGGTCGATCCCGCCCTGGCCGCGCTCAAAAAGTAGCGACTGCTCGGTAGATTTTTGGGTCATGTCTCAAAAATCTACGGCGGGGCGTTTCGTTTCGGTTTCGTTTCGACGGGGCGGGTTTCGTGCCCGCCCCGTTCTTGTATACACTGGCAACAATAATCGGCCTGCTCGGCGTGCGGGCAAAAGCCACAACCTTCAAAGGGGGAAGCATGAAACAGTACACGGTTGCTATTTTGGGCGCGACGGGAGCCGTGGGCACCCAGATGCTCGAGTGCCTCAACGAGCAGGAGTTTCCGGTTGGCAAGCTCAAGCTGCTGGCGAGCGCGCGTTCTGCGGGCAAGACCGTCGAGTTCCGCGGCGAGCAGATCGTGATCGAAGAGGCTTGTCCCGAGGCCTTTGAGGGCTGTGACATTGTGCTTGGAGCCGCCGGCGACGACATCGCGAAGGAGCTACTGCCCGAGGCCGTCAAGCGCGGCGCCGTCGTGGTCGACAACAGCCACGCCTTCCGCATGGATCCCGAGGTGCCGCTGGTCGTGCCCGAGATCAATGCCGACGATATCAAGTGGCATCACGGCCTTATCGCCAACCCCAACTGTGCGACCATCATCGGCCTGGTTCCCACCTGGCCGTTGCATCAGCTCGCCGGCGTGAAGCGTATGATCGTCTCGACGTATCAGGCGGCTTCGGGTGCCGGCGCTCCCGGTATGGCCGAGCTCGAAGCGCAGCTTGCCGCCCTGGGTCGTGGCGAGGAGATTCCCGAGCCGCGCGCATTTGCCGCCCAGCTGGCGAGCAACTTGATTCCGCAGATCGGTGGCGTCAAGGAGGAGGGCTTTACCTCCGAGGAGATGAAGCTGCAAAACGAGGGCCGCAAGATCATGCACCTGCCCGAGCTGCGCGTGAACTGCACCTGCGTGCGCGTGCCTGTACTGCGCTCGCACTCCGAGAGCATTACGCTCGAGTTCGAGCGTGACATTACGGTCGAGGAGGCCCGTGCCGCGCTGGCTGCCGCTCCGGGCGTGGAGCTCGTTGACGACATGGGCGCCGAGGATACGCACGATCGCTTCCCCATGCCGATGGATACGTCCGACCAGGACCTGATCTGGGTCGGTCGTGTGCGCCGCGACATCTCGAACCCCGAGGCTGCGCGCGGCATCACCTTCTGGTGCTGCGGCGACCAAATCCGTAAGGGCGCGGCAACCAACGCCGTCCAGATTGCTAAGCTGCTCTGCGAGTAGTGTGACCTGTCCGGCGGGGGCCGGCTTAGTTTTCAGAACGTCCTCGACCATGTGTGGCGCCTTGTCCTGCTCCTTCGGAGCTGCGGACAAGGCGCCACACTGGTCTGCGGAGTGTTCTGAAAGCTAAGCCCGGCCCCGCCTGCGGTGACGCTGCTGCAAGCGGCCTGCGATGGGGCCGTTGTTGGTTAGGGCCGCTGGGCTGATGTGGGGGGGCACGTGGCCGTTGCAGGCCCTGGTCCCGGCGGCGGCCTCGGCGCTTTGCGCCTGCCGCCTTTGGGGACTGCGTAGCGCGGTCGGCAGCTGCGGCGCTGTCGCGCCTGCTGCCTGAGGTGACTTTGGGGCCGATTGGAGTTGTCTACACAATTCGCGGTATCATGGTGCGGAGTTTTGAAAGGAGCCGCTGGTGGTCACGACGACGTTTGCTTCGCCTTTGGGCGAGATTCTGCTTGCCGCTGATGGCCGCGGTCTGACGGGGCTTTGGTTTGAGGGGCAGGAGCACTTTGGCTCCACGCTTCTCAAAGAAGATGCGGAGCACGTTGAAGGCGCCGACGCGGTCTCTGGTGTTGGTGGCATGTTGTCGGCGAATCCGGCAAATGGTGCGGCCTCTTCGGTGCTTGAGCGTTCCTGGGCTTGGCTGAATGCTTATTTTGCAGGGCAGGAACCTCGGTTTACGCCGCCGTTGCATATGATTGGTACGGCGTTTCAGCGTGAAGTCTGGTACGAACTGCTTTCTATTCCGCGTGGCGAGGTCGCCACGTATGGTGAGATCGCCCAGCGTGTTGCCGCCCGCCATCGGGTGCCGGGGAACGAGGATCCCGTTGTGTCTCCTCGTGCGGTGGGGGCTGCGGTTGCGCGTAATCCCATTTCGATTATCGTGCCGTGCCATCGCGTGGTGGCGGCCGACGGCTCGCTTAACGGATATGCCGGCGGGCTTGATCGCAAGGAGTGGCTGCTTCGGCTTGAGGGCGCGTACGAGGAGTAACGCTCGAGTACTTTGCCTGTAGTAGCCGACTTCGACCAAAGCTCGCTCGAGTTCGCTTTGATCAGAGCACTTAAGACCCTTGTTTTCTGTCAATAGTGCTATTTGTTCTTTGATGGATATCCGCGACTTCTGGTATTTCATTAAGCCTCTTGATAGAAAAAGAGCTGGAGTTGCGCATCGTTGAGAGGCTTTCCAGCTTTAGCAAAACAAACTTATAAGATGCGACGGGCCGCGTCAAGATAATTACCGGACGGCCTAGGAGGCGGCTGGTTGGCTGGCTTAAAACCCAGCGCGTGAAATGACGCTCCACGCTATTCAGCGCGCTTGATAGGATGACGAACCACAGTCTTAAGTTTCTCCGGCGCACACTTGCGTGGATCGGAAAGATAGATTTCGTGATGTAAACGGGTGTCTGAGAAGTCGGGGACATAGCCCTGCTCGGTCGCATATTCATGCATGGCGTCTACGGTTGCCGGCTCGCTGTCGTAGGGTCCGGTATGCATGCATTGAACGCAGAGACCCTCGTCAACTTTAAGCAGCTCGACGGCAGAAAAGTCCAGTTTCTTTTTGGCCGTGGCTTCCGCGACCGCCCAGTCAAAGTCATCCTGAGTGACGAAATCGGGCAGGCGGATGCACGAGATAAAGTTGAAATCGTCCTTGCGTACATAATCGATGTCGCCGCTCGGGGAGTCTTGCCACCAGAAGCCCTCGAGCGGCGGTACCACAAAGTCGAAATAGCCCTCGATACTCCTTGAGCCTTTCTTTGACATCTTGACGGTATAGGCGATGCCGTAAAGCAGCGGCAGGGCATTTTGATACTCGCCACCTTCGGTATTTGGGTCGCCCTTTCCGCGAACGGCAACGTAGCTCATAGGCGGGACAGTTACGATACTCGGCTTGCTCGCAGGTCTGTAGAGCTCCTTGCATTCCTTCTTAAAGTCGAACGCCATGTTGGCCGCCTTTCTGCGTATTGGCCTGCTTAGATAGCTGAATCATATCATAGAAACGAACAGCTGTTCGAATGATTTGGCTGACAGATTGAGATGCGTGCGTTGTGTTTGGCGGTCGGCCTGACCCCATCGATGATTTCTCTGCCTCCCCGGCGCCTCATCTATAGCTGCCGTTTCCCCATATAGAACCTGCCAAAATAAACCCGTCCCTTTTTAGTCGGTGCGAAATGGGTAATACTAAAGAGTTATCCGACCAGATGGGAACCGATCGATGGCTTATATCGAATTCAAAGACGTCATCAAGGCATACGGCGAGGGCGACGCCCGCATTCACGCACTCGACGGCGCGAGCTTTACGGTCGAGCGCGGCGAGCTCGCCATCATTTTGGGTGCTTCGGGTGCCGGCAAGACCACGGCGCTCAACATTCTGGGCGGCATGGATACGGCGACTTCCGGCACCGTGACGGTGGACGGGCGCGATGTGAGCTCCGCTAACGAGGCGCAGCTCGTGGAATACCGCCGCGCCGACGTCGGCTTTGTCTTCCAGTTCTACAATCTGGTCCCCAACCTGACGGCGCTCGAAAATGTTGAGCTTGCGGCGCAAATCTGCCCTGATTCGCTCGATGCCGAGCAAACGCTTTGCCAGGTTGGCTTGGGTGAGCGCCTCGCCAACTTCCCCGCGCAGCTTTCGGGCGGCGAGCAGCAGCGCGTGTCCATTGCCCGCGCACTGGCAAAGAACCCCAAGCTGCTTTTGTGCGACGAGCCCACGGGCGCACTTGACTATAAAACCGGCAAGCAGATCTTGCAGCTGCTGCAGGACACTTGCCGCAAGCAGGGCATTACGGTCATCATCATCACCCACAACTCCGCGCTGGCGCCCATGGCCGATCGCCTGATCCGCTTTAAGAACGGTCGCGTGGAGAGCGAGACGGTCCAGCAAAATCCCGTGCCTATCGAGACGATCGAGTGGTAGCGCCCATGGACCAAGACCGCCAAAACAGCCTACGCCGCGACGCGCAGAACACGGAGCGCGAGCAGGATTTTACGACCTACCGCACTGCCCAAAGCTCAAACGATATGGTGCCGACGGTTTTTCGCCGTGGCATCTACCGCACAATCCGAGGCAGTCTTAAGCGCTTTTTGTCAATCGTGGTCATCACCGCGCTTGGCGTGAGCGTGATGTGCGGCCTTAAGGCGGGTTGCGAGGACCTGTGTGATTCGGTTGATGCCTACTTCGACCAGCAAAATGTCTATGACATTAACGTGCAGTCGACCTATGGCCTGACTGACGATGATCTCGACGCCATACAAGAGGTCGATGGCGTCGAAACGGCCGAGGGCATCTACACCGAGACCGCCTACACCGCCGTGGGCACAACGCGCGAGCGCGTGGTCGTGCAGAGTCTCTCCAAGGTGAACATCGATCAGCCGGTGCTCGTGAACGGCGATTTGCCCGAGAGCGCCGATGAAGTCGCGGTGACTTCGAAGTTCCTGAAGGCATCGGGCAAGAAAATCGGCGATACGGTGAGTTTTGCCGCCAATGACGCGAGCTCGTCCAATCAAAGCGCCAAGGACCAGTTTGCCGCGGGCGATTACGCCATTACGGCTGAGGTCCTCGACCCCACTGATGTAAGTTCTGACTCGACAGTCAACGCCTTTCGCGCTGCTTCGGCGGCGGACTATAAGTTCTATGTGAGCGAGGACGCCGCGACATCTTCTTCCTACTCCGCGGTCCACGTGATCGTCGAGGGAGCCAAGAGCCTCAACTCCTATTCGGATTCCTATACGGCAAAGATCAATGAGGTCAAGGGCAATATCGAGAAGATCCGCGAGGAGCGTGAGAAGGCGCGCGCTCAGGAACTGACGGTCGACACGCCGGCAAGCTTGGATGCGGCCGAGCGCCAGGCGAATATGCTCTTTGGGATTGAGCAGGACAACATCAATCGCATGGCCGAGGGCAGCGACGAGCGTGCGCAGGCGCAAGCCGACCTGGACCAGCGCCGTGCCGCCGCCGACCAGCAGTTTGCCGATGCCCACGCCGAGCTCTCTGACCTTGGTGAATGCACCTGGTACATCCAGGACCGCGGCAATATCGCAAGCTACTCGAGCGTGGAGAGCGATAGCTCGTCAATTGAGGCTATCGCCACGGTGTTCCCGTTCATCTTCTTTATCGTCGCCGTGCTCATCAGCCTTACCACCGCTACGCGTATGGTCGAGGAGGAGCGCACGCTCATCGGCCTGTATAAGGCGCTCGGTTATTCGCGCGGACGTATCCTGTCCAAATACGTGGACTATGCGCTGTGGGCTTGTCTGATCGGCGGCGTGCTCGGCAATATCATCGGATTTGTGGGCCTGCCGCTGTTCCTGTTTACGGTGTTCGACGACATGTACTCGCTGCCCCAGATGCTGCTTTCGTACGACATTGTGTCGTCGATTGTGTCGGTGGCGCTGTTTGCCGTGGGCGTGGTGGGCGCCACGATTATCGCCTGCCGCCACGAGATGGCCGAGACCCCTGCCTCGCTCATGCGCCCCAAGGCTCCGCGCGCCGGCTCGCGCATTCTGCTCGAGCGCATCGGCTTTATCTGGCGCCGCATGGGCTTCTTAAACAAGGTGGCAGCACGTAACCTGTTCCGCTACAAAAAGCGTGCCTTTATGACCATCTTCGGTATCGCCGGCTGCACGGCGCTCGTGATCTGCGGTATGGGTATTCGCGACACGTCGGTGGCGCTTTCGCCCAAACAGTACGGGCATATCACGCGCTACGACCTGCTGGCGGTCGCCAATCCCGACGATTTTTCGCAGACGTGCGCGGCATTGGATGAGCGCAGCGCGGCCAATGATTCCAACGTGACCGTGACTTCGACGCTGCCGATTATGACCGACAACGTCACCTTTACATTTGGCGGCAAGAGCGAGACCGTGCAGCTGATCGTGGTGCCCGATGACCGCACGAACGACCTGGACGACTACGTGTGTCTCGAGGACGAGTCCAAAGAGCCTCTATCTTTGCGCGACGGAGATGTGTATCTGAGCAAGAGTTCACAGCTGGTGCTGGGGATTCAGCCGGGCGATACAGCACACGTCCAGGATTCGTCGCTCAATGTCGCCAAGGTCAAAGTCAGCGACATTTCGCTTAACTATCTGGGCAACACGCTTTACATGACGCAGGGCACCTATGAGCGCGCGTTTGGCCGAAGCGCACGCCTTAACGGCGTCTTTGTGCTGCTTAAGGGCTCGTCGGCCGGCCAGATTGCGTTTAGCAAGAATCTTAAGAGTGACGGTTGGCTTACGATTTCGAGCACGGCCGAGCATTGGGAGAACTTTGAGGCGAACTTCACTATTATCAATTCCGTCGTGGTGCTCGTGACCTTTATGGCGGCGTGCCTATCGTTTGTGGTGGTGTTTACGCTGTCCAACACGAATATCTCCGAGCGCGAACGCGAGCTGGCGACCATCAAGGTGCTGGGCTTCCGCCGTGGCGAGGTGCACCATTACGTCAACAAGGAGACGTTGATCCTCACGGCAATTGGCGCCGCGCTGGGCGTGCCACTGGGCGGCTTGCTGGCCGAGAGTTTTACGTACATTTTGCAGATGCCGTCGCTGTACTTTGACGTCGAAGTCGAGCCGCTAAGCTACGTGCTCGCCGTGGTGCTTTCCTTTGGCTTTACGTTTATCGTCAACCTCGCCACCAACCGAACGCTCAACAAGATCGACATGGTCGGCGCCCTCAAGAGCGCCGAGTAACCTGCCAAAAAGGGACAGGTATATTTTGGCAGGTTTTACCTGGCCAAACGCCGGTCACCTACGGACGACCCGATGTTTGTTGCTTTGCTATGCTTTGCTATCTTCTGCTCGCAAGCGTTGATGAGAGGCTCTCTTTAGCCTTCGAGATTGGGCTTGAATGGGTCGTATGCCACAAAACGGGCCTATCTACTACGTTTAATTGGATACCCTCAACCATGCCGGGAAAACGAAAAATAAAACCGCAGGTAGAAGGCCTGTCGATTTTCGAAAAAGGCGGTCATGGTTGGCCCCATCGAGTTAAACGTAGTAGATTGCCCCTTTTCGTTGCGGACCATCAAACGAACGCCGACGCTTGTGCTGTAGCCGCTCCGACCATTCGTAAGTTGCGGTGGAATAGTTCCTAAACTTGACTACTCAAGGCTAAAACCGGAGCTATATCACCGCAACTTAGGGGGGATGGGCGGGGGAGTACTAGTTGGGTGCTGCTGTCGGGCTGGGATGGTTTAGGCTCGCTCGCGATGCTTCCATTGTTTGCGGCACCAGCGCATGAGTGCTTTTACGACCGGGATGGTGATGAGGATTACCCAGGCGGGATGGGGTTGTTCCAGGCAGAGCCACATGTAGAGGAACCATGCCTCGGCACTGACTGAATAGACGACATCGATCAGCTTAGATAAGTGGCGTTGGTCGATAAAGTCGCCAAATGCGTAGTAGACGGGAATCAAAAAGACGAGGAAGAGTCCCGCAGCCCATGTGCCGTAGACAATGCCGAGCACCAGATAGGCGAGGGCGACAAGCGCGGGGAAGGGGAATTTGTTCCATGTACGTCCGACCTTGGTGTGGAAATGCTTGCCATGATGGTCGAGCTTGTCGTGTGCTTCCTTCCAGCTGGAGAACGTCTCGCCGTCGATGGTGACGGTGCCGTCGTCATTGGTATGCACGCTATGTCCATCGTCCTCAAGCGTATCGACATGCACGCCGTCCGGCCCCACATGCACCTCTTCGCCCTTGCGCTCGTTGGTCACATGGATGCCGTTCCAGCCAACATGGACTTCCTCGCCTTTATTGGGATCAATGACGTGGATGCCGCGCGCGAGGGAAATATCGACAAGTGGTTTGTCGCCGCAATCGGCGTACTCGGCAGAATCTTCGGCCTCTTTATCCTCATCCACCGTTTCGGTGCTGCCGTCCTCTGAGCTATCGGCATCGCTAGCCGCTTCCCCATACAACAACTCATCCAGCGACACGCCATACAGCGCGGCGAGCGCAATAAGGTTATCGGTATCGGGCGAGGATTCGCTGCGCTCCCATTTACTGACAGCCTGACGACTCACGCCCAGCTGTGCGGCAAGCGCCTCCTGAGAAAGCCCGGCAGCCTTGCGGCGATCAACGAGCCGCTGCGCCATCGCAAGATCCATGACAGTTCCTTTCATATGGTGACCGTAATCGAATGAGCCGAGTATGCCGAGAACAACCGGTAGCGACCACCATTTCTAGTTAGAATCTGCCTCAACCCTACCGCAACTACCAGTAGCAACCCCCAACGGCCAGCCATTTCATGACAAATGTCAGTGCAAGCAACAGCCAAGAGCCCCCATCATTCCAAATCCTCCAGACCAGGCACCCGCAGCAAGAAGACGAATAGCCTCGGCGAGTATGTAAACGCAGGGCCCTCCGGCCTCCGCCTGACGATTTCGATTGGCGACCTTTGACGGAGTCAAGGGAGGAGCCAAATCGAAATACGTCAGGCGGAGGCCGGAGGGCCCGATGGGAGCAGTTCCTGCCGAGGCTATTCGTCGCCGAAGCTGATGCCCAACGCCTTGGCCTCGCGCACCAGATCGCTCTGGGGGTCGACATACTTGAGCTTGCCGGCAACATCCTCGAGCGGCATGTGGCACATCTTGCCGTCACGCAGGGCAATCATGTAGCCAAACTCGCCGCGTAGGCACCCCAGTGCCGCCTCGACGCCGCACTGGGTCGCAAAGATGCGGTCCTGGGCGTCGGGCTGGCCACCGCGCTGCGTGTGGCCGGGGATGGCGACGCGGGTCTCGCGACCGGTCTTGGCCTCGATCTCCTTGGCGATGTCGTAGACGATCGACGGGCTCGTACGCTCGGCGAGCTTCTTCTTGTACTCCTTCTTGGACAGCGCCGCGTCCTCCTTGGAGATAGCGCCCTCGGCGACGGCCACGATGGTAAAGCGGCTGCCGGTCTCCATGCGATGCTCGATGGTCTTGATGACGTTATCCATGTCGTAGGGGATCTCGGGAATCAAGATGACATCCGCGCCGCCCGCGACGCCGGCGTACAGCGGGATCCAGCCAACCTTGTGGCCCATGATCTCGATAACGAATACGCGCCCATGGCTCGAAGCGGTGGTGTGGATGTCGTCGATGCACTTGGTGGCGACGTCGATGGCGCTCGTAAAGCCAAACGTCAGCTCGGTGCCCCAGGTGTCGTTATCGATGGTCTTGGGCAGAGCGATAACGTTGAGGCCCTCTTCGCGCAGGCGGTTGGCGGTCTTAGTGGATCCGTTGCCGCCCAGCATAAACAGGCAGTCGAGCTGCAACTTGTGATAGGTGTGGACCATCGCGGGCACCTTCTCGACGCCGTCGGCCTCGGGAATGTTCAGGCGCTTGAACGGCGTGCGGCTCGTGCCTAGGATGGTGCCGCCGCGGGTGAGGATACCGCTAAAATCGGCGGGCGTCATGACGCGGAACCTGCTGTAGATAAGGCCCTGATAGCCGTCCTCAAAGCCATAAATCTCGATAGGCTCTTCGCTATTGGTCATAAGCGTTTTGACAATGCCGCGCATGGTGGCGTTGAGCGCCTGGCAGTCGCCGCCACTAGTAAGAAGACCGATCCTAAGCATGGTGAATCCTTCCGGGCAAGTTATAACATGCGCATAAGTTTACCCCCGCACACTGTTGATGCGGGGGTAAAACGTGTTAGCTCAAGCGTATGGAAATGTAAGCAACGTCAGGCGAGCGTAAGGTCGACGAGCCTGGGTCCTTACAGTGCGAAGGCGTCGACGTCGCCCCAGTGGCGGCGCAGCGTAATGGCGGCGGCGGGTTCGGTATTGTCAAAGACGACCGACCATTGCGTATTGCTGGTGATGTCTTTCGGATTGGGTTCTTGCGCTGCAGCGCGTAGGGCCTTCCAAGCGACTGCCTCGTCCTGGGCACCGACATGGGCGTCAAGGACATCGGCGATTGCGATGGCGCGCTCTTTACCATGGCCCAGCTCGCCATTCTTTTGGTTGGGCAGCACTTCGTCGCCATAGCAGGCGTAGAAGTTCGTAACCTGGCGTACAGGAGTCGCTTTGAAAGCACGGTCCGGATCGCGCGGATCCCACTCTACTACGCGCGCGTCACCGGCGGCGTCGTTGATAAAGAAGTGGTAATCGCGTCCTGCCATGGCGTGCATGTCGTAGGCGGAAAGCAGGTCGACAGCTTCTTGCGTGGTGGCGGCACGGTCGAGCACCAGACGGATGGCGAGCGAGGTATTGATGACGGGGCGTTGCGCGTCCTGGTCACAGGGCTTGGAATCCAGAGTGAGTACGGCAATGGACACGCCGCATTCGTTAACACCGTCGAGCTGGGCAAACGGGCCCATGAGTGCGGCGGCACGTCCGGCGACGGAGTCAAGCGGAGTGTTATCGCCCAGGTTGTTAAGGGCGGCAAACCCGATGGAGGCATAGCCGCCACGTGGGTGATTGCGCACCAGCAGCGCCGAGGTGTCGTCCTTAAAGTCGTAATTGCGACCGGTGCGCACGCGGCCTTCGGCATCTACGGCGACAAAAGCGCTGCAGGCAAACTGGGGCGCCTGGACATGTACCGGCACACCGGGCAGCACCTGCGCCACCACGGCATCGATGTAGCCCTGGTCGTCGCGCACGCCAGCGGCGATGATGCGATCAAGATCGTAGTCGTAGGCGATGTCGATTGCGTACAGGTCATAGCTATCCGCGTAGCCGGTCAAGCGTTTGAGCGACGCGGCGGACTTGATTTGCTTGCGGTAAACGATACCGGTGGCAGCGGCAAGGCCGACGGCGACGCCCGCGACACCGCAGGCGATGGCAATGTTACGTGGCTTCATGACGGCTCCTCTCGTCCTGTTAGCGTAATTGTCGCAAAAGGAGCGCGGGCATGATGGCTCAACTTGGTGAGCGGCGCGGGATTAAACACGGAATGAAGAGTGCGGCGCTGGCGTGGCGGGGTATGCTGGAGGGGACCATCAACCCAGCGAAAGGGGAGAGCATGACGGATCAGGAAACGCCCGAGCGCGTGCACGTGACGGCCGACGATATCGAGGCCGCCAACGACCTTATCGACTTTATCGAGGCATGTCCCAGCATGTTCCATACGGCGGCGACCATTATGGCCGAGCTCGACGAGGCGGGCTTTACCTACCTGCCCGAGAACGCGGCGTGGGACATCGAGCCGGGCGGGCGTTATTACACGCAGCGCAACACCTCGAGCGTTGTTGCCTTTAAGGTGGGCGAGGACCTGGCCGCGACGTGGGGCGAGGACGGCGTTGCCGGCGACTATCATTTTCAACTGACGGCGTCGCACAGCGATTCGCCGACGTTTAAGGTCAAGGCCGTGCCCGAGCTTGACGGCGCGGGCGAGACGCTGCGCCTGAACACCGAGGCCTACGGCGGTATGATCGACTACACCTGGTTCGATCGCCCGCTGGCGCTCGCGGGCCGCGTGTTGGTGCGCGAGGGCGACCGTATCGAGAGTCGTTTGCTTGTCACCGAGCGCGAGGTCGCTATCATTCCGAGCCTTGCCATCCACATGAACCGCGGCGTTAACGAGGGCTTTGCTCCCAACCGAGCCGTCGACCTGTGCCCGCTCATCAGCGCTGGCGAGCTTAAGCAGGGTGACTTCGATGCCCTGATTGCCGACGAGCTGGATGTTGAGCCCGAGCAGATCCTGGGTCGCGACCTGTTCCTGGTCAATCGTCAGGATGCGCGCATTTGGGGCTGGGCCGACGAGTTTATCTCGACGCCCAAGCTTGATGATCTGGCCTGCGCCTATACCTCGCTACAGGCATTTTTGGGCGCCGAGAACGCGCACGACGTCTCGGTCTTCTGCTGCTTCGATAACGAGGAGGTTGGCTCCGAGACCAAGCAGGGCGCCATGTCGACGTTCTTGGCCGATGCGCTGCGCCGTATCAACGGATCGCTGGGCTTTGACGACGAGTCGTATCATCGCGCCCTTGCCGCCTCGATGCTTGTAAGCTGCGACAATGCACATGCCGTGCATCCCAACCACGCCGAGAAGTGCGATGCCCGCAACCAGGTCGTGCTCAACGGCGGCATCGTTATCAAGGAAGCTGCCAACCAGCACTACTGCACCGATGCCTTTAGCCGCGCGGTGTTCCAGGCCATCTGCGACGACGCCGACGTGCCCACGCAGGCCTTCGCCAACAAGAGCGATATGGCGGGTGGCTCCACGCTCGGCAATCTGTCCAATATGCAGGCGAGCATGCACGCCGTGGATGTGGGTCTGCCGCAGCTTGCCATGCACTCAAGCTACGAGACCGGCGGCGTGCGCGACGTGATGTACGCCATCCGTGCCCTCACCGCTTTCTACGAGCGCGACCTAACCATCAACGGCGCCGAAAGCGTGGAGCTCTAAATGCGAGCCGAAGGCGAGAAGACCGAGGGCAGGTCTCAACTAATCGATCAGGGGTCGAAGCTGTTCGCCGCCGCTTGCCATGAATCGGGAATCGACGTGTCCAACGCGTGGCCGGCGAGCGATGAAGAACTCAAGCGTAGCGCCTATTCGGACCACTATGGTAAGGAGATGGGCTGGCTCTAATAGGCGAAACGTCGAAAACGCCAGATGAATGTCTGATATCACTTTGACAAAAGTATCGCAGGCAAAACCAACGTAATGGTGCAAACTAACCTGACCCCATTGCACCAAAAAGGGAGAATGCCGCAGGTCGGACAAAAGTCAGCGAGAGCCCGCCAGAGCGAGCAAGGTGACGTGAAAGAGGAGGGCATAGGCCTTTTGGCCATGCCCGACGATTGAACGTCAGATTGCCGCTCTGGCGGGCTCGCAGCGTCGAGGGGTTCCGGCGTTTGGTAAAACGCCGGAACAATCAGTGTTCGATCCAGCAGCGAAGCGTCTCGCCCGCCTGTAGATGACGCAGATTCTCCGCGGCGATGTCGACCACGTTGTTGAGCGTAGCCTCCAGGTGGAACCATCCGGAGACGTGCGGTGTGATGAGCATGTTGGGCGCATCCCACAGGGGGCTTGTCTCAGGCAGCGGCTCGGGGTCGGTGACGTCGACCGCGGCGCCGGCAAGATGTCCCGACTCCAGGGCGGCAACCAAGTCGTCAGCAACCACGAGGTCGCCGCGGCCGCCGTTGGCAAAGAAAGCGCCTGGTTTCATCGCGGCGAAGAATTCGGCGTTCGCCAGACCGCGGGTCTCGGGTGTGCTGGGCATAAAGGTTGCGACGACGTCGGCCTCGGCCAGGCGCTCGGGCAGGGCGTCCATGCCGTCCATGTCCTCAAACACAATGGGGTAGACGAGCGGATGGCGCTTGATGCCGCGGACGTGCGCACCCATACTGCGGCAGAGCGTGGCGAAGTGGCCGCCGATATCGCCCGCGCCCAGCACCAGCACGTTGGCGTTTTTGAGCGAGGTGACCGGACCTAAATCCTCCCAGCGATGCTCGCGCTGCAAGTCGTGATAGCCGGGCAGGCGCTTCATCATGGAAAGGACCATGGCAAACATGTGCTCGCTCACGGCCTGGCCGTAGGCGCCCACCGAGCAGGAGAGCTTGGCGTCGGCTGGCACGGTGCCGGCGGCCAAGTAATCGTCATAGCCGGCGGTCTGTAATTGCAACAGCTGGAGATGCTCGCATGCCGTGAGCATGCCAGGGTCGATGTTGCCCAAGATCACGTCCGCATCGGCGACCTGCTTGCGCGTGGCGGCGTCGGAGCTCGTGTAGATAAAGTCCTCGCCCGGAGCGCTCGACTCAAGAATTGTGCGATGGCGGTCATTGACGGGCAGCAAAACCAGAATGTTCACAAGCAGTCCTCTCCGCTCAACCTACCAAAAAAGAACAGGTTTATTTTGGCAGGTTTTATCAGGCAAAACGTTCAAATAAAACGCCGGATGCAAGACGAGCGTGCCCGTCAGCATCCGGCGTATCTACAGCTACCAGCTGAGCAGTTCGTAGCCGTCCTCGGTCACCACGAGCTGCACCTCGCACTGGGCCGAATCGCTGCCGTCCTTGGTGCGCACGCACCAGCCGTCGCCCTTGCTAATCTTGATATCGGGCGCTCCGGCATTGACCATGGGCTCGATGGTAAAGACCATGCCCGGAGCCATGATGGTGTCTACATCGGGCGCCTCGGTGGTAAAGCCCACAAACGGGTCCTCGTGGAACTCCTTACCGATGCCGTGTCCGCCGTACTCGCGCACCACGCTAAAGCCGGCGTCCTCGACCGTCTTTTGCACGGCCTCGGCCATGACGGACAGCGGCAGCCACGGCTTGACGGCGGCAAGGCCCGCCTCCACGCTGGCGCGCGTGACGTCAACCAGGCGCTGGCGCTCGGCCGAGACCTCGCCGATGCAGAACATGCGGCTCGAATCGCTAAAGTATCCGTCCAGGATTGTGGAACAGTCCACGTTGATGATGTCGCCCTCGTGCAGGACGTCCGTGTCGCAGGGAATGCCGTGGCAGACGACGTCGTTGATCGAGGTGCACACGCTCTTGGGGTAGCCCTCGTAGTTGAGGTCGGCCGGCGTGCCGCCGTGCTCGACGGTGTAGTCGTAGATCATCTGGTCGATCTGGTTGGTGGTCATGCCCGCGGCGATGTGCTCGCCAACGTGGTCGAGCACGCCCACGTTGATGGCGGCGGAGCGCTTAATACCCTCGATGTCGGCAGGCGTCTTGTAGAGTGTGCGGGGCAGAACCTCCCAGCCCTCCTCCCACAGGCGCTCGAGGCGCTCGTCGAAGGCGCTGTGACATTTCTTATATTTTTTGCCGCTGCCGCACCAGCAGGCGTCGTTGCGGCCGGGCACAGGTCCCTTGTCATACATGGCTAACTTCCTTTCATTCGCAGCTAGTATAGCCCACCCACGCGTCCATAAAAGTTGCGGTGATATAGTTCCGATTTAAGCGGTTTAACAGCACAAATAGGAACTATATCACCGCAACTGATGGAGCGGGATGGCTGACACTAGCTGCTGCGTGGTTTTGCTAGTAGCTCACCTGGCAGGGAATGCCGAGGGCGCGTACGCGTGCGGCAATCGTGTCGAGCACCTCGGGCGCCGCTTTGGCAAGGCCGGCGATTGGTGTCTCGCGCGCCACCGTGTAGATGGTCGCTTCTTGTGGGCGAATGCGCTCAAGCGCCGCGAGCCAGGGGGCAACGTACTCCTCGCCGGTGTTGTCGATGAGCTTGCCCTGATACTCGCCGGTCAAAAAGATCGTCTGGATAATAACGTGACCGTCAAAGCTTGCGAACGTCTCGATCTGGTGCTCGACGTCGTAGGGGCCAACAGGCTGGTCGAGCAGCTGGATAAACGCCGGGTCGACGGTATCGAGCTTAAGAATGTTGTCGTCGACCATCATGAGCGCGTCGTGCACCTCGGGGCGGTCGGCGCGCGTGCCGTTGGAGAGCACGGCAATCTTGGTGTTTGGGGCCAGCTGGTCGCGCAGCGCGATGGCACCGGCGATGGCCTGCGGAAACTCAGGTGCGGCGGTTGGTTCGCCGTTGCCGGCAAACGTGATTACATCGGGCAGCTCACCCTCGATTGCCATCTCGTGCAGCTTGGCCTCGAGTGCATCGAGCACCACGGCAGCCGTGTTATACGGCTCGTGGCAGGGACGCTCGGCGTTGAGACCGTTCTCGCAGTAGATGCAGTCGAACATGCAGATTTTGCCGCTCGCCGGCATCATGTTGACACCGAGCGAAAGGCCCAGGCGACGGCTGCGGACGGGCCCAAAGATGGGGCTGGCATTCAAAAACGTAGACATAGGCATATGCTCCTTGGGACAGTTGAGCTTAAGCATAGCATCGGCTCCAACGTATGGTCCGGGCTTGTGCTTTGCAGGTTTCGTTTTTTAACTCTGCCTTCGATGCCGCGTCATGAAAGGTATCGGGTCGGGTACAGTTAATCTGTTAACAAAGCACAAGACGATGGGGCACAACATGGAATTTACGGTCGAGAATGCGGGCACTACGATCGCCTGCCGCGAGTATGCCGGCCCGGTTGTATCGTCCGATGCACCCGCCTTGGTGTGCGTGCACGGCGCCTGCGTCGACGGTGTCTTTTTTGACGGTATCGCCCGCGAGCTCGCCTGCGACTATCGCGTCATTGCCTACGACCGCCGCGGTTGCGGCGAGAGTGGCGACGCTGCAGACGGACGCTACGACCTCGCCGCCCAAGCCGCCGACCTGCAA
The DNA here is from genome assembly GCA_018377855.1 of Collinsella sp. Taxonomy (GTDB): domain Bacteria; phylum Actinomycetota; class Coriobacteriia; order Coriobacteriales; family Coriobacteriaceae; genus Collinsella. Next base: position 26,013 of record JAGZYM010000012.1, on the reverse strand, counting down.
GCTGTTATCGAGCATATTGGCGCTCCGGCAAACGTGCTCGCGCACAGTGCCGGTACGCTGGTGACGCTGGAGCTTCTCCGTGCAAACCCTGCCATAATCTCGCGTGCGATTCTGCATGAACCCGCCGTGACGGATGAGGGCGCCGGCCTGGGCGCGGCCCCGGTTTTGCTCGAGATGATCGCCGCGGGAAAGGTCTCCAGGGCATTACGGGCCTTCCTGGGTGCCATCGGTGATTCGGACCCTGAGGCCCCCAAGTTAACCGAGGCAGAAGCCAAGCATGCCCTGCGCAACGGCCGCAGCTTCATGGCAAACGAATACGGGATTACTATGACCTGCGTTCCCGATTGGGATAGCGTTCGTGCGTCAAAAACGGTGGCCGCCGTGCTTTTGGGCGAGCTCTCGATTGGTACGCCCCGTGAGGCGGGAACGAGGATGGCGGCTGAGCTTTTGGACTCTCCACTCGTAATGGTTCCCGGCGCGCACAACGGCCTGCGCGATCGCCCGGCAGCGGCTGCCCAGACTGTCCGTGGCATCCTGGGGTTCTAGCAGCTGCAAAAAAACAAAACAGGCTTCATCCGCAAACGTTTCGGCCGTGTTAACAAATGCGCTCAAAACCTTACGTTTGCGGCTTCAATTGCGCCGTCTGCCAACTCATAAAAATGTAACAGCATTCACGTGCCTACCTGCATCGACAAGGTGTTATCCTTGTAACATTTGGAACCCACCGCTACTATGCGAAGCTATCGAAAGGGCCCCATATGCTCAATAATCACGAGGCCAATCTAACCGACGAGGAGGCTGCCGTCGAGGTCGCCCGCGTCGCGAAGACCTACCCCGTGGTACGTTTGCTGTCGGCCGATCAGATTAAGAGCGAGCCTAACTGCTTGCTCGCCGGCGATCGCTGCCCTTGTCTGCGTCAGTCGAGTCTTGAGGCCTTGGCAGATTCGGGTGAGATGTCGGAGCAACTGCTCAACGATGGTGTTGAGTACCGCGCCCGTCTGCGCCCTCTAAAGGTCGAGGGCGAGCCTCATGTCTTGCTGATGGTGCGTCCGATTGATGAGCAAGAGGCCACAGAAGAGGACCTTGTCTACACCGACGTGCTGACGGGCGTGCGCAATCGCCGATATTACGAGGAAAAGCTCCGTAGCGCCCGCATGAATGCCGGCATTGCGATGATCGACCTTGATGATTTTAGGGTCTTCAACGATACGTGTGGCCGTCATGCCGGCGACCTTGCGCTCGGTGCTGTGGCGACAGCCATGCGCAGCGGAATCCGTTCGACTGACGAGCTTGTGCGCTATGGCTGCGACAAGTTTGTGGTTGTCATGCCCAATATTCCCTCCGATGACTTCACCCGTCGCCTGCATCAGGTATCCGATGCCGTTCATGCCACGATTATTCCGGGCCATGAGTACGTGAGCTTGACGGCATGTGTTGGTGGCGTTCTCATTCATGGCGAGACGGTCGATGAGGGCGTTGGCCGCGCTGTCCAGTTATTGAGCCGCGCTAAGGCAAAAGCCGGTACGGTCGTGACCGATGCCGATTCCATCGAGGCCTTCCAAAGCGAAAAGCCTTTGGTGCTTATTGTCGATGACTCCGAGATGAACCGAGCCATTCTCAGCGAGATGCTCAAGGACGAGTATTGCATCCTCGAGGCCGACCACGGTCGTGCGGCGCTCGACATGGTCGACCGCTATGGCGATGAGTTGTCGCTCGTGCTGCTGGATATTGTCATGCCGGGCGTAAGCGGCTTTGAGGTGCTGGCCGATCTGTCGCGCCGATCGGTTAGTGACAATCTGCCCGTCATCATGATTTCGAGCGAAGATTCCGATGATATGGTTTTGCGCGCGTACGAGCTGGGCGCCTCGGACTATATCAACCGCCCGTTTGACTCCCGTGTCGTGCGCCGCCGCGTAAGCAACACCATCCGCCTGTACGCCAAGCAGCGCCGCCTGACGAACCTGCTGTCCCAACAGTACAACGAGCGCGTCAAGAACAGTCGCATGCTCATCGACATCATGGCCGGCGTCATGGAGCTTCGCAACGGCGAGAGCGGTAGGCACGTTACGAACATCGAAAAGCTGACCGAGCTGCTGCTTGGCTATCTGGTCCAGCGTAGCGGCACGATCTTCCTCGACAATGAGGAACGCTCCACGATCGCCCTGGCTTCGGCGCTGCACGATATCGGCAAGATGTCGATTGACGATGCGATCCTCAACAAGCCCGGGCGCCTCACGCCCGAGGAATTCGAGATTATGAAGACGCATACCACGATTGGCGCCAACATGCTGCTCGAGCTGGGCAGCCATCACGCCGGCAATGCGCTTATGGAATATGCGTACCAGATTGCGCGTTGGCATCACGAGCGCTGGGACGGCAAGGGTTATCCCGATGGCCTTAAGGGCGACGAAATTCCCATCGCCGCGCAGGTGGTTTCGGTGGCTGACGTGTACGATGCACTGACGAGCGTGCGCGTATACAAGGACGCTATCCCGCACGAGGAAGCGATCAAGATGATTCTGGACGGTAAGTGCGGCACCTTTAACCCGTTGCTGCTCGACTGTTTGCTCGAGGTGCAAGACCAAATTGCCGAGACGTTGGCACGCCCCGCCGATGTCGTCGCGTTTCCTACGATTTAGTTTGACCAAAGGAGTTTTTAATCCATGATTTCCATGCGTGAGGCGTATGAGAAGATCGGCGCTAATTATGATGACGCGTGCGCTCGGCTGATGGGCGGGGAAATGCTTGCCCGCTTTGCCCTCAAGTTTTTGGATGACGAGAGCATGGACAAGCTGGAGGCCGCCATGGCGGCGGGAGACGCCGAAGGTGCGTTTATGCCAGCGCACACGCTCAAGGGCGTGAGCCAGAACCTGGGATTCGATAATCTGTACGAGCCGGCGGTCGTGGTGACCGAGGCGTTGCGCGGCGCCGATGCCGTTGACGGCGCTCGCGAGGGAATGCATGCGTTGCAGCAGCAATATGCGGCAACGATGTCGGCCCTGCGCGAGGCGGCCGAATAAGAGCTTGCGAGCCTTGATGACTATGAGAGTGGATAATCTCCCGTTTTAGGCCCGGTGGTGGCCTCGAAGTGGGAGATTATCCACTCTCGTTCGATACGTGTCCAAAAATCCACTCTCACCCCTTCTGATTAGTGAATGGGCTATGCGCACTGGCGGGGCTTTCCGCATGCAATCAATATCGTTGTTCGATAAACTGTTCGAATAACGATAGAGTCGATGAGGGTGAGTGTATGTCTAACAGCGTTCAGCGTATGGCCAAAGCGGGTGAAAATATCAGGAAGCTTGGCTTTTGCATGGCAGCCGTTTTTGCAGGGATGCTCGTCGCTTTTGCCGCGTTGGTTGTTTACGTGATCTGGTATGCGGTTGCAAACGTTGCTTCTGTCGATTCTTTCGGCGTCGTGACGCTTCTCGATGGCGGGTGCATCGTTATCCCAAGCGGACTGTGCCTGGCACTCGTCGTGGGTATTTCGCTTGTCGTTCTGTGTGGGATCAGCCGTAACATCTCGCGAGGCGTCTCGCCCTTTACCAAGACGCATGTGCGGCTTATCCGTGTTCTTGCGCTTGGCTTTGCTGTTAACGCCGCGGTTTCGCTTATTGGTGCCTACGGATCGGTCAATCTTACCATTGGTGGGCTGGAGCTTTACGTCGTGCCTCATTCCTTCGTTATTGAGATTTGCCAAGGCGTTGCCTTTGATGCGGGGTCGCTTATCGGCGCGGCTGTCTGTCTGTGTATCTCGGTGATCTGGAGTTATGCCTCGCTGCTCCAAGAGCAGTCTGACGAGCTTGTGTAGGAGGAAGCATGAGCTATCTCATCATCGAGCTTGAGACGCAGCTGCTTAAGACCGGAAAGACCAGTGCTGATCTGATTCGTGCCACGGGGCATACTCCGGCTAATATTTCTAAGCTAAGAAACGGAAAAATTAAAGCTATTCGCCTTAAGACGCTTCTCGATATTTGCGATGAACTTGACTGTCAACCGGGAGATATTATTCGGCGGGTGAGTGAGAAAGAGCTTGAGGAGCTTATTGTTGAGCGTGCAAAAAATGTCGTGAGACAGATGCGGGACGGCGGAGGCAATGAGGCGTTGCTTCCGACATCAGTCTTTGCTGTAGATTTGAGCGACGAGTAGCATAAAGCGAACAACTATAACGAAATATCAGCGTAAAGGGGCCCGTGTCTAACACGGGTTCTTTCTTTTAGATTACCTTGACAAATATGAGTTATCGAAAAACAATAACAACTATGAAAAACGATAAAGGAAAGAAGGAACGATATGAGCGGTTTTGCTATCAAGCAGAACGGGAGGCCAATGAGTGCATCAGCGATAAAGCTATCAAAGGTGTCAAAGCGCTACGGGAAACGGCGCGTTTTGCATGACGTTTCCTTCGAGGTGCATCAGTCTGAGCTCTGTGCCCTTGTCGGTGCAAACGGTGCGGGCAAAAGCACGCTTATTAAAATCGTCTTGGGCCTCTGCGAGCCATCGTCGGGGAGCGTGGAGCTCTTTGGAGGCAAATCAAAAAGAGAGCTTGGCTTGATGCGGACGCGTGTCGGCTATGTGCCAGATTCCAGCGGAGCATACCAATCCCTCAGTGCGGTTGAGAATCTCCAAATCCGATGTTTGGAATGGGGGCTTGATGCGAATCGTGAGATTCCTCGCGTTTTGAGCCTAGTCGGGCTGGACATCGAAGAGAAAAAGAGCGTGAGCAGTTTTTCTCTGGGAATGAAACGGCGACTGGATATAGCTACGGCTTTGTTGGGCGACACCGACGTACTAATTTTCGATGAGCCGGCAAATGGGTTGGACTCGCTGGGCATCGAGAGTATATGGGCCCTTATCGGCCGATTGAATCGAGAACAGGGTAAGACCATGCTCATCTCTAGCCATGATTTGGATGAGTTGGCATCGGTTGCAACAAGTTGCGTGTTTATTCATGACGGTGAACTGCTGAAAAAGGAATCGATGGATGTCATAAGGGATGAGGCGTCGTTCCTAAAAGAATATTACAGGCGCTTGATGAACGCGGTCTCGCTATGAAGCGGGCGATCCATCCCATAAAGGCAGATATGATGCGTCTACACAGGATGTTTCCGGCGCAGTTTGGTCTTACGCTTATGTTGGCGTGCGGTCTTCTCTTCGGTGTTTTTCTAAATAACGGAGCAACGTTGCTAGGCTTTGGCTATGGCGTTTGTGGGGAGGATATTGGTTTCCTCTGGAATGCAATCGATCCTTCTGCGCCTGATGAGTCCCTTGCGCGCAGCGCTTTTGCCGGTACATCCCTGTTCGTTCCACTCATCGTTTGTTTGGTGCTTTTACAGGAGCATGGCTATAAAGAGGGATACCGAATTTCTTCAGCAAGAGGTCTCGCCCGCTTTAATGGGGCTCTGGCACATGTGCTTTCGTCTGCTTTAATAGTCGGTGCAGCTTATAGCGCACTTTGCCTTCTTTTGTTTGCAATAGCCATAATGCGTGGGGGGGCAAACTACACGCACGGCATGCTGGCTGCATTTTTGCCTGCGATGATAATCAACGCCGTATTGGTGATATCGGTTGCGTTGGAGACGATGACCATCTATCGGATTACAGGCAGCGCTGTATTGAGCGGGGCTGTAATAATAATTGGATTTGTCATGAGCTTGACGCTCTACGGAACCTTCCTTCAGGCACCTATACCATCCTTGCGATGGATCTTCCTCCTTCCGGGGCCGTACCTTGGAGCCGGATGTGCCCTTGGGTATAGCGATATGGGGCAGCTGACGCTTCTGGGATATGGCGTGGCAGCTGGCTGTCTATCGGTATTGATTTACGCTCTCGTGACCTGTCGTGTCGGAGGTGTGCTCAATGGCTCGTCAGATTAAAAGGTTCCTCCATTCAGAATTGAAGCATGTAAGCGAATGGACGTACGTCTTAATCCTGGCAATTTATGCGTGTATGGTGATATTGCAGCTTAATTCTTTCCCGATGTGGTTCTGTAGCCTCCGCGAGGGCAGTTTCTTAGGCTTTTTCCCAGACCCGACGCTTCGGCTATCGGCAGAGGATGTCCTTCTATTTGGTAATGCAGAGGTTTTTCGCGGTCTGCTGTTCAACGTAGCCCCGTTGGCTCATGCATTGTTCTTTCCGTTCATCGCGGCTTGCATTGTGCCGCGCTTTGTCAGTTCGGGCTTTATTGAGGAACCGTGGGGGTTGTCGGAGGCTCGGGGAGGGAAGCGTGTGTGCGCTATCGTTGCGCGAGTGGTGCTGTCTTCTTTTGCCCTTTTGGGCGCGTTTATCCTGTCGACTGTCGTTTTGTACTGCCTTAACTGCGCGATCGTTTTAGATGCTCAACAGTATTTCAACCTGCATGTATGTTGCTATCGACTTGTTCTTGCTGCCGCCGCCTGCCTTGCATACGTGGTTTCTTGCGTAATCGTTGTTTCCTATTTTGGGTCCGGCTTCGGTCCGATTGGCATGCTGCTGCTTGTCAACGTCATAGCGATCTACATACAGCTCGGGGCCAATTCCATGCTTCCGCTTCCGTCCTCGATGCTCATGTGGATTTGCGGCGTGACCCCGTTGGGGGATGGTCAATGCGTTTCGATTTTAATTGACTGCCTAATAAACGTAGCAAGCGTTTTTGCCATCTGCTTTACCGTCGACCGATTGCGGTCGAGATTTCTTTGATTGTTTGTGAGGGATAATCATACCGAGCATACCAAATACAGGGGGGGGGCGGGCACCGTGGCTGGTGTCCGCCCCCCCCAGCATGGAAGGTTTAAGCCTGTGTGATTTGCGAGCTAGCGTGCCTGCTTTACCTTTGCCGCCGCCTCGACAAACGACTTCCACAGGTTAAAGTCGGTCTCGAGCGTCTTCCACGTGTACTCAGGGTGCCATTGCACGCCCAGGCAGAATGGCTGGCCTTCGACCTCGATGCACTCGGGAACGCCGTCGGTTGCCTTGGCGACCAAGCGCGTGCTTTTACCCAGACGGTCGACGCAGCAGTGATGTGCCGAGTTGGTCTGGATCAGCCTGTGACCGCCAACCGCGCGCTCCAGCAGCGAGCCCGGCACGACCTCGACGGGGTGCACGGGATCGTTGAGCACGTGGGTATGGCGCCACTGCGTGCGGCCCTCGCGCGCACCCAGGCTCGGCACGTCCATGCACAGGGTGCCGCCGGTGGCGACATTGAGCAGCTGCGTGCCTCGGCAGGTGGTAAAGAGCGGCTTCTTGGCGCGAAGCACCTCGTTAACCAGCTTAAACTCAAAACGGTCGCGAATCTCGCAGCACAGCGTGGGGTCGTAGGGTCGATCATCGCCCCAGCGCTTGGGATTGACATCGGGGCCGCCGGGAATGGCGATGCCGTCGGCGATATCGACGTAATGACGGATGACCTCAATGTCCTCGGTGATGGACATCTGCAGCGGCAGGCCGCCGGCGGCAAGGATGGCATCGACAAAGACGCTCGCAATCTCCTCGTTGGGGGAGAGCGTCTCGGTTAAAAACGGCTCTGCCTCTTCCCAGCGCGGCGCGACGAGGATGAGCGGACGGTCGGCGGGGGCGACGTCGACATGCGGGGTGTAGGACGATGAAGTGCGAGTTCCGATCATAGGTGCTGCTTTCGAATCTGAAGGTGACGGGGCGCATGAGAGACGTGGGACAACACTTCTGATGGATTTGTCCCACGGGGCGGTCTGGTTAGTGGCCCTTGATGGAGTTGAGGAAGTCCTGGGCGCGCTTGGTCTGGGGGTGGTCGAAGAACTCGTCGGGCGTGCCGGTTTCCACAATCTGGCCGTCGGCCATAAACACGACGCGGTCGGCCACGCGGCGGGCAAAGTTCATTTCGTGCGTGATGACGATCATCGTCATGCCCTGCTGGGCCAGACGGACCATGACCTCGAGCACCTCGTTGATCATCTCGGGGTCAAGGGCACTCGTGGGCTCGTCAAAGAGCATGGCCTTGGGTTGCATGGCAAGCGAGCGGGCGATGGCTACGCGCTGTTGCTGGCCGCCCGAGAGCTGTGCGGGCACCTTATCGGCCTGCTCGGCCACGCCCACGCGGCTCAGCAGGTCCATGGCGCGCTCACGGGCCTCGTCCTTGGAGACACCCAGCACATCGACCGGTCCCAGCATGACGTTCTGCAGCACCGTCATATGTGCGAACAGGTTGAACTGCTGAAACACCATGCCCAGTTCGGCACGCATGCGGGCAAGATCCTTGCCTTCCTGTGGCAGGGGCTCGCCCTCGATGAGGATCTCGCCCGAGTCGATGGTTTCCAGGCGGTTGATGGTGCGGCACATGGTCGACTTGCCCGAGCCCGAGGGCCCGATCACAACGACGACCTCGCCGCGGTCGACCGAGAGATTGATGTCGTTGAGGACGTGTAGATCGCCATAGTGCTTATCGACGTGTCTGAGCTCGATCAGCGGCTGATTGCCGGTGGAAGAGGTGCTCTGTGCCATGGTGCTCGGCTCCTTATGACTCGAAATGGTAAAGCGTTAGCGGATGATGGTCGCGCCGGTCTTGTGCGAAACATAGACAGCGGCCTTGTTGATCGCGACGTTGATGAGGATGTAGATGACCGCGATCACCAGGTAGACCGACACAAGGGAGTCGTAGTTGGTAATGAGCACGCGGGCATTTTGCATCAGGTCGGGATAGCTCACCACATAGGCGACGGTGGTGTCTTTGACTACGACCACAAGCTGTGAAATCAAGGACGGAATGATAAACCGAATAGCCTGCGGCAACACGATTTTAAAGGTGATTTTGGCCTTGGAGAGACCGAGCGCCTGGGCCGCCTCGACCTGCCCGCGCGGCACGGCGTTGACGCCGGCGCGGAAGATCTCGGCGAGTACGCCGGCTGCAGCGAGTGCGACGGGGAGCGTGAGCATCCAAAACGACGGCAGCGCGATCTTGTACTGGGGCAGCACCAAAAAGAAGAAGTAGATGAACAGCAGGCTCGGCACGCCGCGGAAGAAATCGGTGAGCACACGGCAGACCAGTTGCAGTGGCTTAATGTCGCTGGTGCGGCCGAGCATAAGGGCTAAGCCCAGTACCAGCGCAATGACACCGGCGGTGAGTGCGACTTTAACGGTGCCCTCAAAGCCGGCAAGCAGGAACTTCCAGGTGGTGAGGTGCGTAAAGAAATACCAATAGTGGACCGAAAGCTGGCCGGTCACATAAAAGCGCTGCAGTACCAGGACGACGAGTGTGGCGACGGCAACAAGCGAGATGGCGGTGCCGATGCGAATCTTGGCGCGCATCTTGGGGCCGGGAGCCTCGTAGAGCGCATCGCGCATGGTGAGCGCAGGGGAGGAGTGCTTGCTCATCGGAGGATCCTCACCTTCTTGTCGATGCAGTTGCCAATGTGGCTCACCACAAAGGCCGTGCCCAGGTAGCCGAGCGCCGAGATAAAGAACGCGGCGACGCCGCCGAGCGAGCGGGTATTGATGTAGCTCACCACGCCGGTGAGCTCTTGCGGTTTAAGCGGCACCTGACTGCCGAGCGCGGTGGTGAGCATGACGGCGATAAAGAGGTTCGTCATGGGCAATACGCTTGAGCGCAGCGCCTGCGGAATCACGATCTTGGCGAGGATACGGCTGAAGCTCATGCCGAGCGAGCGGGCGGCTTCGACCTGGCCGACGCCGACGGTGTTGATGCCGCTCATAAAGTTCTCGGAGCCAAAGGCCGAGCCCAAAAGGACCGTAGCGACGATAACGCAGGTGCGATAGGGCAGGACGACCTTGAGCGGCGGCAGCGCGTAGACGACGATGATGAGCAGCGCGATGCCGGGGATGTTACGGAAGACCTGGACATACAGGTCGCCAAAGACGCGCAGCGGCTTGAGCGGCGACACACGCATCACGGTGACGGCGACGGCCAGCACCATGGCGATGGCAAACGACTCAAGCGTCATGCCCCAGGTTGCTAGCAGCGCGTCGATATAGTTCTGGCCATAGAGCGACCAGAGTTCGGAGAGACTCATGCGGACCTCCCGCCGATAAGGAAAGGGGCTCCCGTGTGTACGGAAGCCCCGACAACTCAGATTGGAAACAGTTTATCGCAATAAAGTGCATCGTGCGTTTCCATATGGTTTCGTTGCGGCCGTTACCAGGCTCGCTGCCTAGGCGCCGATCTCGGGCAGCTCGGGAACATTGGTGTCGCCCGTACGGTCGCCGATGCAGATCTGCCACAGCTCGGTCCAGGTGCCGTCGTCCTCGATCTTCTTAAGGAAGTCGTTGACAAAGGCGACGCCGTCGGAATCGAGCGGCAGACCGATGCCATAGGGCTCCTTGCTGCCGAAGGGCTTGCCGGCGATCTTGTACTTACCGGGCTCGCGGACCAGGGCGCTCTGCTGCATGTTGTTATCGATGACGTAGGCGTCAACGCGGCCCTGCTGGAGTGCCTGGCGGGCCTCCTCGTCGGTCTTGAACTCCTGCTGGCTGGCCTTGGGGGCGAACTCCTCCAGGATGGCGGGGCCGTTGGAGCCGGACTGGACGGCGACGTTCTTGTCGGCCAGGTCGTCGACGCTCTTGATGTCGTCGTTATCGGCGAGCACCAGGATGGCCTGCTGCGTGTAGTAATAGGGACCGGCAAAGGAGACAAGCTTCTTGCGCTCGTCAGTGATGGTGTAGGTGGCAAAGACGGCGTCGACCTGGCCGTTCTGCAAGACGGACTCGCGCGTGTCCGAGGTCACCTGGGTGATCTCGACCTTGTTCTCGCCCAGGATGTAGTTGGACAGGAGCTGCGCGATACCGGCATCGAAGCCACGGGTCTGACCGTCCTTCTCGTTGAGGAGGGAGAAGAGCGTGGAAGTCTGAACGCCACCGATCTTAAAGACGCCGGCGTCCTTGACGGCCGTGGCCCAGGTGCTGGCGGCGACGGCATCGTCATCGGCCTTGGGGCCGTTGTCGACGAGCTTGTCGAATGCCTTGGCGTCGAGCGTGGTGGAAGCCTCGGTATCCTCGGAGCTCTTGGAGGAACCGGCGGCGGAACCCTTGTCGGCCTCGGCGCTGGTGTCGGAGCAGCCGGCAAGACCAAGGCCGGCGACGGTTGCGAAGGTGGCGGCAACGAAGCCGCGGCGGTCGAGAACGACCTGCTGGGAGAGGTTCTTGCTCATGGTAGAACACCTTTCTCAATAAAATCCCTAGCGGTTGAGTAGAGTTATACCCTATCGCGCTCAAATGGGTCAACACGAAATAACTCAGAAACATACTTACCTTATGGGTTATTGCGTCTATCAAAAAGGACAGGCACCTTCGTGGTGGTTCTTGCAGATGTGGTGGCCTGTCTCGCTACTTTGTCTCAATCTGTAACATCTGGACGGCCAAAAGGTCTCTATCTGTTACAGATCGAGACAAAGGCCAGGGACTAAGACGTCTTGTCTCGATCTGTAACAGGTAGACGGGAATTCGGGCCCTAGATGTTACAGATTGAGATAATCGCGTCGCGAAAATAAAAACCTCCGCAGGGATGCTTCCCTTGCGGAGGTTTTCTTACTCGTTGAGTAGTCTCACGGCTTCGGCGGCCATGTTCTCGACCGTCATGCCGTTCTGAGCGAGCAGCTCGTTGGGGTCGTAGCGGTCGGGGAAGCCCTTGGCGATGCCAAAGGTGCGCGTGCGCACGGGCATGCAGGCCAGGTAGCACGCCACGCGCTCGCCCCAGCCGCCGTCCAAGATGCCGTCCTCGAGGGTGACGACGACGCGATGCTCGGCGGCAAGGCTGTCGAGGAGCTTGCGGTCGAGCTCGGTTGCAAAGCGCGGGTTGACGAGCGTGGCCTCGATGCCGTACTCGGCAGCCAAGCGGTTTGCCACGCGCTCGCCCAGCTCAAAGAAATCGCCGAGCGCGAGCACGGCAACGTCGCGGCCTTGACGCACCACGTTGTAGCGAACGGCGCTGTAGTCGGTGTCTTCGACGGGTGCCAGATCGGGGCGGCTTACCAGGCCAATGCCCGGTACGCGGATCGCCGCGGGATGCTCGCGGTGGTCGAGCGACCAGCTCAGCATGGACAGATATTCCTCCATGCAGGCCGGCGCCAAGTAGCGCATGTTGGGAAGACCGCCCAGCATGGAGATATCAAAGAACGAAAGGTGCGTCTCGGATGTGGTGCCAAAGATCGATGCGCCAAACACCAGGATGGTTGCGGGGGCGTCGTTGAGGCACAGGTCGTGCCACAGCTCGTCGTAGGCGCGCTGCAAAAACGTGCCGTACACACCAAAGACTGGCTTGGCGCCCGAGCGCGCAAGCGCGGTGGCAAAGGTGACGGCGTGCTCCTCGGCAATGCCCACGTCAACAAACTGTTTGCCGGCGGCAGCGCGAAGCTCGGGTGTAAAGCCCATGATGTAGGGCGTGGCGGCCGTGATGCCCACGACCTGCGGATCGCGCTCGATGGCGGCGCTGAGCGCCTCGCCCGTAATGTCGGCATAGGTGCGCGGCGCAGGCTCGCTTGGATGGCCCGGGCAGAGCTTGCGGCCGGTCGCCATGTCAAACGGACCCACATGATGCCAGCGCTCGGGGTCGCTCTGGGCCGGCTCAAAGCCCTTACCCTTCGCGGTGGAGACGTGCAGCACGATGGGATGATCGATATCGCGCAGTTCCTGCAGCACGTCGACTAGGGCCAACACATCGTTACCGGCGTCCAGATAGCGGTAGTCGAGCCCCATCGCGCGGAAAACGTTGCGCTCACAGGTGCCGTTGCTGGCGCGCAGCTCGGCCAGATTGCGATACAGGCCGCCATGGTTCTCGGCAATGGACTGGTCGTTATCGTTGACGATGATGATCAGGTTGCTGTCGAGCTCGGCGGCATTGTTAAAGCCCTCAAACGCCAGACCGCCCGAAAGCGAACCGTCGCCAATGATGGTGATGACGTTGTACGCATCGCCCGCCAGGTCACGAGCGTGCGCCAAGCCGCAGCCCAGGCTCACCGATGTGGAGGTGTGGCCCATGGCGAACAGGTCGTGTTCGGACTCGTCGGGATTGGCAAAGCCAGAGGCCTCGCCGTAGCGTGCCGGGTCGATATAAGTGTACGCGCGCCCAGTCAGCGCCTTGTGGGCATAGGTCTGGTGCGACACGTCAAAGACAATTTTGTCGGTGGGGGAGTTAAACACGCGATGAAGCGCAACCGTAAGCTCAACGACGCCCAGGTTGGGGGCAACGTGCCCGCCGACGGCGGCGGAGCTTTCGAGGATGGCGTGGCGGATCTCGCCGCAGAGCAGCGGAAGCTCGGCGCGATCGAGAGCCTTGACGTCCTCGGGCGTTGTCGTTTGCGTAAGCAGCATCGTTGTGGGTTACTCCATGCGAATCGTGCGCCGGCACTCCCTCGGCCGGCACAATTGCACAAGACAGTCTCGCACATTTTGGCGTTTGATATGTGACGGCGGCGCGGTAATTCGCCAACTGGTGGGGCAAAACGTTTTGTCCGATGCCATACTGATAAGTTCCATGATGATTTTATTCATTGCGTGCAGGCTGTGGCTTGCCGCCGAGCGCCACCGGAAGGAGGCCGCATGTCCGATACCGTTCGTGCCGAGAAAATCGCGTGCGAAGTAGACCATGCTGCCCGTCAACTGGCACAGGCGGGCCGTCTGGACCTGACGCGCGAGTTTATCCAGCATGGCGATGTGACGGTGTATACGCATGTGACCTCGGTGGCGCGGGCAAGTCTGTCCTTTGCCGAGCGCCTGGGCCGCGTCGGTATCTCCGTCGACCGCTTGTCGCTGCTGCGCGGGGCCCTGCTGCACGATTACTTTCTCTATGACTGGCACGATCCCGACCCAAGCCATCGACTGCATGGCTTTCGGCATCCGTTTTTTGCCCTGGCGCGTGCCGAAGAGGATTTTGAGCTGACGTCGCGCGAGCGGAATATCATCGCGCGCCATATGTTTCCGCTGGTACCGGTGCCGCCGACGTGTCGCGAGGCATGGATTGTGTGCCTGGCGGATAAATGGTGCGCGCTGCGCGAGACGATTGCCGGCCGTCTGCCGCGCAAAGACAGGGCGGACGATGACGTGAGCAGCGAATCGAACGAAAAGAGGAGTGGGTAGACGGTGGGAACCGCGATCGGCATGGCATTTGACGGCGCGACGCTTGCCGCCTGTCCGCTCTCGGCGCTGGTACTCTCGTTTGCCTTCTACGGTTTTTGCGGCTGGGTATGGGAGTCGACAGTCTGCGCCATGCTCAACCACGGACGCTTTGCCAACAGCGGCTTTTTGCTAGGGCCGTGTTGTCCCATCTACGGTGCGGGCGGCATTGCGTGCTGGTTGCTGCTGCGTGGAATCCCAGACGCCTCGAGCCAGTTTGTCGCTGCCGCGCTCGTATGCAGCGTGATCGAATATAGCGTGGGCGTGCTGTTGGAAAAAACGACGGGTGCCCGGTTTTGGGATTACTCGCATCTGCCGTTTAACCTGCACGGACGCATCTGCCTGTACTGGGCCTGCGCGTTTGGCCTGGGTGCACTGTGCATTTGCCGTTTAGTGGAGCCGGCATTGCTGGGGCTGCTTGGCCATCTGCCGGTGCTGATTGTGCGGCTGTCCGCCTTTATCGTCGCGGTCGCGATGATGGTCGACGCGGTGTGCTCGTTGGCGAGCTGGCGGCGTCTGTCTGATCAGCTGGAGCGCGTCCGGGCCGACCTTGCCGACCGCATCAATGAGTCGCTTGCCGATGCCTCGGACTCAATGCTCGAACGTATTCCCGATTCTACGATTGACTCGGTGGCACAGACGCACATCCGTAGCCGTGCCGTTAACGCGTGGCTGGCCGAGCTGGGTGACGCCGCGCTCGATGCCCTGCGCGAGAAGGCTTCGATGCCGACGTTTATCTCGGATGGTGCTCGCGGCCTGGCGCTCGCTGCCCGCCGCGTTGCCGATGTCGCGCCGAGCATGCCGCGTCCGTCGCTCAGTCGTCGCCTTGCCGGCAAGCGCATGAGCCGTCCGGTGCCGAGTGTGTCGCTCAGCCGTCGTGACCTGCGCTTCTTTAACGCCTTCCCGCGTCTGCGCATCAATCGCTACGAGGGCGTCATCCGAGCTACCGACCTCCGCGACCGAGCCCGCGAGCTGTTCCGCCGCTAGCCGGGACGGGCGTGTTTGCGGCTTCCTTGCTCGCGTATTTCCCGTTCGTTTCGCGCCCGTTGCCGCGCCGTTTCCAAGATTGCGGCACCGTTTCCATTCGACAACGCAGCGTTTAACAACGCCGTATCTGGTCTACACCAGTTGGCCCTCGGCCGCATCATGAGCGCCGACAACGTTCATGCGACCAAGGGGGAGCGAATGTACGATACGGGATCGACAACGTTTATGCTCATCTGCACCATGCTCGTGTTTTTAATGACACCGGGTCTGGCGTTTTTCTATGGCGGCCTGTCCAGGCGCAAAAATGTCATCAACACCATGCTTATGTGCTTTGGCGCCATTGGCCTGGTTGGTGTGCTGTGGATTGTTGCCGGCTGGTCGCTGGCCTACGGTGGCGACGGTTCTAACCCGTTTATTGGCGGCTTTGACCAGCTGCTGTGCCTGCCGGTGCTCAACCAGGTGCTGCAGGCGGCCGAGGGCAATGCTGCGGATGGTGCCGTCTACCCTCAGATCATCAACATCGCCTTCCAGATGGCGTTTGCCATGATCACCGCCGCTATCGTTACGGGCAGTCTGGCAGGCCGCGTTAAGTTTGGTGCCATGACGGCCTTCCTGGGCATTTGGCTGCTCGTGGTCTATGCGCCGCTCGCCCACATGGTTTGGGGCGGCGATGGTTCCTTTATCGGCGACATCATCGGCGTGCTCGACTTTGCCGGCGGCGACGTGGTACACATTTCGTCCGGTCTCACGGGCCTGATTCTCTGCTTAATGCTCGGCCGTCGTCGCGGCTTTGGCATGATGAGCTACCGTCCGCATAACGTGCCGTTTGTGGCGCTGGGCGCCGGCCTGCTTTGGTTTGGCTGGTTTGGCTTTAACGGCGGCAGCGAGTTTAAGGCCGACGCCGTGGCGGCGCTCGCCATCCTCAACACCGTGACGGCCAGCGCGGCGGGCATGGTCTCGTGGCTTGCCGTCGAGCGCGTGCACACCGGTCGCCCCACGCTGGTGGGTGCCAGCACCGGTCTGGTTGCGGGCCTCGTGGTGGTCACGCCGGGCGCGGGCTTTGTCGAGCCATGGGCGGCGCTGGTCATGGGCCTGATCGTGTCTCCCGTCTGCTACTTGGCCATCAGCCATCTCAAGACCAAGTTCGGTTACGACGATGCGCTCGACGCGTTCGGTTGCCACGGTATCGGCGGCATCTTGGGCGGCGTGCTCACGGGCCTGTTCTGTGTGCCGGAGCTTTCGTGGACCGGCAAGGGCGGCCTGTTCTACACGGGCGACGTGTCGCTGCTTGTCTCGCAGGTTCTGGGCATTGTGGTGACGGTCGTTATTGTGCTGGTGCTCGACTTGGTGATCGCCGCGGTGGTCAAGGCACTGTTCCACGGCAGCCTGCGTGTGGACGAGGCCGACGAGGCGCTGGGCCTGGATGCGAGTCAGCACGGCGAGAGCGCCTATCCCTCGTTCTCCGGACTCGATTAGCAGCACGGCTTTCCCAGGCACCCGACCTTGCCCCTCAAACCGTCGCTTGCGTACCGAAGTACGCGGCGCTCCTCTTTCGGGGCAATTTCGGGCACCTGGAAAACCCGTGCCATGTGAAGGACAATTCATTTCTTTTATTGAAGAGAGGAATTCACTATGAAGAAAATTACGGCTATCGTGCGCCAGGAGAAGCTTGAGGTTCTTAAAGACGCGCTGTTTGCTGCTGATGTTCGCGGTATGACTATCAACCAGGTGCAGGGCTGCGGCGCACAGCATGGCTGGAAGGAATACGTGCGCGGCAACGAACTGCTCGTCAATACCATCCCCAAGGTGCAGTTCACCCTCATCTGCGCTGATGAGCACGTTGACGGAATTGTCGACATCATCTGCAATGCCGCCCGCACCGGTGCCGTTGGAGACGGCAAGATTTGGGTCGAGCCGGTCGAAGAAGTCATCCGCATTCGCACCGGCGAACACGGCCCGGCCGCGGTGTAGAATCGACCGTCTGCCATCCGCAACGTTAAAATGCTGCAATGAGGCACAAGACTTGCGTTGCGGATGGGCGGATTATGGGTCGCAATAAATATCCCGAGGAGACGGTCGCGAAGATTCTCGACGCGGCACTGGAGCTATTCTGCGCACAGGGTTATGAGGGGACGAGTATTCAAGATATCGTTGACCGTCTCGACGGCATGACCAAGGGCGCTGTCTATCATCACTTCAAGAGCAAAGAAGAGATTTTCAACGCCGCGTTTGATCGGGCGATGACTCCGATTGTTGAGCACCGCCGCTCGATGCTTGGCGTCGGTAATATGACCGGAGCCCAAAAGCTCAAGCGACTGTACGCTCCCGAGTCCGTTGTTCCACAAATTGAGCTATGGGCACGTATGCGTCCTGCAGCAGATCCGGTAAAAAGCTCGCGCCTACTGGCGATGCAGTACCAGGGCTCATTTGACGAGTCGGCCGATGGCTGTCTCTTGCCAGTGATCGAGGAGGGCATCGCCGACGGCTCCATTGCGTGCGAATGCCCGCGCGAAGCGGCGGAGGCCGTATCGTTGTTGGCGAATCTTTGGCTGCTGCCATTGTTCCGTCCGCTCGAGCCCAAGGAGCGAATGCTCGCTCGCGCACAATGTTTGGCGCAGATGGCTGCCGCGGTGGGGCTCGATTTGGGTAATGAAGTGCTTCAGACAACGGCGCAGATTTGGGACGTATGGGACCGCGCCGGGTGGTAATATAGATACCAACGGTATGTAATTGATTTGTGAGGGTAGCCACGGCTGCCCTTTTCAAGTCATTAAATACATACTAGTGGTATGTATAGGGGGTGGGCTTATGGCTGGGCTGAGAGACGTCGGCGTCTCGTTGAAATCAAAAACAGTGCGGTCAATCAGGCTCGCGGAACTTCTGGTTGCGCAGCTGTGCACGTATTCGATGCTGTCGGCGCTGTGCTTTGCGTATCCACTTTACTTGTTCGATTGCAGTGGATCGTCAACGTTATATGGCGCCGTCGTGGCGACGGCGTTCATACCCGGCGTACTCGCAACTCCGGCTGGTGGGATCTTAGCGGATCGGGGAAGACACCGCGAGGTCCTCGTGTCCCTCGGCATTGCTCTGATGACTGCATCACTGCTGTCTATCCCCATGAAGCGCTCGTTGCCTCTTGCGGTCGTCGTAGTAGCGATACTTTGTGTTCAATATGGTGTTCAATCGCTGCTAAAGCCAATGCTCCAAATTGAGACGGTGCGTATGGCGGGTGAAGAGAAGGTTGAGCGGGCCACTGCATTGGTTTCGCAGATGACCATGGTGAGCAATATCTTGGGTCCTGTGGTCGGGACGGCAGTCTATGGGTGCTTTGGCATCGATGCTCTTTGCACAACCGCGTCGGTGGCGTTTGCGATTTCAGCTCTCTTGTTTGGGGTCGCACTCAAGCAAAACGCCTCATCTGAAACGATGAGAGACGGCGCGACTCGCACGACATGCCGAAACGATTTTCGGGAGTCAATTCGGTATCTGTTGCAAAATGCATCATTGGTCGCTGTGATTTTGCTTGCGGCAGTTTTGAACCTTGCGTTGGTTGGGCTAACGATTGGCGCTCCCATTATTGTTACAAAGCATCTCGGCATGCAATCGTCCTGCGTTGGGATAGTTGAGGTTACTATGGGCTTGGGTGGTCTTGCCGGCAGTGGCATGGTCGGCATTTGGCCGCATCGCTTTTCTTTCAATGGCATATGTCGATATGTTGCGATGATCTGTTTTGGAGTCGCACCGATTATTGTCGCGCAACTGTTCGGCGCAGATGCATGCGTGTTCACCGTGTTTGCGGTTGGTTCGGCATGGGTCATGGTGTGGGCAAGCATTGCGTCGGTTGAAATCATCGCGTTTGTTCAGCGGGCAGCGCCGACTGAGCTCTGCGGAAAAGTGCTTTCGGTCGTTTACATGGTCCTTTCCTGCGCAACACCTATCGGCCAATTGGCGTACGGGGTTGCATATGATCGATGGACACCGGCGATTGTATTCGCAGCTATGTTGGCGGTGCTGACGTTGACGACGGCGCTGTTTTATCGGCTGAAAAATCGCTTGCGGCGATTGCCTTAACGCGCTGGGGCACCGTTGCCCTGCGGAAGCGAATGTCCAGGCGCGTTGGAACACCCTTGTATGGGCATGCCTCTCTTTCGTCTAAAATATCGTGCAGACGAAAGAGAGGCATGCCCATGATCAAGATGTTTGCGAGTGACTTAGACGGAACGCTGCTGAACGCCCTGCACGAGGCAGATGGGACTATCCGCCGCGCCATTCGCGAGCTGACTGAGGCTGGCCTGCACGTGGTTCCCGCGACTGGACGCTCGACGTTGCCGATCGGCGAGCATGGCTTTACGGGGCTGGCGCTCGATGCCTGCTGCTCCAATGGGTCCATCGTGCGCGACAGCCATGGCGAAGTGCTCAAGACCTGGACCATCGACCCACAAATCACCGAGGAGCTGCTCAAGGAGTTTCCGGATATCTGTTTTGACTGCTCCACGCCCGACGGCATGTTTTCGAGCGGATCGTTCGAGATGCATCAAGCGGGCTTTAAAAAGGACAGCCCCGTCAAGCGTATTGTGATGCGCGGCATGCGTGCACGTGGCGGCTATCATGAGGAGCAGTATTTCGACCAGTCGATCGGCGATATCTTGCGTCACGATGTATGCAAGATCAATTGTCGCGTGACCTCGCCCGAGCTGGAGCGTGACCTTAAGGCGTATCTTGCTGAGCGTTCGGACCGTGTGGTCAACGCTCCGTTCGATCCGGTGATGTTTGAGATTACGGACGTGGCATGCAACAAGGGCGAGAGCGTGGCCTGGCTGGCGGGTTACTACGGTATTGCCGAGGACGAGGTCGCGGTCTACGGCGACGGCGGCAACGACATCGCCATGCTCAAGCGTTTCCGCCACAGCTATGCGACCAAGAATGGCAGTGACGCGGCCAAGGCCGCCGCGAGCGCGACCATCGGCAACTGCATGGTCCACGCCGTCCCCAAACACATGCTCGCCACCATGCGCAAGCAAAACTCCCGCACCGTCATCGAATAATGTGGCAAAGGGACAGTCCCTTTGCCACAATCTAAATATTGCCTTTACGTGTTGATGCACACGGTGTGCAATAATACTCGCACTGTGCAATAGCGCACAGGCTGAGTAACAAGGAGGACGCTTGTCCCAGCTCGAGAAATGCGATCGCCGGTCCCTTCGCTCGCAGCGTGCCCTTCGCCAGGCACTTGCCAGCGAGCTTGCCGAAAGCGGCGACCTTTCGCGCATTAACGTCGCGTCGCTCACCGAGCGCGCCGGTCTTACGCGTCGAACGTTCTATTCGCACTACCGCGATATCCCCGACTTTATCAATCAAATCGAGGATGGCTTGCTGGCCGAGATCCGTGAGCGTATTGAGCTCATCACCGCAGCTCAGCTGCCCGATCTCTATCACAACATCGATGAGCTCGAGCCGGCGCCCGGTTCGGTTGAGCTGCTGCGTTATCTTGCGGCCAACCGCGACTTAATCGGTGCGCTGCTGGGTCCGGGCGGCGACCAGGCCTTCATTAAAAGGATTATCGACACCGCTCGTGAGGCTGTGGTGCCGCGTGCGCAGACGGGCATTTTGGGCCTGGCGCTGGGCACGTTCTTTGACTACTACGTCACCTACGTCGTGAGTGCCGAGGTCGGCATGATTCAGCGCTGGTTTGAGCGTGGGCTCACCGAATCGCCCGAGGCCATGGCGCGCATTATGACGGTGCTCGCTTTTGTACGCCCTGGTGACCTGTATGGCCAACCCATCGATATCAACGTGCCGGAATACGGCATGAAGCTATTGAACTTACAGCTCGAGGATGCGGCTGACACCGCCGCAACCGTCGGGTCCAACAACTAAGAGGAGAGACAATGAGCAAACTCGTCGAGGGCATCAAGGACCGCATGGTCGCTGCCGCGCGCGAGGCCGCGCCCGCCGTGGTGGACGCCGCGCAGAAGGCCGCGACCGCGGCCGCCGAGAAAGTTGCCGAGGCAGTTGCCGATGCCAAGAACGCGGCAGGGGAGACGTCCGTCGCTAGCGAGCCCGCCATCGCCGCTGAGCCCGTAGCCGCCACCACCGCCCACGCCCCCGAAGGCGCGATCTTCAACCCCGAGAACGCTCGTGGCAACCTGCACCTGGGCATCGACGTGGGCTCCACCACTGTTAAGCTTGCCGTGCTCAACGATGACAACCAGATCGTCTACGCCAAGTACCAGCGCCACCATACCGACGTCCGCGCCTGCGCCCGCGACCTGTTCGAGGGCGCTGCGACCGTGCTGCCGACGGCCCAGATGACCTGCGCCATTACCGGCTCGGGCGGCCTGCTGCTGTCCCAGTGGCTCGACCTGGAGTTTGTCCAGGAGGTCATCGCCAGCAAGCGTGCCGTCGAGACCCTCATCCCAGCCACCGATGTCGCCATCGAGCTGGGCGGCGAGGACGCCAAGATCATCTACTTTGATAACGGCATCGAGCAGCGCATGAACGGCACCTGCGCCGGCGGCACGGGCGCGTTCATCGATCAGATGGCAACCCTGCTGCATACCGATGCCAGCGGCCTCAACGAGCTCGCGGCCAACGCCACCACCATCTATCCCATCGCCAGCCGCTGCGGCGTTTTTGCCAAGACCGACGTGCAGCCGCTGCTCAACGAGGGCGCCCGTCCCGAGGACGTGGCCGCCTCTATCTTCCAGGCCGTCGTGACCCAGACCATCTCGGGCCTGGCGTGCGGCCGTCCCATCCGCGGCAACGTCGCCTTCCTGGGCGGCCCGCTGCAGTACCTCTCTGAGCTGCGCCACCGCTTCTACCTCACGCTCAACCTGGACGAGGAACACCGTATCGTGCCCCAAAACGCTCACCTGTTTGTGGCGAGCGGCGCCGCCATGGCGCACGAGTCCAACAAGCTCAGCACGTTCCCGCAGCTCATCGAGGCCATCGATGCCCTGGGTGACACGCAGGGTGCCGAGGTCGAGCGCCTGGACCCGCTCTTTGCCACCGACGAAGACTTTGCCGAGTTCAAAACCCGCCACGACCAGGAAGTCGTCCCCAAGGGCAAGCTCGACGGCTACACCGGCCGCGTGTTCATCGGTATCGACGCCGGCTCCACCACCATGAAGGCCGCGCTCGTGGGTGAGGACGGTCAGCTGCTGCACACCTGGTACGGCAACAACAACGGTGACATCTTGGGCACGGCCAAGGTCATCATGGCCGATTTCTACAACCACATCCCCGCCGGCTGCACCATCGGCCACGTGACCACCACGGGCTACGGTGAGGCGCTTCTCATTGAGGCCCTCAAGGCCGATTCCGGCGAGATCGAGACCGTCGCGCACCTGCGCGGCGCCAAGGCTTTCCTGCCCGGCGTCGAGTTTATCCTGGACATCGGCGGCCAGGACATGAAGTGCTTGCGCGTCAAGGACGGCGTGATCGAGCACATCATGCTCAACGAGGCCTGCTCGTCGGGTTGCGGTAGCTTTATCGAGAGCTTCGCCGTCTCTATGAACATGGACGTGCGCGCGTTTGCCGATGCCGCCATCCATGCCAAGGCCCCGGTCGACCTGGGCAGTCGCTGCACGGTCTTTATGAACTCGCGCGTCAAGCAGGCGCAAAAGGAAGGCGCCACGGTGGGCGACATTGCGGCCGGCCTGTCCTATTCCGTCATCAAGAATGCCCTGTTCAAAGTCATTAAGTTGCGCGATCCCAAGGAGATCGGCAGCCAGGTAATCGTTCAGGGCGGCACCTTTATGTCCGATGCCACGCTGCGCGCGTTTGAGCAGCTCACCGGCGTTCACGCCGTGCGCCCCGACATCGCCGGCTGCATGGGCGCCTATGGTGCGGCCCTGCTCGCCCGCGATCGCGCCGGCGCCGACGGCACTTCGACCATTCTTTCTGCCGAGGACATCGCGCACCTCACCGTGACGCAAAAACACGTCCGCTGCGGTCGTTGCTCCAACAACTGTCAGCTCACCGTCAACGATTTTGGCGGCGGTAGGCGCTTCATTACCGGTAACCGCTGCGAGAAGGGTGCCGGCCACAAAAAGCAGAAGACCGAGGCCCCCAACCTCTTCAAAAAGAAAAACGAGCTGCTCTTTAACCGCGAGGTGCTGAGTCCCGACGAGGCCCCGCGCGGCACCGTCGGCATCCCGCGCGCGCTCAACATGTACGAGAACTACCCCTTCTGGCATGCGTTCTTTACGCGCCTGGGCTTTAGCGTGCAGCTGTCCGAGCAGTCGAGCAAAAAGACCTACCAGGCGGGCATCGAGTCCATGCCGTCCGAGAGCGTGTGCTACCCGGCCAAGATGAGCCACGGCCACGTGATGAATCTCATTGACCGCGATGTCGACTTCATTTGGATGCCGTGCGTGCGCTGGGAGCGCAAGGAGGACCCGACTGCCGGTAACTGCTATAACTGCCCCATCGTCATGAGCTACCCCACGGCGCTGGCGCTCAACATCGACGAGATTCGCGAGCAGAATGTCGAGTTCCTGTACCCGTTTGTGCCCTATCACGATAAAACCGAGCTCAAGCGCCGGCTGTACCAGGTGCTCGCTGTCGACCGCGTGGCCGATGCCGAGGCCGGTCGCGGTCGCGTGCGCGGTCCCAAGATCACGCGCTCCGAGGTCGATGCCGCCGTCAACGCTGCCTACGAGGCCGACGCGCGCTTCCACGAGGATATCCAGACCATGGGCGAGGAGGCCCTTAAGTGGGTCGAGGACCACGGCGGTCACGGCATCGTGCTTGCCGGTCGTCCCTACCATAACGACCCCGAGATCAACCACGCCCTGCCCGAGCTTATCTCGAGCTTTGGCTTTGCGGTCTTTACCGAGGATTCGCTTGCGCACCTGGTGAAGCCCGAGCGTCCGATTCGCGTCGTTGACCAGTGGATGTACCACAGCCGCCTGTATGCCGTCGCCCGTTTTGTGACGATGCGCAACGACCTGGACCTGATCCAGCTCAACTCTTTCGGCTGCGGCCTGGACGCTCTGACCACCGACCAGGTGCAGGAGATTTTGGAGGCCAGCGGCAAGATCTACACCGTGCTAAAGATCGACGAGGTGTCCAACCTGGGCGCCGCGCGCATCCGCATCCGCTCGCTCATGGCGGCGCTCAAGGACCAGGAGGCCGAGCGCTTGGCCGAGGCCACGGCCGCGGGCGAGGCCTACGAGCAGGGCGATGCCGCGCCGGTGACGCCCTCCAAGGATGCCCCCGCGTTCGCGAGCCGCAAGTACACGTTTGAGGCGCAGCGCGAGAGTGCTTCGACCGCATGGCCCAAGGTGCCCTTTACCGAGCAGATGCGCGACGAGGGCTACACCATCCTGTGCCCGCAGATGGCGCCAATCCACTTTGACCTGGTCAAAGAGGTGTTCCGCGGTGCCGGCTACAACCTGGAGCTGCTGCCCTCGACCGACCACGACGCCGTCGAGGCGGGTCTGCGCTACGTCAACAACGATATCTGCTATCCGTCGATTCTGGTGACGGGTCAGATCATGGAGGCCATCGAGAGCGGTCGATACGACCTGTCCAAGACGGCCGTGGTCATCAGCCAGACCGGCGGCGGCTGCCGTGCCACCAACTACATCGCACTCATCCGCAAGGCCCTGCGCGAGAGCGGCCACCCCGAGATCCCGGTAATCTCGCTTTCGGCAGTGGCGCTGGGCGAGGACAACCCTGGCTTTAAGATTACGCCGGCGCTGCTTAAGCAGGCAGTCTACGCGGTGCTCTTTGGCGACGTGATGATGCAGATGCTCTACCGCTGCCGCCCGTACGAGGCCACGCCCGGTGCCGCCAACGCACTCTACGAGGAGTACATGGCGCGCGCCCGCAAGCTGGCACCCAAGTTCAACCGCCACAACTACACCAAGCTATGCCGCGAGGCCATCCGCGCGTTCGACACCATGCCGCTCGTGGGCGAGGGTACCAAGCCGCGCGTGGGCGTGGTCGGCGAGATCTTGGTCAAGTTCCACCCTACGGCCAACAACCACGTGGTCGATGTCATTGAGCGCGAGGGCTGCGAGGCTGTGGTGCCGGGACTGCTTGACTTCTTCCTGTACTCCATGAGCAACGCCGAGCTGCAGAAGGACGAGCTGGGGAGCTCTGCCACGGCGCGCGCTGGCATGCAGGCGCTCATTAAGCTCGTGGACTGGATGCGTACGCCGGTGGAGGAGATGCTCGAAAAGTCCCGCCGCTTTGAGGCGCCCGAGCGCATCGGCACCATGGCGGACAAAGCCCGCACGGTGCTTTCGGTGTGCAACAACATGGGCGAGGGGTGGCTGCTCACGGCCGAGATGCTCGATCTGATTGACCACGGTGCGCCCAACATCATCTGCACGCAGCCCTTCGCGTGCCTGCCCAACCACGTGGTGGGTAAGGCCGTGATCAAGGAACTGCGCCGCCAGCACCCCGAGAGCAACATCGTCGCGGTGGACTACGACCCCGGTGCATCCGAGGTCAACCAGCTCAACCGCATTAAGCTCATGATCAGCGTGGCTAAGGAAAACATGCGCGCCGGTAAGGGCTTTAAGCTCGAGAAGGTGGCGCCGCTCGCGATGGATGAGGTCACCGGCCAGATGCGTGCCCACGATGGCTGCGTGAGCTGCGGCTCGGTCGACGAGAGTGCCGTGGCGTCGGTCGCTGAGCGCCTGGGACGCGGCATTAAGAAGTAACTGGCCTGCTTTGGGCTAGATATGAGGCAAACGGATGGCAGCCGTACCGGCTACCACCCGTTTTTGCTGGACATATGTTGCGTAAATCGTTTTGTCGCAGCCTTCTATGCATTCGAATTTCGGAAGTGCGGGGAAAAACGCGAACCTCCCGAGCGCACCGCCTTTTTAGACTCTCGCGACCTGCACTGATAATTGTTCTCGGGGGAAGCGGGCACTGCGGGGCGCGGCAACGGCGCGCGATTTCCGCGTCGCAGCGCTACCCTGATGCTGAATGCCG
>JAGZYM010000035.1:0-12805 GCA_018377855.1 Collinsella sp. | reverse complement strand
CATTCAGCATCAGGGTAGCGCTGCGACGCGGAAATCGCGCGCCGTTGCCGCGCCCCGCAGTGCCCGCTTCCCCCGAGAACAATTATCAGTGCAGGTAGACGACTTGCCGATTTTCGGAAAAACCAGGCATGGTCAGCCCCTACGGGTAAAACGTAGTAGATAGGCCGTTTTCGTGGCGCGGCTCCAAAACAGTCTTTTGAGACGGGTGGTATCCTTGGTAGCCCTGTGCTGCAAACGCACCTTAAACGCAAGGAGTCCCATGGATCTTATCGCCCAGCTCACCCGCGAGCTCAACCTTAAGGCCGCCAACATCGAAGCGGCCGTCAAGCTCATCGACGAGGGCAACACCATTCCCTTTATCTCGCGCTACCGCAAGGAGGCCACGGGCGGCATGGACGACGTCGCCCTGCGCGCCCTCGACGAGCGCCTGTCCTACCTGCGCAATCTTGAGCAGCGTAAAGAGGACGTCATCCTGCTTATCGATGCCCAGGGCAAACTCACGCCCGAACTCGAGCAGCAGATTCGCGAGGCCACGCAGCTCCAGCGTGTCGAGGACCTCTACAAGCCCTACCGCAAAAAGCGCATGACCCGCGCGCAGAAGGCCCGCGAGGCCGGCCTGGAGCCACTCGCCAACATGATCATCATGCAGGCCTCGGCCAAGGGCAGCGCGCTCGACGCCGCCGCGGCATACGTCAACGAGGAGGCCGGCTTCGACACGCCCGAGAAGGCGCTCGCCGGTGCCGCCGACATCGTGGCCGAAACGGTAGCCGAGGACCCCGAGAACGTCGCCGACCTGCGCGCCTTTACGCAAAACACCGCCGATATCGTCGTCGAAGCCACCGACCCCGCCGAGAAGACCCCCTACGAGCCGTACTACAGCTATGACGAGCCGCTGCGCCGTATACCCAACCACCGCGTGTTGGCTATCGATCGCGGTGAGCGCGAGGGCAAGCTCCGCGTGCGCGTGAACGTCGACGGCGCCGCCGCCACGGCACGCCTCGGAAGCCGTTGGCCCCGCCGTCAGGGCGTGTTTGCTCCCATCTTCGATGCCGCCATCGCCGACGGCTACAAGCGCCTCATGGCCCCCTCGCTGGAGCGCGAGGCCCGCGCCAAACTCACCGTTCGCGCCCAGACCGAGGCCATCAACGTCTTTGCCAAGAATCTCGAGGGCCTGCTCTCGGCGCGCCCCGTGCGCGGCGCCCGCGTGCTCGCGCTCGATCCGGGCTATCGCACCGGCTGCAAGATCGCCGTCATGGACGAGACCGGCAAGCTGCTCGACCACGGCGTGGTCTATCCCACCAAGCCGCGCCACGACGTCGCCGGCACCAAGCGCGAACTCGCCCGCCTCGTCAAGAAGGACGGCGTCAACACTATCGTCATCGGCAACGGCACCGCCAGCCGTGAGACCGAGGAAGTCGTCTCGGAGTTCATTGCCGAGCAGGCGCCCGGGCTACGATACACCATCGTCAACGAGGCCGGCGCATCGGTGTACTCCGCCTCCGAGCTCGCCAGCCAGGAGTATCCCGACCTGGACGTCACCGTGCGTGGCGCCATGAGCCTGGGCCGCCGCCTGCAGGATCCGTTGGCAGAGCTCGTCAAGATTCCGCCCCAGTCCATCGGTGTGGGCCAGTACCAGCACGACCTTGACCAGGCAGAGCTTTCGCGCACCCTGGGCCACGTGGTGGAGGACGTCGTCAACCGCGTGGGCGTCGACGTCAACACCGCAAGCGCGAGCCTGCTGGGATACGTATCGGGCATCACGCCGAGCGTAGCCAAGAACATCGTGGCCTACCGCGAGGAAAACGGCGCCTTTACCGATCGCCGCCAGCTCAAGAAGGTCCCCAAGTTGGGACCCAAGGCATATCTCAACGCCGCGGGCTTCCTGCGCATCAGCGGCGGCAAGAACCCGCTCGACGCGACAAGTGTCCATCCCGAGAGCTACGAGGTGGCCACGTCCGTCCTAGAGCGCGCAGGCGTTAAAGCCAGCGAGCTCAGCCGCGGCGGCGTGCCCGACATCGAGCGCCGTCTGGGCAGCATCTCGACGCTGGCAAGCGACCTGGACTGCGGCACCCTCACGCTCATCGACATTGTCAACGAGCTCAAGAAGCCCGGTCGCGACCCGCGCGACGACGCGCCCGAGGTGGTCTTTAGCCGCTCGGCACTTTCTATCGACGACCTGGAGCCGGGCATGGAGCTCAAGGGCACGGTGCGCAACGTTGTGGACTTTGGCGCCTTCGTCGACGTGGGCGTACATCAGGACGGCCTCGTGCATATCTCCAAGCTGGCCAACCGCTTTATCAAGCACCCGAGCGACGTAGTGCGCGTCGGCGACACGGTCAAGGTATGGGTAGAAAAGGTCGATCGCGACCGCAAGAAAATCTCGCTCACCATGGTGCAGGGCAAATAATCCGGCATAAAAATCGGACAAACAAGCCCAGGCCCGTTTGTCCGATTAACAGGCACATCTCCGTACACACCACAACAAAAAGGTGCCGCCCATCAAAGAGGCGGCACCAACAAAGTCTCATTCAGCTCAGAACCTACTGGCAAGCTCGTGTCGGCAGCCCCGGTCTTTCCTTTACCTGGCGCGGCCCTCGCGAAGCGCGTGAGCAATAGGGAAAGGGAAGGCCGGGGCGAACAGCCCACGGCGCAGCCAGTGTTCGCCCTACGGCAGGATATGGAAGCCGAGCGAGGCGATATCTTTGGCAAAACCGCGCACGGTATCGAGCGAGACCTCGTACGGGTCGCGGCCGATGTTCTTGCGCTTGGCCAGGATGCTGTTGGGCACCGTGATGATCTGGCAACCGCATCCTTCCGCCTGGTAAATGTTGATGAGCTCGCGCGTGGACGCCCACAGGACCTCACAGTTGGGCTTGGCGGCGGCCTTCTTGACCGACTCCGTCATAAACGGAATGGGATCGACGCCGGTGTCGGCGATGCGGCCGGCAAAGAGCGAGATGATGGAC
Source organism: Collinsella sp. (assembly GCA_018377855.1). GTDB lineage: Bacteria > Actinomycetota > Coriobacteriia > Coriobacteriales > Coriobacteriaceae > Collinsella. Next base: position 9,839 of record JAGZYM010000035.1, on the reverse strand, counting down.
GGCGTCTCGGCGTCAACGGCCTCGACCATCTCGTCGACCTGCTTAGGCGTAAAGATGGTGGTGACGTTGACCTTGATGCCGTCGGTCGAAAGCTTGCGCACCAACTCGGCGGTGGACTCGCCCTTGGTGGTCACGCACGGAATCTTGACGTAGACGTTCTCGGCCCAGGTAGCGATCTCGCGCGCCTCGACCTCCATGGTCTCGACGTCATCGGCAAAGACCTCAAACGAGACGGACACATCGGTGATGTGGGCCAGGACCTCCTTGGCAAACGCGCGGTAATCCGTCACGCCGCCCTTCTTCATAAGGGACGGGTTGGTCGTGAAACCCTGAACGTTGCCGTTCTCGTACATGTCGAGCATGCCCTCGAGGTTTGCACCGTCAGCGAACACCTTGATTGCCATCTGCCTGATTCCTTTCGTTTGCACACGGCCGGTAAGCTGCTAAACACTTTACCTATGTTTATCAAGGCGTGAGCTGCGGGTTTTTATCTTCTCGGCGAACGGTATAAACACCTCAGTGTTTGGATTGATAAATCGATTGAGCATGCAAACGCAAAGAGTCACAGTTTGAGCAAACGCCAGAACGCGGGATTCATTAGATGAGGCCGAAATGCTGCATCGCTGTGACGGTGCCGTCGTGTGCGACATCGTCGGTCACGTAGTCGGCGACCGCCTTGACCTCGGGCATGGCGTTGCCCATGGCGACAGCCGTCTCGACGGCAGCGAGCATGCCCAGGTCGTTGCCCGAATCGCCAAAGCCAAAGGTGCGCGCATTTCCCTCGCGGCCCAGATACGCCAGCGCTCGCGCCACGCCCACGCCCTTGTCAATGCCCTTGGGGCTCAGCTCGCGATTCTGACCACCGGTATTGCACAGCTCAAACTCGCAATCGATAAAGCCGTCATCGTTGGCTACGCGAGCCAAACTGGGCGCAGTGAGGCCTACCTTGCCCACGCGCAGACTGCCGTCGACGCGCATTTCCTCGGTGCTGTGCACCACAGAAGTGCCGATCAGAGACGACTGCTCAACACCCGCGGGTTCCAGGGCAAAAGTAGCCACGTTGGTCTCGAAAAAGGCCTCAATCCCTGCCGCGGCCATACGGCGCGCAAGCTCCTCGATAACGTCCTCGTCAAAGCAGTCCTCATGCACCACGCGGCCCTCGACCTCGAGCGTGGCGCCTGCCATGGCAACGATGCCCGCGGGGTCGAGCGCACGCAAACTGTCCGCGATGAGCCACAGGGGACGACCCGTGCAGATAAATGCCTGGTGTCCCGCGTCGCGCAGACGATGAAACGCCTCGACGACCGCCTGCGAGGGGTGAACCGCCGAAAAGTCCTTGTCGGTCATGTTGTCGGGATCGAACGACGTCAGCGTGCCGTCCACGTCAAAAAAGAGCACGGCGGAATCGGGGCACGCATCAATCATATGGGTTCCTTTCGGGGGCGAGAGTAAACGAAGTATCCATCATATAATGGAGCGACGCAACCAGAGAGGTCACCCATGGAATTTTACGCAAGCTGCCCCGAGGGCTTTGAGTCCGCACTCGCCGACGAGCTTAAACGCCTCGGGCTTTCGCATGTTCGCCGGCTGAAGGGCCGCGCTACATTTGAGGGCGAGCTCGAAGAAGGCTACCGCGCCTGTCTGTGGTCACGCCTGGCGAGCCGCGTGTTCGTGGTACTCGGGCGCTTTGAGGCGCAGGATGCCGATGAGCTGTACGACGGCGTTTACGACATTGCCTGGGAGAGCATCATCCGCCCCGGCGCCACCATCGCCATCACAGCCCGCGGCGTGACCGAGCAGCTGCGCAACACGCGTTTCTCGGCCCTGCGCGCCAAGGACGCGCTGTGCGACCGCCTTGCCGAGGCCACTGGCCGTCGCGCCGACGTCGATGCCGCCGATCCCGACGTCCACCTACTGTTTTCGCTGCGCCAGCGCCGTGCGAGCATCAGCCTGGACCTTTCGGGCGATCCGCTGTTCAAGCGCCTGCCGCCCGCCGCGACTCGCGCTGGCGAGGGCGCGCACGTGCTACGCCCCGACTACGCCGCACTGGTGTTGGCGCAGGTCGGCTGGACCGCGCTGTGCGAGCGCGAGCTGACGGCCGACGATTACGAGAACGAGGCCCTGCCCACGCTGGTCGACGCCTCATGCGCCGGCGGCGGTCTGTTGCTGGAGGCCGTGAATATCCTGACCGACCGTGCACCGGGCGCTGCCCGCGAGCGCTGGGGATTTAAGGGCTGGCAGCTGCACGATGCCGCCCTGTGGGAGCAGCTGCTTGCCGAGGCGTGTGAGCGCGAGACCGCAGCCCGCGAGCGCCAGGCGCGTATCGTTGCCGTGGACATCGACCCCGCCGCCCGCAAGACTGCCGAGCGCATGGTCAAGTGCGCCGGCTACAAGCGCTTTGTCGATTTTTGCGCCGCCAAGTCTGCCACCGTGCTAGATCACGCGGGCGCTGTTGCCGGCGCCGCCATCGTCGCGGACATCACCGAGACGCCGCTGTCGCTCATGCACGACGCCATGACGCTCATCGGCGAGCTGCGCCGTGCGCCAGAGCTTGCTTCGGCATCGGTCGCCGCGCTCACCCGCGATGGCCTCATGGCCCGCGCGCTCCACGCCGAGCCCGAGCGCTCCATCGCCGTCATGCCCAATAACGAGGAGGCCGCCATCGAGGTCTGGCCCTCGTTCGATCATGCCGCCGCAGCATTTGAAGCCGCGACCAGCGTGAATGCTGAGGACGAGGCCGCAGACGCCGCCGACGAGACCGGCACCGAGCCCGCCATGCCCGAACCTGCCGCCACGCTCGACCTGGGCGACGGCAAGCCGCTGCCCGTGCTCATCCCCGAGTCCGAGCAGTTCGCCAACCGCCTGCGCAAGAACGCCCGCCTGCGTCGCAAGTGGGCAAAGCGCGAGGGCGTGAGCTGCTACCGCGTCTACGATGCCGACCTGCCCGACTACTCCGCCGCCATCGACCTGTACGAGGGCTGCCCGCAGACGCCGGGCCGCTGGCTCGTCATCGCCGAATACGCCGCACCCAAGACCATCGATCCCGCGCTAGCCCAGGCCCGCATGCTCGACATCTTGGCCATCGCGCCGCGTATCCTTGATGTTCCGGCCGAGCACGTGCACGCCAAGGCCCGCATGCGTTCGCGCGGCGGCTCGCAGTACGGCAAACAGGGCGCCGGCAAGGGTGGCTCGGGCGAGCGCGCCAACATCGCGCGCCGTCGTCTGCCGCTCATCGAAGAGGGCGGACTCACCTTTGCCGTCAACTTTGACGATTATCTGGATGTGGGAATCTTCCTGGACCACCGCGTCACCCGCAACCTGGTGCGCGAGCACGCCAAACAGGCGCGCCGCTTCCTCAACCTGTTCGCCTACACCGGTACCGCCACCTGCTATGCGGCAGACGGCGGCGTCGAAGAAACTGTGACGGTCGACCTTTCCAACACCTACCTGGACTGGGCCGAGCGCAATATGCGCCAGAACGGCTTTGTTGGTCCGCAGCATCATTTTGTGCGCGACGACGTGCTTGCCTGGATTCGCGACCAGCGCCAGACGCGCAACCGCTGGGACCTGATCTTTGTCGACCCGCCCACGTTCTCGAACTCGTCCAAGATGGGCCGCCGCACCTGGGATGTCCAGCGCGACCATGTTGAGCTTTTGGCCGGCGTATCGCGCCTGCTCGCACAGGGCGGCCACGCCATCTTTAGCTGCAACCTGCGCGGCTTCCGCCCCGAGACACGCAAGCTCGCGCGCGCGGGCGTCGTGCTGGAAGACATTACGGCGCAGACCATCCCCGAGGATTTCGCGCGCAACCAGAAGGTGCACCACTGCTACATCGTGCGCCGACTGCCCATCGAGGACGCCATGGCCGAGGTCGGCTTTAGCGCCGAGGAGATTGCCGAGCGCGTCGAGGAACTGCGTAACCCCGAGGCCCGCAAGCCTCGCGCGGCAGTGCCCGCGCACGCGCAGACCGGCAACGGCAAGTCCAACTTTGCCGGCAAACCCTCCCCTGCCGGCAAGTCCAAAAAGAAGAAGTTCTACGCCAGCAAGCCCAAGGGCAAATAACAAAGTTGCGGTGGAATACGGACTGTTTTGCCTGGAATTAGGCAAATTTAGACCGTATTTCACCGCAACTCATATTGGGATGGCGGATGCCGACCTATCCCTGGATGACCAATCGGTAACCGATACCCACGTGTGTCTGGATATAGCGCGGATGCGCGGGGTCGGACTCGATCTTCTTGCGCAACGTGCCCATAAAGACACGCAGGCTCGCCAGGTCGCTCTTGGTCGACGTGCCCCAAATCTCGTGCAAAATAAACTGGTGCGTCAGTACCTTGTCGGCGTTATGCGCCAGCAGGCACAGGAGCTTGTACTCAATCGGCGTCAGGTGCAACTCCTCGCCATCCATCGTGGCAATGCCGGCATCAAAATCGATATGCAGCTCACCGGTATCGAACGAGCCCTCGGAGACAACGCCGCCCGTTTGCGCATACGAAAGGCGCCTGAGCGTCGTGCGAATGCGCGCGAGCAGCTCCTCGACCGAAAACGGCTTGGTCAGATAGTCGTCGGCACCGGCATCGAGCGCGCGGATTTTGTCCGCATCCTCGCTGCGCGCCGAGACCACGATGATCGGCATGCCCGACCATGCGCGCACCGACTCCACCACCTTGACGCCGTCCATATCGGGCAGGCCCAGATCGAGCAGCACAATGCTCGGCGCCTGCGATGAGGCGGCGGCGATGGCGGCATGGGCAGTCTCCACAGCCATATGACGCAAGCCGTGCGCCTCGAGCGCGGCAACGATAAGGTTGCGGACAGCGGGGTCGTCCTCAACGACCAAGATGAGCGGTTTTACGGCAGAGTTCGGCACAGCGCTACTCCTTATCAAACGAAACATCGGCGACGGGAAGCTCAATCGTAAAGACCGAGCCGTGCGGGTCCGCCGCGGCAACCTCTATGCTACCGCCATGCGCCAGCACAATGGAGCGGCAGAGCGAAAGCCCCAGGCCAACGCTGCGGTGGCTGTCGGCCAGGCCATGGTTGGCGGTATAGAACGACTCAAAGATGCGTTCGCGATCCTCGGGTGCGATGCCCGGACCATCATCGGCCACCGAGCACGCCACGCGTCCATCGTCGACGCTAATCGAAATCACGATATGCGAGCCTGCGGGCGTATAGGTGATGGCGTTGTTCACCAGATTGACCACCAGCTGCACCATCAGGCGCGCATCGACGTTGACGAGCGCCGGCTCATCGCACGCCACCACCTTAAGGTCGTGCTCGCGCACGGCAGGGTTCACGTGGCGCAGCGCCTCCTCGACGATATCGTCCATGAGCTCGAGTGTGGTCGACAGGCGCATACCGCCACCCTCGAGCTTGGTGATGGCGAGCAGGTTCTCGACGGTGGCGTTGAGCCATTGCGCATCCGAGCGAATGGAAAGGAGCAGGCCGCGGCGCGTCTGGGCATCGAGCACCGCGGTGCCGGTCGAGCCCTGATCGAGCAGGACATCGGCGTTGCCCGAAATACTGGTGAGCGGCGTACGCAGATCGTGCGAGATGGAGCGCAGCAGGTTGGCGCGCAGCTGTTCGTTTTTGGCGAGCACCGCCGCCTCCTCGCGGGCCTCCATGGCGCGGGCGCGATCGAGTGCCAGCTCGCCTTCGCTCACGATGGCATCGGCAAGTGTTCGCTCCTCGTGCGTCAGCACGTCGGGCTCGGCAACGATAGCCAGCACGCCCACCACCGAGGCGGGGTCGCCCGAGCGCGCGAAGCCGTCGCCTGTGCGAACCGTCAGGTAGATGCCATAAAACGCCGAGCCGCCAAACGTGGCGTCGAGCGGCGTTCCCACATAGGCGGATGCCGAGAGCCGCGGCGGCATCTGCGGCGCCAGTTCGTGCACCGGTGCGGCATCGCCCGCGGCCGTGTATGTCGCACGCGGCAGCAGGTCATCGCCCTCGGCGTCGGCGCTGTACCACACGACCGGACAGCCCGAAAGACGCGCCAGCTGCGTGGCCATGGCATGGACAATCTGCTGCTGATCGGCGCACCGCTGCAGCATGCGGTTGGTCTCGAGCACCATATGCGTGCGGCGGTCGCTGGCGGCAGCCTGTGCCAAGGCACGGCGCAGGGCCAACGCAATCGAGCTCGACACAAGCGAGACCACGAACATGATGAAGAACATGCCGGGATAGCCGCGGTCGATAAGCGACAGCGAGTAGCGCGGGTCGACAAACAAGAAGTTGTAGAGCGCCACGGCGGCAGCCGAGCTCAGCAAGCAATACAGGCGACTCCAGGTAAAGAATGCGCACAGCTGAACGGCGAACACATAGACGATCATGATGCTCGGCGCGAGACCCGGATGGTCGAGCAGCGCGCCCACAATCGTCGCCGCGACCAGCAGCCCCACCGATACGCAGGCGTCATACAGAGGAGTGCGGCGCGTCAGCGTTGTGCGCCGCCACCAAAAGCTATCGGCAATATCGCCGTCCGTACGGACGTCCATCAGTGCCCCGCCCCTCTCTCAAAAACAAAAACCACCACAAAGGGACAGGCACCTTTGTGGTGGTTTCCCTTGTGGTGGTTCCAAGTGTATAGCCTTTGCAACCGACGGTCGCTAGACAAACAGCACGTGCGCGAGCAGGGCACACACGCACGCCGCGACAAGCACCGTCACCACGATCGAAATCACGCGGTCGGCCATGTCCATGTTGGCCCGATTCGTAAAGAACCGATCTTCGGCAGCATCGGCGCGTACCTCACGCACCAGCTCGGTCGCAAGATCGCAACCGTCAAGCACCTTTGCATCCATGGTTTCCTCCCAGGACTCAATCTCCGTCATTACAAGCCCGCCCGTTCGCAGACAAACCTCGAGCGTCGACTACGGCCGCTCGTTGGGAGCCAGGCGCTGCATCTTGTTCACGGCCTTGAACTTGGTGAACAGCGGCACGTACTCAAAGCTCACGTTGGAGTTCTCCAGGCCGTACCAACGCGCGGGCGTGCCGGCGGCGCGGCGGATGATGTACTTGAGCGTGATGGCCGTACGCTCGCTGGGCTCCACATCGCTTTCGGGCGCCAGAAGCTTACGGATCAGGACGAACTTGAACGTGCCGATGTTACCCGGATCCTTGTAGACCGAGTAGTCATGCGTCTGCGGCGGCAGCTCGCCGGTGGCAGCCAGGTCCTGAACAACCTGACGCAGGTAGGCATTGACGCGCTGGTTGATCTTGTAGCCCAGGTACAGATGCACGCGGAACACGTAGTCGGTGCCGAACGTCTCGACCGAATAGGCAAAGGTGTGCGGTTCGTCCATGGTCTCGACATTCACAAACCACCAGGCGCGGGCGCGCTTGGGATGCTTGTCCAAGATCGAATAGACGATATCGCGGTCGATGTAGTCGGTATGGGTGTCCTTGGTCAGGTACACGACGTTGTCGCTCATGCGCTCGTAACGGTCGTCGTCGCGCAGGCGCTTGAGCTGCGGCAGGTAGCTGCGCAGCGGCAGCAGCGTAAACTGGCGCTGCTCGACCGCCGTGCCGTTGTACCAGCACACCATAATGCCCATGATGAGTGCAGCCATAAGGATGGTGAAGTAGCCGCCGTGGAAGAACTTGGTGAGCGAGCTCACGAAGAAGAAGCCTTCGAGCAAAAGGAAGAAGGCCGCGAAGATCCACGGAGCAACCTTGAGCTTGCGCTCCTCATGCAGGTAGAAGAAGAGCAGCAGCGTAGTGCACATCATAGTCAGCGTAATGGCCAGGCCGTAGGCGGCTTCCATATGCGCCGAGTTCTGGAACAGCAGCACCACGATGACGCAGCCCACAAGCATGACGTTGTTGACCATGGGGATGTAGAGCTGGCCTTTGGTCTCGGCAGGGTAGAAGACCTGCATGTGCGGCATGAGGTCCAGACGGCTGGCCTCGGACACCAGCGAAAACGCGCCGGTGATGAGCGCCTGCGAGGCAATGATGGCCGCGACGGTGGAAAGGCCAACGGCAAACGGGCGCAGGCCCGGAGTGAGCATCTGGTAGAACGGGTTGAGGTCGGCAATGCCCATGAGCTCGGGGTTGGCAGCGTTGTTCATAAGCCAAGCGCCCTGGCCCATATAGGAAAGCAGCAGGCAGCACTTAACGAACGGCCAGGTGGCGTAGATGTTGCCGCGGCCGACGTGGCCCATGTCGGAGTAGAGCGCCTCGGCACCGGTGGTGGCGAGGAAGCAGCTGCCCAGAATCATGATGCCCGCGTGGTTGTTGGGACTCAGCAAAAAGGCGATGCCGCGCACCGGGTTGAGGCACAGCAGCACGGCGGGGTGCTGGAAGACAAAGAACAGACCCGTGCCGCCCAGGAACAGGAACCACAGCGTCATGATGGGGCCAAAAGCGTGACCGATCTTGGCCGTACCGATACGTTGTACCAAGAAGAGCGCGATGATGATGGCAAGCGTGATGGCCACGACGCGGCCCTGATCGTCACCCAACACGGCATGGACCGCCGGAATGGTGCGCAGGCCCTCGATGGCCGTGGTAACGGTAACGGCGGGCGTCAGGATGCCGTCAGCGAGCAATGCGGCGCCGCCCAGCATGGCGGGGATGATAAGCCACTTGCCGCAGCGCTTGACCAGGCTGTACAGGGCAAAGATGCCACCCTCACCATGGTTATCGGCGCGCAGCGAGATGAGCACATACTTGATGGTGGTCAGCAGCGTGACCGTCCACACGACAAGGGAGAGCGCGCCAAGCACGAACTCCTCCGTCACGCTTCCGATGCCGCCGTTGCCGGCAACGAGCGCCTTGGTTACATACATAGGGCTGGTGCCGATATCGCCGTACACCACGCCCAGCGTGACGAGCATCGCCGAGATGCTCACAGGAATCGCAGCGTGCGAGGCTGCCTCCTTGGCCTTTTGTTCCATAAGCCGGTTTCCTCCCAACTTTAATGTTCGAAGGGATTATAGGTAATCGGCCCATGTTTGAATGGCACTGTTTTCCCAGCTAAATAAACATTTATACGGCCTTTAGGCCACCGTGGCGATATGGAATGTGACAAAGGGACGGTCCCTTTGTCACATCCGTCATTTTCCGAGCCAATTTTTGAACCACCACTCCATGGAGCGGCTCATCTCGGCCATAAAGGGGCTCGTGTGCTTGCGGGTGTAGATATCCACGACGCGCTCCCCCACCTCGCGGGCGTGCGGGCGAAACATCGCATCCATCTCGGCCACCTGCGCATCCATAGTCGCGGCATCCGCACGGCAGTAGCGCTCCTCGTGCACCAGGTTCACCACGGGGTGCGCAATGGCCGGGCGCTCCTTACGGGGCGTGCCGATGATGAGCATCGACAGCGGCATGGTATAGGGCGGCAGATCGAGCAGCGCGGCAACTTCCTCGGCGTTCTCGACGATGTCGCCAATGTAGCAGCTCCCCAGCCCCAGGGCCTCGGCGGCAACCACGGCGTTTTGCGCGGCGATCACGGCATCCTGAGCCGCGATGGCAAAGTCGCCCAGACCCGGCGCGCGGCGGGGCGCCTTGCCCGTACGCTCTACAAACTCGGGCTCAAAGCAGCCCACGTGCTCAAACAGATCGATCCACTTGGCATAGTCGACCACAAATATAAGTGCCCAGGGCGCCTTGGCGATCATGGGCTGGTGGTCGCACAGATCGGCCAGGCGGTCGAGCGTGGCCTGCTCGCGAATGCTTACGATGGAATACATCATCATGGCGCCCGCCGACGGTGCGCGACTCGCCGCATGCAGAATCGCCGCCCGCTGCTCGTCGGTCACCGCCACGGGACGGTCGTCGTCATCACGCGCGAAGGCACGCGTAGACGAGCGGTGCTCCAAGATGTCCAG
>JAGZYM010000001.1:0-157709 GCA_018377855.1 Collinsella sp. | reverse complement strand
ATTTGAGGCAAGGTGACGTGAAACGAAAGGGCGCTGACCTTCTGGTCGCGCCCTTGAAGTTGAACGTCAGATTGTCCAAATGCGGCCCGCGCAGCGTCGGCCCGTTACGGCGTTTGGTAAAACGCCGTAACTAAAAACGGTTACCGCGGAAGCCGCCGCCGTTGCGGCCGCCGCGGTCGCCACCGCGACCGCCGCGGTCGTTACCACGGTTACCGCCGAAGCCACCACGGTTGCCGCCGCGATCGCCATAGCCACCACGGTTGCCGCCAAAGCCGCCGCGACCGCCACGGTCGCCGCCACGGTCACCAAAGCCGCCACGGCCGCCGCGATCGCCACCGCGACCGCCACGGTCACCGCCACGGCCACCGCGATCGCCAAAGCCGCCGCGACCGCCACGGTCGCCGCCACGGCCGCCACGGTCGTCACGGCCGCCGCGAGGACCGCGGTCCTCGTCCAGGCCCATGGCGACGAGCGGAGCGATAACCTTATCGAGAGCGGCCATCAGCTCGGTGGCCTCCTCATAAGAAAGCTCGGGCAGGAGCTTCTCCTTCTTGTTGGCAAGCTCGACCAGGCCCTCAGCGGCATCCTCGGCGGCGAAGACAACAATCTTGCGCATATCGCCCTCGGCGTCGTCGATGCGGCCGACCAGATCGGCAGCCTCGGCCTCGGCCATCAGGCCATCGAGCTCACGGAGGCGCATGCCCAGCAGGTCGGACATTTCCTTCTGCTCCATCTTGGGCTTGAGGTCAAGAAGCTTGATGGCGCGTTCGATGTTCGCCATGCGCTCGGCCTTGGCCTCCTCCTCCTTGGAAATAGCAAAGCGACGGCTACGCAGCAGGCGGGCGGCCTTCTGCATCTTGTCCATCAGCTCTTCGTCATCGTAATCAACGGCGGCCTCGACAACCTCGGCCTCCTCCTCGGCGGAAACCTCGTCAGCAGCCTCAACCTCGGCAGCTTCGGTCTCCACGGTCTCGACTGCCTCAACCTCGGCAGCCATGGTCTCGTTCTCGGTCTCGTTCATGATCTCTTCGTTCTCGGACATGAGACTCCTTCTTAGCCCTCTCGGGCATCATCGCCCCATTCGCGGGGCCCGTCGCGCACTCTTTGCGCTTTAAACATTCATGCCTCTCGGCAAAACGTCCATTAGTTTATGGTGTTGCCATCCAATCTAGCTGCAGAATCTATGTGCACACATTAATGCGACATGTGCGACTCGCGACGAGCGTACACCAGCGACGTCGCGAACCCGACCACGGCAATCACAGCCGCCACACGCACGGCAGTTGCAAATCCAATCGCCTGGGCAACGTCGGTCGCAGCGCCAGCCGCGCCGGCAGTCGCCGCAGAACTCGAGAGCAGACCGATAAACAGCGATGGGCCAAACGATGCGGCAATCATGTTCCACGTGTTAAGCAATGCCGTTCCGTGGGGATGCTCAGCGGCAGGCAGCGTCTCCAAGCCGGCCGTTTGCGAGGGGCTCAGCACCAAACCGACTCCGGCATACACCACAACGGTCAGCGCCACGACGACGCCGATGTTCATACTTGCCGCCGTCATCGAGATGGCAGTCTGCCCCACGGCAATCAGGGCAAAGCCGACCGGCAGCAGAGGCCATGCGCCACGGGCGTCCATCACGCGTCCGCCCACAATCGAGGTCACGGCGTTGCAGGCAATCGCCGGCAAAATGAGCAAGCCCGCAATAAGTGCGGTCATGCCGTATGCGCCCTCAAAATAGAGCGGCAACAAAACGCTCATCGAGAACGTCGTCATCATCGACACCACCACAAGCAGGCACGCGGGCCAAAAACGAACGCTCGCCATGGGACGCACGTTAAGCACCGGATGCTCGAGCTTGAGCTGACGGGCCGCAAACAGGCCGAGCAGCACAATGGCGGCGAAAAGCGCCACGATGCCGGCAATCGGATTGGTCGAGAACTCGCCTACGGAATACACGAATGCCGTAATGCCGGCGGCGAGCAAAACAACCGACAGAATATCAAGCGTGGTGCTCGAGCGCTCTCCGACATTCTGAACAAGCTTAACGCCCGCCGCAGCGACCACAATGCCGCCCACCAGCGGCACTACGAACACCGCCCTCCAGCCGAACAACGTGCACATAAGACCGCTGATTACGGGTCCAAACGCCGGCCCTAGCGTAATGCAGGCACCGCCCAGGCTAAGATACAGACCGAGCTTCTCGCGCGGGGCGCAAGACAGCACCACGTTCATCATGAGCGGGAACAAGATGCCCGATCCCGCAGCCTGCAAAATACGACTTGGTAGCAAAACGCTAAACGACGGAGCGATCAGACACAGGACTTCGCCGGCGACCATACATCCGCATGCGAAAAACAACAGCTTGCGCGTCGAGAAACGGCCGGACAGGAAGGCCATGATGGCCGTAAAGATCGACGTCACGATCATGTAGCCCGAAACGAGCCACTGCGCCGTGGTGGCACTCACCGAAAAGGCTGCCATAATGTCGTGCAACGCCACGTTAATGATGTTTTCGTTAAACGCGGCAACAAAGGCTGCAATATACATAACGACGAGAAGCGCCGCAGTGGCCGATGGCGTTGCTTGAACTTGTTGCTGAGATTTGCTCCCCATGCATTTCCTTCCTCTTGGAACGACAGTCGCATCGCCCCAGAGGAACAGTCCAGGGCGAAAAATGAGCCCTAGACTTACGCCAGACGCCGTACACGACGAATCTGGCAACATGGTCCAACGTCAAAAGATTGTAACGCGGACGCGCAGCTTTCCTTCCGCGCTATTATTAAAAGTCCACGAAAGCATAAGACATGAGGAGCCCGCCATGATTAAGCCCATCATGAAATCCGAGTTCTTTTTGCGCCTGCCTTCCGAAGACGCGGGGCCCGACGATGCCGCGACCGGGCAGGACCTCCTGGATACACTCCACGAGCATGAGCACGAGTGCGTGGGGCTCGCCGCCAACATGATCGGTGTGCGCAAACGCATCATCTGCGTAAAGGACGGCAACAGGGCGCTCCTGATGTACAACCCTCAAATTCTTGAACAGGTCAATGCCTATCAGACGAGCGAAGGATGCCTCTCGCTGATCGGCGAGCGCCCCTGCACCCGCTATCGCCGCATTAAGGTTGAGTATTTGGACGAGAACTTCGTTCACCGCATCAAAAACTTCTCGGGCTACACCGCCGAGATCATCCAACACGAAATCGACCACTGCAACGGGATTGTTATATAGTTCCGCCGTTCTACCGAACGGCGGACCACTTGACGCTGCGCGAGCCGCATTCACGCCAATCTGACGTTCAATTTCGAGGGCGCGACCAGAAGGTCAGCGCCCTCTCGTTTCACGTCACCTTGGCGCAAATGCGGCTCGCTCGCTGTCGTATGTCTATCCTGCGACGTCTCGATTCTTGCGGCGGCAGGCACCTAATCCCCTACGATTGGCGGTAATGGTCAAAGAAGTCGGCGAGGTCTTCGAGGGACTCTTTGAGCACTTCCATGCGCGGCAGGTACACGATGCGGAAGTGATCGGGCTCGGCCCAGTTAAAGCCGCCGCCGCGCGTGATCAGAATCTTCTTCTCGTGCAGCAGGTCGAGGGCGAACTGCTCGTCATCGGTGATGTTGAACTTTTTAACATCCATCTTGGGGAAGATGTAGAACGCCGCACGCGGCTTAACCACCGAGATGCCGTCGATCTTGTTGAGCGCCTCATACACAAAGTTGCGCTGCTCGTAGACACGGCCGCCGGGACGGATGTAGTCGTTGACGGACTGATGGCCACCGAGTGCCGTCTGGACGATCGACTGGGCCGGCACGTTGGAGCACAGGCGCATGTTAGAGAGCATGTTGACGCCCATGATGAAGTCGCTCATGCAGCGCTGGTTGCCCGAAAGCACCATCCAGCCAATACGATAGCCCGCGATCATGTGCGACTTGGAAAGGCCGCTAAAGGTGACGCAGGGCAGGTCGGGGGCGAGCGAGGCAATCGAGACGTGCTCGTAGCCGTCCATGCACAGGCGGTCGTAGATCTCATCGGCAAAGATCATCAGCTGATGCCTGCGTGCAATCTCGACGATGCCCTCGAGCACCTCGCGCGGATAGACGGAACCCGTAGGGTTGTTGGGGTTGATGATGACGAGGGCTTTGGTCGCGCTCGTAATCTTGGACTCCATATCCTCCAAGTCGGGATACCAATCCGCCTGCTCATCGCACAGATAATGTACGGGATGACCGCCGGCAAGGGTTGCGCACGCCGTCCAGAGCGGATAGTCGGGGCTGGGGATCAGAATCTCGTCGCCGTTGTCGAGCAGCGCGTTCATCGAAAGCTGAATGAGCTCGGACACACCGTTGCCCGTGTAGATATGCTCCATCTGAACGTTGGGCAGGCCCTTGATCTGCGAATACTGCATGATCGCCTTGCGCGCGGAGAACAGGCCACGCGAGTTGGAATAGCCTTCGCAGTCGGGCAGCTGCTGGCGCATGTCCTTGATGACCTCATCGGGCGTGCGGAAACCGAAGGGCGCCGGGTTGCCGATATTGAGCTTGAGGATGCGCTCGCCCTCGTCCTCCATACGGGCGGCCTCGTCGACGACGGGACCGCGCACGTCATACAGGACGTTGTCGAGTTTGGTGGATTTAGAAAAAGTACGCATGGTGGTGCTCCTTGCAATTTGAGCTGAGGGATGGGGTTCGGGCTTGGAATCGTTGCGGGGTGATGATGCCTCGCCTTGATCGGCGTCGCCGGCAAGCAGCCAGGTAACATCGACCTCCAAAATACGAGCGAGCAGCTCAGCCACATCGCGCCGCGGGATCGTCTTGCCGCTCACATATTGGCTCATCTGACTCTTGCCGAGTTTTTTGCCGAGCATCTCCGATGCGCGGATCACGTCCGACTGGCGAACGTCGCGATCGGACATAGCCTGTCGCAGGCGATCGCTAAACGTCTCTTGGGCCACAGGAACCTCCTCGCTGGCAAAGTTCAATTTATAGAACACGAATTGAACCGAGGTTCAATTTAGTAAGCAGTATAGCGCCGCGCCTCATGCGAAAGTTCAATTTCATAAGAAAACGTACCGAACTCCGAGGTTTGCCCAAAGCGGACAATGGCGTGTACGCGTTTAGAGGTATTCAAGGAATCGAGCGGCGGCAAGCGAAACGTCAGCCGTGCGATATATCGCATTGATCTGCCGATGTGGATGTCCCTCGAGCGAACGCACGGCAACATCGAACTGACAACGGCGCAAGATGAGCGCGGGAAGAATACTCACGCCCAGGCCGTCCTCGACCATGGCCATAATCGCATAGTCATCCCAGGTCGACAGCTTAGAGCGCACCGCCAGGCCCGCGCGGCGAAACAGCGGCGTAATCTCGTCGTCGCTACCGCGTTCCAGCAGGATAAACTGCTCGTTGGCCAAATCGGCAAGGGAAACGACCTCCGCGGTGGCAAGCGAGGAGTCCGCTGGCACCACGGCCATCAGCTCGTCTTGCACCAACGGTCGCGACGCCATGCCGGCGCCGCGTGGCTCGCGCGGAATAAAGCCCAGGTCGCAGCGGCCCTCTGCCACCCATTGTTCGATCTCTGAATAGTCGCCCATCAGCAACTCATAATCGACATCCGGATGATCGGCGCGAAAGCGCGCAATCACCGGCGGCAGCACGTGGGTCGCCACACTCGAAAACGTACCGATGCAGATTTTGCCGCGCATGAGTCCACGCATCTCATCCACCCGTCGCTGCAAGCGAGTGAATTCCTCGCAGAGCGCCTCGACAGCCGGCATGACCTGCCGCCCGTCGGCAGAAAGAGCCACGCCCTCGCGACTGCGGTCGAGCACCTTAAAACCCCAGTCGGCCTCAAGATCGGCCACCATACGGCTCACGCCCGACTGCGAATAGCTCAGGCGCTCGGCAGCACGCGTAAAGCTTCCGGCGCGCACCGTCTCCAGCAGCACCTGCATCTTTTGAATATTCGTTTCCACGGCACCCTTCCACCTTCGCATGAGTTTTTGTCATGTTCTCCATGCATTATATTCGCTTTTCTTCTAGAGCCAGTTCACCCATAGTGAACATGCTCAGATATAGAGGGGATGTCAGCGCATGAACAACGGACTGTTTACGTACTTAGCAGCATTGCTATTGTTTGGCTCCAACGGCATCATCGCCGCTGCCATCGCGCTGCCGAGCTCCGATATCGTGCTGCTACGCACGTTTTTGGGCGCTCTCTCGCTTGTCACTATCCTCGCCATCACCCAACACCATAAGTTGCAGGCGCCATCTCGTCCCCGCGAAGCCGCGGCCCTCCTCCTCTCGGGAGCTGCGCTGGGCGCCAGCTGGATTTTTCTGTTCCGCGCCTACCAGACGATCGGCGTCGGCGTATCCTCGCTGCTGTACTACTGCGGCCCCATCATTGTCATGGCGCTCTCCCCGCTCATCTTTGGCGAAAAGCTGACCGGCGGCAAAATCGCCGGCTTTGTCGCCGTTGCTTGCGGTGCTTTTCTCATTGCAGCGCAAGGTCTAGGCGGCAATATGCCCATTGCGGGCATCGTCTGTGGAATCGCCTCGGCCTTCTGCTATGCATTGATGGTCATCGCCAGCAAGGGTGCGCCGCACATCGAGGGCCTCGAGAACTCCGCGCTCCAGGTGAGCGCCGCCTTTGTGACCGCACTGGTCCTCACGCTCATCACGCAGGGCGCTCCCTCGTTCCTGTCCGCCGGCGTCGCCGCCAGTATTGATTGGCACGCCGTCGCTATGCTCGGCGTCGTCAACACCGGCATTGGTTGCCTGCTCTACTTTAGCGCCGTCGCCAAGCTGCCCGTCCAGACCGTCGCCGTCGTCGGCTACCTCGAGCCGCTTTCGGCGGTCGTGTTCTCGGCCGCCCTTTTGGGTGAAGCCATAACACCGGTCCGCCTGCTGGGCGCCGCGCTTATCATCGGCGGCGCGATTTTTTGCGAACTCGCCGGCAAACGCGCAAACGCCAAGGCTGGCATCGCCCAGACAGTACGTGCTTAAAAAGCCCCTGCTTTGAAATGCTACCTGCGTAGATAAATAATCCCCAGCTGAGGATTATTGTCTAAAATAACCCGATGTGCCAAACTGCTCTTGTATGTATAAAGACGGCATAAAGATTATCTGTCCTAGACAGATAACCGGATGTCAAAGGGAGTCCACGTGGCACACAACAAACTGGAGGCAAGCCCCCAAGACCAGCGTGGTCAAGGCGGGCACGGAGCCATCCCCCTCTCCGCTGGCATGCTGCTCGTAACGCTCGGCGTCGTCTATGGCGACATCGGCACGAGCCCCATGTACACCATGAAATCAATCGTCGCCAACAACGGCGGCATCGGTACCGTCAGCGAAGACATGATCTTGGGAGCGCTTTCGCTTGTCATCTGGACCATGACGCTCGTGACCACGGTCAAGTACGTGGTTATCGCCATGAAGGCCGATAACCACAACGAGGGCGGCATCTTCGCCCTGTTTAGCTTGGTGCGCAAAGTGGCGCCGTGGCTGATCCTTCCCGCCATGATCGGCGGCGCGGCGCTGCTCGCCGACGGCATCCTCACCCCCGCCGTCACGGTTACCACGGCCATCGAGGGCTTGCGCACTATCGAGTGGGGCCACGCGCTTTTGGGTGACGGCCAGACCAACGTAATCATCATCACCATCATCATTATCTGCGGCCTGTTTGCCATGCAGCGCGCCGGTACCTCGTCGATCGGCAAGCTGTTCGGCCCGCTCATGACGCTGTGGTTCCTGTTCCTGGCAGGCGCCGGCCTGTTCAACATGCTCGGCAACCTGTCCATCTTGCGTGCGCTCAACCCCATCCGCGGCATCATGTTCCTGTTCTCGCCCATCAACCACTCGGGCATTATGGTGCTCGGCTTTGTCTTTCTGTCGACGACCGGCGCCGAGGCCCTCTACTCGGACATGGGCCACGTTGGCAAGGCAAACATCTATGCATCCTGGCCGTTTGTTAAGGCGGCCCTTATCCTCAACTACCTGGGTCAGGGCGCTTGGCTGCTCGCCAATAACTCCAACCCCCAGATGCTCGCGATGGATATCGTCAACCCGTTCTACATGATGCTTCCCGAGCCCCTGCGCCCCTTTGCCATCGTGCTTTCGGCCGTAGCGGCCATCATCGCCTCGCAGGCGCTCATCACCGGCTCGTTCTCGCTGGTATCCGAGGCAACCCGTCTCAATCTCATGCCGCACCTGCGCATCCACTACCCCAGCGACACCAAGGGCCAGCTCTATATTCCGCTCGTCAACAACATCATGTGGGTCGGCTGCATCTTCATCGTGCTGCTGTTCCAGAACTCCGAGCGCATGGAGAGCGCCTACGGCCTCGCCATCACCGTGACCATGCTCATGACCACGACGCTTTTGACGAGCTATATCGCCGGCATCCTCAAGCACAAACTGGGTGCCTGCGTCTTCGCACTGCTCTTTGGCGCCATTGAGCTGTGCTTCTTTGCCTCGTGCCTCACCATGTTCTTTGACGGCGGCTATGTCATGATCTTCTTGGCCGCGCTGCTGTTTGGCCTTATGTACGTGTGGCGCCGCGGCACCGCCATCGAGCGCACGCAGACCATCCTGCTGCCCGTCTCCAAGTACATTGACCAGCTCGACCGCCTGCGCAACGACGAGACCTATCCCGTGCTTGCCGACAACCTGGTGTTCCTCACCAACAGCCCCGACCCGCTCACGCTCGACCGCGATGTGCTCTATTCCATCTTGGATAAGCATCCCAAGCGCGCCAAGGCATACTGGTTCATCAACGTGTACGTTACCGATGAGCCCTATACGCACGAGTATTCCGTCGAGACCTTTGGCACGGACTTCCTGTTCCGCGTGCGCCTGGACCTGGGCTTTAAGGTCAACCAGCGCATCAATGCCTACCTGCGCCAGATCGTTGGCGACCTGATGGCATCGGGTGAGCTGCCGCCGCAGCATCACACCTACTCCATCTACGAGACACGCGGCAACGTGGGCGACTTCCGTTTTTGCATGCTGCGCAAGATGCTCGCCCCCGAAACGGACATCAACCGCAACGACCACCGCGTGATGGCCATCAAGTACGCCGTCCGCCGCGCCTGCGGAAGCCCGGCACGCTGGTACGGTCTAGAGAACTCGGCCATCATCATCGAGTACGTGCCCCTCTTTGCCCGCATGCGCCCGGCAGTCAAACTCGTGCGCACCCAGGTGCCGCTCGAAGTTCAGATCGAGGAAGCCGAGGAAATGGAAGTCGACATCTTCTCGGACGACTTGGTCAACGGCAACGAGGCCGGTAGAAACATGAACGTCGATCCCACCGAGCTGCTCGAGAGCGTCGCCGATACGCCCGAACAGCAACAGCTCGACGGCCTCGAGAGCGAACAACTCAACGACGTCAACTTCTAGTGACGTCACAAATCAACGACAGCGGCCCTGCACCTCACGAGAGACGCAGGGCCGCTTTGCATTGCAGTAAAGCTAGCGGCTACGAACGGCGCGGCTCGGGAACCACGAGCCTATCGGAGCTCGCGCCCTCGGCATCCATCAGGCTCACGTAGCGAATCGACGGATCCCCATACATCGCGTAGTAATAATTGCCCGTGCGCGCGCTAAAGCATCCGGTGTAGATAGTCTTCTCGAACTTGCCATCGCCCATCCTGGACGCTCCCTCGATCATCACCACGCCCTCGAGCGAGCGGAACATGCGAACGACGTTTTCGGTCTCGCTCTCCTTTTGTGGGTAATTGGCATTGAGGTACGCCGCCTTTACAAAACGGCTCGGCGAATAGCAATCGCCCGGAATGCCGCGCATGCCGGCACCGGCTCCATAGGGCTTAAGCTCGGCGCCACGCCATGTCGCCGTCTGCGGAAAATCGCTTGTGGCGGTGATATAGGTGCGGAGGTTTTCCATGTGCCACGGGAAGGTGGGCTGATTGGCGAGGGTGTCGACCGGATCGCCGTATACATGCAGGCCGTCAGCCATCATCTCGACCACGATGCTACGCTGGCTGTCGCCGATAATCCAATGGAGCAGCGACACGCCCAGCCCCTCTCCGGCAGATTTGGCGACAATCACCGTATCGCGCAGCGCAGCCTCGACCTCATCGACCGTCGAGAACGTCGCTGCCACCCACAGGGGAAACTCATAGGCCGCGATATTGGTCTTGCCGTCGACAGGGTCCTCGGCATACTCGGCATAACCCGGGAAATTGAGACCCGCCACGGCAAGGCCTGCATCGTTGCCGCAATCGAAGAACATAGGGTAGTTCTTGTAATCGATGCACATACCGATCACCGCGTGTGCCGCTGTCGCGTCGTCGATAAACGAATACGGAATGTGAAACCCGCGCGGCATCACGCGAACCTGTTGGCCGTAGTCAAAGCTCCAGTCGAGATTGCGGCCCAGATACATGTGGCCAGAATTATCGATAAATCGAATACTCGTACACATAGCGCCTCCTAGCTTTACGTTCTTGCTAATTTCATTGTCTCCAAACAAAAAGGCGCTAAACACAAAAGCCCGGACATGACAACAATGTCATGCCCGGGCCAAAAGAGACGAAGTGCGGTGCTTTGGTCCCCTTAGACCAACTTTCCAAGACAGTGGTCAATCATGTGTTGAATCATCTGCGCCTCGAAGCCCACAAAGTCCTGCTTGCGCTCGCGCATCTTGCCGTCGACGATCACGTCATAAGCGACCTTGCACTTGATATAGCGCGTGGACTTGGTGACCTCCTCGTGCGTCAGGCAGCTCTCCTCCATCTTGCTGGCACCCAGGCCAAACACCAGACGGGGGTTGTAGAGCACGTGGGGCTCGCCGGCGTCGTCCAGGTAGACGCAGACCTTCTTGGTAACGCCAATCTGGTTAGCGGCAAGGCAGCCGGCATCGTCGAGCGACTTGATGGTATCGATCAGGTCCTGAGCAACCGACTCGTCCTCGACGGTCGCAACCTCGCAACGCTGGGACAGGATAGCCTCGTCGTGGCAAAGCTCTTTAATCATACGTTCCTCCATAGGGGTCGTTGTAACCGCTTAAGTATACGGTACCCACACATTTTCATGCGAAAAATACCGTCCGTCTGCTACAAAGCGCCGAACATCAACATGCGAGGAACAACAGCGTCGTAAAGGGGCTATAGTGGGTGAGTTCGTGTCAATCGGCCTAAACTCGGGGCCGAACAAGGAAAGGGTATGCATGGACGAACTATTTCACGTCAGTGAGCGCAAGTCCACAATCGGGACCGAACTTCGCGCTGGACTGACAACATTCCTGGCGATGGCCTACATCATCGCCGTCAACCCCGCAGTGCTCTCGGGCGCTGGCATCGATGCGGGAGCGCTCGC
Source organism: Collinsella sp. (assembly GCA_018377855.1). GTDB lineage: Bacteria > Actinomycetota > Coriobacteriia > Coriobacteriales > Coriobacteriaceae > Collinsella. Next base: position 146,384 of record JAGZYM010000001.1, on the reverse strand, counting down.
CTGCGCCACCTGTCTGGGCGCTGGCATCATGACCATCTGCATGGGCATCTTCGCTAACCGCCCGCTCGCCTGCGCGTCGGGCTTAGGCGTCAACGCGATGATCGCTGGAATCACCACCACCGTCTGCGGCGGTGACTGGCACGTGGCCATGAGCGTCATCTTCCTCGAGGGTATCGTCATCTTGCTGCTCGTGCTTTGTGGCCTGCGCGAGGCCATCATGGACGCCATCCCGGTTGTCCTGCGTCACGCCATCTCGGTGGGCCTGGGCCTGTTCATCGCCATGATTGGCCTGTGCGATGCCGGCATTATCACCGCTGGCACCGGCACACTCGTCGGTCTGGGCGACATCACCTCCCCCACCTTCATCGTCGGCATCATCTCCATCCTGGTGACAGTCGCCCTCGCCTGCCGCAACGTCCCCGGCTCGCTGCTCATCGGCATCGTCGTCGCCGTCATCGCCGGTATCCCCCTAGGTGTGACCCAGGCTCCGACCGGTATCATCGCCCCGCTCGACTTCTCGAGCATCGGTGGCCCCATCGCCGACGCCGGCGGCGTGCCCGCCATCGTCAAGGTCCTTACCGACCCCACGCTCCTCGTCATCTCGTTCTCGCTGCTCATGAGCGACTTCTTCGACACCATGGGCACCGCGATGGCCGTGGCCAAGCAGGGCGAGTTCCTCACCGACGACGGCAACGTCGAGGATATCAAGGAGATCCTGATCGTCGACTCCGCCGCCGCTGCTGTGGGCGGTTTCATGGGCGTCTCCTCCATCACCACCTTCGTCGAGTCCACCTCTGGCGCTGCCGACGGTGGCCGCACGGGCCTCACCTCCGTCACCACCGGCGTGTTGTTCATTCTCGCCGCGTTCTTCTCCCCCATCGTCACCATCGTTTCCAGCGCCGCCACCTGCGGTGCTCTGGTCTACGTCGGCTACCTCATGATGAGCGAGGCCTCCGAGATCGACTGGTCCGACGTGTCGCAGGGTTTCCCGGCGTTCATGATTGTCGCCGGCGTGCCCTTCACCTACTCCATCTCTGCCGGCATTGGCCTGGGCTTTATCGCCTACGTGATCGTCGCGCTCTTTAAGGGCGAGGCCTCCAAGATCAAGCCGCTCATGTGGATCGCAGCCCTTGCCTTCCTCGTCTACTTCTTCGTAGCGTAACGGCATAGTCTGCCGAAGCAAAACAACAAGGCGCGGAGTCGCATCGAACGGCTCCGCGCCTTTCTTTTAGCGTCTGCCCCCGTGCCAGCGTGCGACAATTGAGGCTGTCAATATCACAACACCGAGAGAAGCCTGCCTTGGAAGCGCATCATAAGCAGATAACCGTTTATTCAGAGTGTGTGGAAGGCGCGCCCGTCATCTACCTCCCCGTGGTTATGGGCGACGGTAGTGAAGTCTACGAGCGCTGCCGAGAGCTCGACTGCCCGCCATTCACCCTTGTCGCCATTGGAGGGCTCGATTGGAATCGCGAGCTGAGCCCCTGGGAATGTGAGGGAACTATACGAGATGCCGAGCCCTTTGGTGGACAGGCTGCTGGTTTTCTTGACGAGTTGTTGAAGCAGATAATCCCCCAGGCCGAATCATCGCTCCCGCAACCGCCCGCCTGGCGCGGCGTTGCCGGCTACTCGTTGGCGGGTCTTTTTGCACTGTGGACACTTTGGCAAACAGATGTCTTTGAGCGCGCGGCAAGTGCATCGGGGTCGCTGTGGTTCCCCGGCTTTATCGACTACGCGCGCGAGCGCACGATGACAGCCACGCCCGACGCCGCCTATCTGTCGCTCGGTAAAAAGGAAACCAAGACGCCCAACCGCATGATGCGGCACGTACTCGACGATACGCACGCGATGGAAGAGCTGTTTATAGAGCGTGACATTCCAACAACGCTGGAGCTCAACCCCGGCAACCACTTTGCCCAAACTGACCTGCGCATGGCGCGCGGCATCCACTGGATACTGACGCATTAAAAATGGCGTCCACGCGTACATACGCATGGACGCCATTTTTAATTTGGCTGAACGCAGCTACTATTCAGCAGTCTCCTCAAGCTCGGAAGTATCGAACTCAAAGTCATTACCGGGCAGGATGGCGTTGAGCACAATGCCCACCAGCGAGCCCACGGCAAGGCCCGAAAGCGAAATCGTCACGCCGCCCAGCTCCAGCACGATGGCACCGGCGGTACTGTAGGCAATGCCGAGCGAAAGCACGAGCACCAGAGCCGCAACCAGCACATTGCGGTTGTTCTGGAAATCGATCTGGTTTTCGATAAGGTTGCGAACGCCCACGGCACTGATCATGCCGTAGAGCACGAGCGACACGCCGCCGATAACGCACGCCGGCATGGCGGCAATCACCGCAGCGAACTTGGGGCAGAACGAGAGGACAATGGCGCAGCACGCGGCAATGCGAATCACGCGTGGGTCGAACACGCGCGTAAGCGTAAGCACGCCGGTGTTCTCGCCATACGTAGTGTTGGCGGGGGCGCCAAAGAGCGATGCCAAGATGGTCGCCAGGCCATCGCCGAGCAGGGTACGGTGCAGACCGGGATCGGCAATGTAATTGCGTTCGCAGGTAGAGCCAATGGCGGAGATATCGCCAATGTGCTCAATCATGGTTGCAAAGGCCAGCGGCATGATGGTGATGATGGCCGTCGTGGCAAGACCGCTATCGAACTGCGGGCCAAAGAGCGCAAACACGGTGTTGTCCCACACGATGGGCAGACCGACCCAGGGGGCGGCTGCGACGCCAGAGAAGTCGACCTCGCCCAACGCGGCCGCAACGGCATAGCTCACCACAACGCCCAGCAAAATCGGCACGATCTTGACCATGCCGCGGCCCCAGATGTTGCAGATGACGATCACGGCCACAGCGATAACGGCGACAAGCCAGTTGGTCTGGCAGTTGGCAATGGCAGAGCTCGCCAGGATCAGGCCGATGGAAATGACGATGGGACCGGTCACCACCGGCGGAAAGAAGCGCATGACACGCTTGGCGCCAAATGCGCGGAACAGCGCCGCCAGCACCGGATAGAGCAGGCCGGCGCAGGCAACGCCCAGGCAAGCGTAAGGCAAAAGCTCGGCCTCGCCGTTGGGTGCAATGGCGGCATAACCCGCGATAAAGGCAAACGACGAGCCCAGAAACGCGGGCACCTTACCGCGCGATAAAAAATGAAACAGCAGCGTGCCGATGCCGGCGAACAGAAGCGTCGCCGAAACGGAAAGGCCGGTGAGCACGGGCACGAGCACCGTGGCTCCGAACATCGCAAACATATGTTGCAAACCCAACACAAACATGCGCGGGCGGCCGAGCGACGATGCATCGTAGATGGCATCGGTGACGGCGGGCGTCGAGGATTGGGACATGGAAGTCCTTTCATGATGGAAGGGCGATCAGGCATATCGGATAATCTGCCCGAACGATACGATCCGAACCATTGTACGTGATACGTCATGTCTCGCGCGCGCTGTCACCTGCAAACGGTAACGTTACTTCCAAACGCGCTCGGAAATGTGCTTGACCAGCGCGATCTTTGCCCACTGTTCGTCCTCGGTCAGTTTGTTGCCAATCTCACAGCTGGCAAAGCCGCACTGGGGCGACAGGTACAGGTTCTCGAGCGGCACATACTTTGCGGCCTCGTGGATACGTTCGACGATAACGTCCTCGTCCTCGAGCTCAGCGGCCTTGGTGGTCACCAGGCCCAGCACGACCTTCTTGCCGGGAGCAACATACTTGAGCGGCTCAAAGCCACCGGCGCGCGGCGTATCGAACTCAAGGTAGAACGCGTCGACATCCTCGTGCGCAAACAGGTACGGTGCAATGGGATCGTAACCACCCTCGAAGGCATACGTGGAGTGATAGTTGCCGCGGCACACGTGCGTGTTGATAACCAGATCGTCGGGCTTGCCCGCGATGGCAGCATTGTTGAGCGCCACGCCCAGCTCGCTCACCTTTTGCAGGTCAACCGGACTCATGCCGGTCTTGGACACAAAGTCGGTATCGCAATAGATGCCCCAGGTGCAGTCATCAAATTGGATGTTGCGGCAGCCCGCGGCATACAGGTCGGCAATCACGGTGCGGTATGCTGCGGCAATGGCATCGGCGAGCTCTTCGTCGGTCTTATAGACGGCACGCAGGCTCTCCTGCTGGCCATCACAGCGGTCGAGTGTGACTTCGGAGAACGTCTGGATCGGTGCCGGAATGGTCTGGCGCGCGATCTGGCCCTCACCCTCGAGCGACTTGACAAATTTGAAGTGCTCGACGAACGGATGGTTCTCGCCGCTAATGGGACCGGTTACCGCGGCGGTGTCGGCGGTAGTCTCCTCATCGTGAAACATGTAGCCCGTGCGCGAGGCGCGGCGCTCAATGCCGTTGAGTCCCCACATAAAATCGAGGTGCCAGTAGCTGCGGCGAAACTCGCCATCGGTAATCACCTGCAGGCCGGCAGCCTTCTGCTTGGCCACTAAGTCGCGGATGGCCTCGTCCTCGACGGCCTTAAGGCCGGAAGCGTCGAGTTTACCCGCGACATAGGCGGCACGGGCATCCTTTACAGCCTGCGGACGAAGAAAACTGCCGACGATATCGGCGCGAAACGGCGCGTTCGGTTGAATCGAAGTGCTCATAGATATCTCCCTTTGCATCGGTTGCTTTACTGGGACAGAGTATGAGCGCTCATATGGTCATCGTAAAATATACGTTTATAACAGTTTGATATAGATGATTCCTATATCAGTCTGGACTGTCATAAAGAGATTTGAACCGTGCGGAGCACAGCAGCCTAGATATGCTGACGAATCGCGTCGATATAGGCCCGACCGTAGCGCGTGAGCGTCGTGTTCTTGCGCGTGATGATGCCAATCTCCATGTACTCGTCCACGTCGAGCGGAATCGAGATAATGCCGGGGCCGTTGAGCTCGTGGCTGATCACGCCCGAGCATACCGTGTAGCCGTTGAGGCCCATGGCCAAATTGAACAACGTCGCACGGTCGCGCACGCGGATATTTTTGCGACGCTCGAACGTCGAGGTCAGCTCCTCGGAATAGTAAAACGAGTTGTAGCTGCCCTGCTCGTAGGACAGGAACGGGTAGTCTTCCAGATCCTCGAGCGTCACGCTGGAGCGGCCCGCCAGCGGATGGTTGGCGCAGACGAAGACATGCGGCGTGGCGCAGAAGAGCCCTTCGAACACGAGCTCGTTGGCGGCAAGCATGCGCTCGATGACCTCGCGATTGTGCTCCGACAGATACAGGATGCCGAGTTCGCTTTTCATATGCGCGACATCCTCGATAATTTCGTGGGTCTGCTCCTCGCGCAGGGTAAAGTCGTAGCGCGCGGCATCGAACTCGCGGATCACATCGACAAACGCATTAACGGCAAAGGAATAATGCTGGCAGCTCACACTAAAGTGCGGCACCTGCTCGGACGTGCCTTTGTACTTGCCCTCGAGCAGGTCGGCCTGGTCGAGCACCTGGCGCGCGTAGCCCAAGAAGGTCTCGCCTTCCTCGGACACAATGACGCCCTTGTTGGTGCGCTCAAAGATATGCACACCCATCTCGTTTTCGAGATCGCGAATCGACGCGGTAATCGAGGGCTGCGACACAAAGAGCCGGCGCGAGGCCTCGGTGATGCTACCACATTCGGCAACCTTAACAACATATCTGAGCTGCTGAAGCTTCATAGCCTTCTCCCTAGACGTTCGTGACGCCAAAACCTGCCGCGTCCATTTGACGCATAAACGACGGCATCTCCCCCGTCGCGGCGCAGGCGGCAATCTGATGCAGAGCCCCGGCAACCGCATCATCTGCCGCAGCGCCAATATGCCAGCGTGCGGCAGCCGTGACGGCCTCGTTGGCATTGGCGACTGCAACGGAGTTAGGAACGGCATCGATCATGGGCAAATCGTTATCAGAATCGCCGAATACGGCCACCTCGTCGGGCGTCAGGCCCAAAGCGCGCGCCAGCTCCAGCGCAGCGCAGCCCTTGTCCCAACCAGCCGGAAGGATGTCGAACAGGCGCACTCGGTTGTTGGGAAACACAAGCGAGAGTTCCGGCACCTCAGCGGCAACGCGCTCACGTAGCTCCGCGAGCTCCTCACGCGAACGGGCACTCCAGATATTCGCCTTAAACACCGACGCGTCATCGACGACGGGACGACATGGGGCCTCTTCGCCTTTGAGCCACGCGTTGCCGCCCGACTCCATGGCGCGACGAACGCGCTCGGGGTCACTCGTCACACAATGGGCATCGTTGCCCCAAAAGTCATCGCCCAGGCTGTAGACTTTTAGAAATGTATCGTCGGTCTCTTGCTCCAGATAGTCGGCCAAACGCATCAGAGCATCGTTGTCGATTGCGCGCGAGGCGACTACTTCGCCGTCAACAAACATCACCTGGCCGTTACAGAACGCACCGGTCGAATAACACCCGGAACGGTTTTTGAACATCCAGCCCATCGCGGACGGCTGGCGACCCGAAACCGGGCCAAAGTGCAGACCCGCCGCCTGCATGGCATGAATGCCCTCAATGGCGTAGTCGCTGGCGCCGTCATGCCCGGCCGGAATCAGCGTATCGTCCATATCGGTCAGCACAAGTTTGATCATGAGGTCCCCATTCGTATCGGTCCTACCTATTGTAACGACCTGCCAAAATAAACCTGTCCCTTTTTGGCAGGTGCGTTAGTATAGGGAACAACAGATTCGATGCGGGAGTGCCGGCGGTGCAAACCACAAGGCTGAGAGGGCATGGGGCCCAATCCTTTGAACCTGTCAGTTAATGCTGGCGTAGGGAGCATGCCGCCTTTACAGGGGCGCTGTCTATGCACAGCGCCCCTTTTCTATGCCAAGGAGGCATGTGCAGTGATTGATTCGGAACAGCTTAAGCAACATATGGTCAAGGCCGTGGATGAGATTCGCGCCACCAATCCAATGGCCGGCTCCATCACCAACACGGTGACGATCGACTTTGTCGCCAACGCGCAGCTCGCCGTGGGCGGTTCGGCCGCCATGGTCTATCTGCCCGACGAGGGCGAGGCGCTCGTTGCCGGCGGCGGCGCCATCTATCTCAACATGGGCACGCTCTTCCCCATCTACGAGCAGACGATTCCCCGCGCGGCCAAGGCGGCACACGACGCCGGCAAGCCCTGGGTGCTCGATCCGGTGGGCCTGGGCATCGGCAGCCTGCGCACCCAGCTGGTAAACGAGCTCAAGCAGTACAAACCCGCCATCGTACGCGGCAACGCCTCCGAGATCATCGCGCTCGCCGGCCTGTGGGGTCTTGAGGGAGAGGCGGCTGATCTGAGCCGCGTGCGCGGTGTCGATACCACCGACACGGTCGACGCCGCTCGCGATGCCGCCGTGGCGCTCGCCCGCTACACCGGCGGCGCCGTTGTGGTCTCGGGCGAAGTCGACCTGATTACCGACGGCACGACCGTGGCCAAGTCCCACGGCGGCAGCCCGCTCATGTCCAAGATCACCGGCTGCGGCTGCTCGCAGGGCGGCGTGCTGGCCGTGTACGCCTGCGCTGCCGACCCGTTTACGGCAGCCGTCTGCGGCACCGCCATCTACAACGTGGCCGGCACGCGTGCCGCCGCCGTCGCCGATGCCCCGGCAAGCTTTAAGGTCGCCTTTATCGACGAGCTCTACCGCGCGACCGCCCAAGACATCGCCGATAACCAACTCGAGCTCGAGGAGGCATAAGCCATGTCCGAGCCTGCAACCAATACCGGCATGAACACGCTCGTCGCTGTGGCCATCGCCCCGTGCGGCACCGGCGATGAGCTGTCCGCCGAGGTCGCCGAGGTCGTGCGCGTCATTCGCGAGAGCGGCCTTCCCAACCGCACCACCTCGATGTTCACCGAGATCGAGGGCGACTGGGACGAGGTCATGCAGGTCGTGCGCGACGCAACCTTTGTGTTGGCGAGCAAGGGCATCCGCACCGAAGTCGTGCTCAAGGCCGATATTCGACCCGGATTTACCGACACCATGACCGGCAAACTCGAGCGCATGGAAGCACAGATCAAAAAGCAGGAGGAAGCACGATGAGCATCCGCGACAACCTTGATATCTCGGCCTATCTAGTACTCGGCCCCGAAAACACGCTGGGACGTCCCGTGGGCGATGTGGTGGCCCAGGCGCTCGACGCAGGCTTTACCTGCATCCAGGTGCGCTCCAAGGTGGCAAGCGCCCGCGAGATCATTGCGCTGACCGGCGACGCCGCGCAGGCAATCGCACAGGCCGGCAAGACCGGTCAGGTCGCCCTGTTAATCGACGACCGCCTGGACTGCGTACTCGCCGCGCGCGAGCAGGGTATTGCTGTCGATGGCGTGCATGTAGGCCAGAGCGATATTCCCGTCGAGGTCTGCCGCAAGCTGCTGGGCCCCGATGCCATCGTGGGCCTTTCGGCCCGCTGCGAGGAGATGCTCGAGTACGTCAAGACCGCCGACATGAGCCTAGTCGACTACCTGGGCATCGGCCCACTCCACGAGACCGAGACTAAGCGCGACTGCGGACGCGCAGCCGACGGCTCCATCATCACCAAGAGCTTTGAGGACCTGGCCGCACTCCATGCGGCAAGCCCCGTGCCCATCGTGGTGGGCGGCGGCGTCAAGACGGCCGACCTGCCGCAGCTCAAGGCCACCGGCGTCGACGGCTTCTTTGTGGTGAGCGCCGTCTGCAGTGCCGACGACCCCTACGCTGCCGCCAGGGAGCTTGTCGACACCTGGCAGCAGGCATAATTCTAGGCCGAGCAGTTGCTCCGCGGCCTCATATCTCCAGCAATAGAAAGCGCATCCCAGTTTGGACCTCCATTCCGGGATGCGCTTTCCGCATGCGACCCTTACCCCGCCAGATACGCTTCCAACGCCGGCAAGGTCGTCTCCGCATCGCGGCGACCGATCTGGTAGATGCGCTCGAGCTCATCCGGTTCACGGCACAGCGACGGTACCTTCACCGATTCGCTCGGCCGCACCACAAAGATTTCGCCGGCAGCCTCGCGACGTGCCAAGTCATCGAGCGTGGCATTGTAGACCTCATGCCGATGCTCAAGCGCTGCGACAAACTCCGGGTAGTGACGGAACACGCGCCGCAGCATGGGCATCACGCTGTTGGGCTGCTTCACAAAGCCCGCCGGCTGCGTGAGTACCACGATATTGCGGTCGTACCCCTGTGCAAACAGCCAAGCACTGGGAATTGAATCAGCCACGCCACCATCCAGATACTTATGTCCGTCAATAGCAACGGGACGCGTCGCCACAGGAATAGCCGACGACGCCCGGATCCACTCGATATCGCGCTCATCGCCATAAGGCAGGTCGTGATAGACGGCCTTGCCCGTCTCGATATCGGTACACACGCACGTAAACCGCATGGGGCAGGCGCGATATGCCTCCAGGTCGATAGGATCGCGCTCGATAGGCACCTCGTGATAAGCAAAATCGGCATTGAACATGTCGCCAGTCCGCAGCCAGCTTGCTACACCCGCATAGCGCTTATCGGCACAATATGCCTTGTTGTAGCGAATGGCGCGCCCAATCTGCCGCGATTTAAAGTTGTAGCCAAACGCCGCGCCCGCCGAGACGCCCACCATATGGTCGCAGGTCAAACCGTGCTCCATCCAAACGTCGAGCACGCCCGCCGTATACATACCGCGGTAGCCGCCTCCCTCGAGCGCCAGCCCCACCGTGCGCGTCATATTTGACTGTGCCATGCGACCATCTCCGTTCCTGCGTTTTAAAACGGGACAAGTATACCCGTCAACATATATCGTCCCAGTCGCATTTTTATCGAACATCGCATCGTCGCGCTACCGCTTGTCGAATAATAGCCGCCCACAGCATGTGCACCCATATATAATTGTGCACTATTGTTTACACTACTCAGCTGTTATCAACAGCGAACATTAGCCGACAAATTAACTCAACAACGCGGCAAGGCGGGGCCTGGATACATGCAAAGCGCTGAGCAACGACGCGTGTACACAACGAGCTCGCCCGACGCAATCCGCCCCGACCTCAGAAAGTCGCTTAGAACATGGAAACTGTCAGCAATTACACCGAAACGCTCGAAAAGACCGTCCGCGACCTTCTCGAACGGCAGGAGGATCTGATCAGGACTGCCTTTACCGACCAGCTTACCGGGCTTGGCAACCGTGGCGGCTTTGCCCGTTCCCTCGAGGAGCTCTGGGAGCAGGACGCCCCCGTTACCATGGCGTTCATCGATATCGACAATCTCAAGCACTGCAACGACGTCTTTGGGCATGACGAGGGCAACCGCTATATCTTGCAGGTAAGTCTCTATCTTAAGCTGTATATGAAGGTGGGCAAAGCGGCGTTTCGCATAGGCGGCGACGAGTTTGCCATCCTATCTACGATTGCAACCGAGGACGACCTCGCCGAACGTCTGAAACACTGCCGAACGGTTCTGCTCAAAAACAACGATTCCGAGATGCCCCACTCGTTTAGCTACGGAGTGTCACATGCCGACCCCGCCCTGGGCGAAGCTTCCAATCGCATGACGCTCGATGCCGACCATCGCATGTACGACTACAAGCTACGTCATGCCATGCACCTCGATCGACGCAATATCACGCAAGTCCACGCCGACGACTTCGAAATAAGCGATCGTATTTTTGACGCCTTTTCGATGCTCAACGAGGGCCGTTATTTCTTTATCGAGAACTTGGACAAACATCGCACCCTTTGGTCACAAGGTGCCTTGCGCGATCTTGGCCTTCCCTCGGAGCACATAGACAACTGTCGCGATTACTGGAAAACGCGCGTCCATCCCGACGACCTTGAGGCCTGCATCAACGACATCGACCAAGTCTACAACGGCACCAAGCACCGTCGCGTCATGCAGTATCGTGTGCGCAACGCCGTCGGCGACTACGTCCTTTGCCGTGCTCGCGGGTTTCGTATCGACGGCGACGGAAATGTCCCCTCGCTCTATGTCGGCGAGCTCGTCAACCACTCACTTGCCGAAACCGTCGACGCTGCCACAGGCCTCGGAACGCAGCGCATGCTGGTCAACGCCATCGACGCCTGCCGCCGCGATCGTTGCGAGACAGGGCTTATAGCGGTGCGCGTTCGTGGCACGACAAAACTCAACGAGCTCTACGGGGCCGAGGCTGTCGACAACATGCTTGCCGAATACGCAGGCCGCATGCTGTCGATCACCCGCGGCAGGAGCCGGGTCTACCGTTCACGAAGCGTCCAGTTCGTCGTGCTCAGCAACGAACTAGACCACGAGGCATTCGAGCAACTGACCCGCCACCTTAAAGAGGCCGTTTTCGCTCCTGTTCGAATCGCAGGCGACACCATTACTCCCGTCTGCCTTGTCGTCCCGGCCTTTTACGAGCACTTAACCCATCAAGCGACCGCCGTTTTAGGCGAACTCGACCGTCGCCTTCGCACGGCCGGCGGGCTTGTTCCCAACGACAGCCTCCCCATACCCGAGGCGGAGCGCAAAAGCGCCATAGCCGAACGTATCGACTCGCTCACGGGCCTCTATCGACCCAGCGAGTTTATGCGGCGCGCCAACGCATTTCTCGAGGCAAGGCGCAACGGCACCTGGTGCATCGCCACAGTCGACATGGGCCACATGCGCCTGTTTAATGAATGGCACGGCCAGGCCGAGGGCGACCGCGTACTCGCCGATGTGGGCACGGTCCTCAAGGACATCGAGAATGCCGATATGGGCGTCGCAGGGTACTGGGGCCAAGATGACTTTTGTGTACTCATCCCCTTTAAGCACATCACCGTCCATCAAATCTACAACCGCGTTCGCGAGGCCGTAGCCAGACATGATGACGGCGTAGGTTTTTGGCCGTCCATGGGCGTTTACCCCATCGACTCCAATGAGGAAATCACCATCGATGCGCAGGCAAAGGCCATGTTAACCAATCGACGCGCAAAAAACGACTTTAAGGAGCGCATTGCTATTTTCCGCCCCGCGGAGTACGAGCGCGAAGTCGCGTTCCACCGCACGCTGACCGAATTCCAGTACGCGCTGTCAAATGGTCGCATCACGTACTATCTTCAGCCCCAGGTCGATATGGAAACCGGCGAGATTATTGGCGCCGAAGCACTCACCCGCTGGATTGACAAGGACGGCTCTCTCATTTCGCCCGCAACGTTTATCCCCGCACTCGAGGAAAGCGGCTTTGTAGTGACGCTCGACAAGTACATTTGGCAGGGTGTCGCCATATGGCTTCGCGAGCGTCTCGATCGCCGTCTTCGCGTGGTTCCGGTCTCGCTTAATGTGTCGCGCGTGGATATCCTTGCCTGCGACGTTGCCGAACATATGGGGGCGCTCGCCGCCCAATACAACCTACCGCCCGAGCTCATGCGTATCGAGATCACCGAGACGGCTTATACGGGAGAATCCGAGGCCGTGGATAAGCTGACCGCAGATCTGCACACCCGCGGCTTCTCGACCTATATGGACGATTTTGGCACCGGTCAGTCCACGCTCGCGATGCTCAAGAACGTCAACGTCGACGTCATCAAGCTCGACCGCACCTTTGTGCCCACCGACCGCGATCAAGGCCGCAGCACGCAAATCATTTCATCGATGCTCGAAATGGCGCAGTCGCTCCATCTGCCCGTCGTGGTCGAAGGCGTCGAGACAAATGAGCAGGCAAACATGCTACGACAAATGGGCGCCCGCGACGCTCAGGGCTTCCTCTACTACCGCCCCATGCCTGCGAAGGATTTTGAGGCATTGCTCGATGGTGGCAATAACAACTGATACGCTCGCGCGCAAAACGCCACCGTCGAAGGGGGCATTTGTCTCCATTAGCTAACTTATATCCCCAATTCAAACCGAATTGGGGATATGATACAAACCGTTGTTCCGCCCAAGGAGGTTATCCATCATGAACGAGTCATATCGCCTGGGCGAGCAATCGATTATTGCCTATCTTCAGCGACTTGCGAACGGCGTCTCGACCGCTGAACTCGATGTTGCCGCGCTGCCTGCTGAGCTACGCGCCGTTGGTGAGCAACTGCAAAAGACGCATGCCATCCTGCAACAAGAGCGCCAGCTGCTTGAGCGCAACGCCTATATCGATCCGCTCACCAACTTGGGCAACCGCAACGGATTCGACCGTCACGTCGAGCAACTCTGGCGCAAAGGCGACCCCTTCACCTGCGCCTATATTGACATCGACCATCTCAAGCATTGCAACGATAGGTTTGGCCACGCCGAAGGCAATCGCTATATTCTGAGCATCTGCCGCACGCTCTCCGAAACCATGGAGCACGATGAGATGCTGTTCCGTATCGGTGGAGACGAGTTTGTGCTCATCTCGCCCTCCGCAAACGAGATTGAACTCGAGCAGCGCTTGGAGCAGGTGCGTACCAGGCTGATCGAGGCGAGCTCAGGTGGCAAGGCGCCCATGATCGGCAGCTTTAGCTTTGGCTGCTCGCGCGTCGATCCACTTGCTGGCGACACGCGTCGCCAGATGACGATGGATGCCGATCGCAAGATGTATCGCTATAAGCTTATGCATCGTGTGCAGCAACCGAAAGACGATGACGTGCCGCAACGCCCAATCGTCGATCAGCTTCCCTGCAACGACCGGGTGTTCCAAGCGATCTCCATGAGCTCCGAGACGCGCTATCCGTTTATCCTCAATCTCGATACGGGAGAATCGCAATGGTCGGTTAACGCCGTGCGCGATTTTGACCTGCCCTCCCAGCACCCTTTTAACTCACTCGACATGTGGCTCGCCCGCGTTCATCCCGAGGACCGCGACAACGTACGTGCCGAGCTCGACATGGTGATAAACGGCACGTGGCACTTCCACTACATGCAGTATCGCGTAATGGATGCCACCGGAAAATACGCGCTTTGCGACTGCACGGGCTACCGCTTGGACGGCACCGATACCGAGCCCGGCATGTATGTGGGCATTATCATCAACCGAAGCTTGGCAGATACGACCGATTCCGTGACCGGCTTGGGCGATATTCACGCCCTGGTCAACGCCATTGGCGAAATGCGTCGCGTGGCGCGCAAGGCTGGTTTGATCGCCATCAAAATCGACGATATCGCTCAGGTCAATACCCGCTTTGGCTTTGATGCGGGCGACCGCGTTTTGGCAGAAAGCGCCGCCTGCCTCATGGAATGCTCGCGCGGCAAGGGTCGCCTGTTCCGCTCGACGGGGCCGACGTTCGCGGCGCTTTTCGACGACTTTGATCCCGAAGAGACCGACGCGATCGCAGAAGAAATCGAGCGGTTCCTGGGTTCTCCCGTGCTCATCGGCTCGCTTGAATATCAGCCACCCATTCGTGTGGCGACACTTCATCTGGACGCTGTCGATCGACAGCCCGTTTCCATTTTGAACGAGCTCAAAGCGCGGCTTATAGAGGCACCGCAAGTACCGGGCACCAAGCTGGACTAGCGTTGTGGGGTGCGATGTGAAACACAAGCCGTTTCACATCGCACCCCACGCCGTCTGCCCTCTCGTGCGATAATCCTCCGCAGAAGTCACCGACAGCAGAGGGAGTTTGTGATGAAGGTTCTTTTGGTCAATGGCAGTCCCAAGGCAAACGGCAACACCGCCCGCGCACTCGCCGAGGTCGCCGAGCAGCTCAATACCGAAGGCATTGATACCGAGGTGTTTCAGCTGGGCGCCAAGCCCATTCGCGACTGCATCGGCTGCGGTCAGTGCGGCAAACTTGGCGGTCGTTGTACCTTTGACGACGACGTGGTGAACGAGCTCATCGCTGCCGCCGAGCAGGCCGACGGTTTTGTCTTTGGCTCACCCGTCTACTATGCGCACCCCAGCGGACGCATCCTTTCGGCCCTCGATCGCGCCTTCTATGCGGGCGGGCATGCCTTTGAGCACAAACCCGGCGCCGCAGTCGCCGTCGCCCGCCGCGGCGGCACGTCGACCACCTTCGATGTGCTCAACAAGTACTTCACCATTAAGCAAATGCCCGTAGTTGCCTCCACCTACTGGAACAACGTATTTGGCCGCGTGCCCGGCGACGCCGATGGGGATGCCGAGGGCCTTGCCACCATGCGAAACATCGGCAAAAACATGGCCTGGCTCCTGCGCTGTATCGAGGCAGGACAGGCCGCCGGTATCAACGCACCCGAGGCAGATCGCGCAACGACCAACTTCATTCGATAAGTCCAGCGGCGGTAACCTCGATGTCCTATCAATGTCAGCGAAAAGCCAGCTGATGAGGCAAGGTGCCTTGAAAGAGGAGGGCGCTGGGCTTTTGCCCGCGCCCGACGATTGAAAGGCAGATTGCCCATCAGATGGCTTTGCAGCGTCGAGGTGACCGCCGTTCGTTAGAACGGCGGAACAATAAATGAATATTCAAATCTTCGGGACTAAGAAGTCGTTCGACACCAAGAAGGCCCAGCGCTTCTTCAAAGAGCGCCGCATTAAGGTGCAGTTTATTGACCTTAAGGAAAAGGAGATGAGCAAGGGCGAGCTCACGAGCGTGATGCAGGCGGTCGGCGGTATCGACAAACTGCTCAACCCCAAAGCCAAGGACGAGGAGATGCTCGCGCTCATCCAGCACCTCACCCCTAGCCAGCGCTTCGATAAACTGCTCGAGAATCAGCAGGTTCTAGCCGAGCCCATCGTGCGCAACGGCAAAAAGGCCACCGTCGGTTATTGCCCCGATGTGTGGGGAGCCTGGGAGTAGCCTGTGTTATTTGCCGGCGCGTGGGTATAAGAGCAGGCGTTTGGCATAAGATTTAACTGTAAGCCATGTCTAACAAAGGAGGGCACATGCCCAACAAACCCGTGAAGATCATCATGCTTACCGGATACCTCGGTGCCGGCAAGACCACGCTGCTCAACCACATCCTCGCTAACGACGGCGGCATCCGCGCCGCCGTAATCGTCAACGATATCGGCGAGATCAATGTGGACGCCAGCCTCATCGCCGACGGCGGCCTTTCCGAGACCGATGACCTCATCCCGCTCACCAACGGCTGCATCTGCTGTACGCTTTCGGACGACCTTGCCAACCAGCTGCAGGGCATCGCCGATTCGGGCAACTTCGATTACATCATCATCGAGGCATCGGGCATTTGCGAGCCTATCCCCATCGCCTACACCATCTCGAGCTTCTGCGACGAGGCCAAGGTGGGCGGCGAGCCTAAGCTTGCGCTCGACAACATCGTGGCCGTGGTCGACTGCGCCCGCATGTACGACGAGTTCAACGGCGGTCGCGACCTGCTGGCCGAGGATATCGACGAGGACGACATCGAAAGCCTGCTCATCCAGCAGATCGAGTTCTGCTCCACGCTGATCCTCAACAAGACCGATACCGTGAGCCCCGAGCAGATCGCCGAGCTCAAGGCCATCGTGCGCAGCCTGCAGAAAGACGCCGTGATCGTCGAGGCCCAAAACGGCGAGGTCCCCATGGAGGAGCTGCTCGACACCGACCGCTTCGACTTTATGCGCGCCTACAACTCCGCCGCTTGGATCGAGGCCATGGAGCATCCCGAGGAGCACGACGACCCCGAGGTGCTCGAGTACGACATCGAGACCTTTGTGTACTCGCGCCGTAAGCCGTTTGACCTGCAGAAGTTCACCGATTTTGTTGAGCAGGAGTGGCCCGACGAGGTCATCCGCGTCAAGGGTCCGCTGTGGCAGACCGGCAATCCGGACATGTGCTACATGTTTGAGCAGGCCGGCCACCAGATGCGCCTGATGGAGAACGGCCTGTTTGTCGACTCGGCGCCCGAGGGCGAGAAGCAGAAGATCATCGACGAAAACCCCGAGATCATGCAGATTTGGGACGACGAGACGGGCGACCGCATGACGAGCCTGTGCATCATCGGCCGTCACATGGACAAGGATGCGCTCGTCGCCTCCCTCGATGCCTGCCTGACCGACTGGCACCGCGCCTAGGTTTATCGAAGCGGGTATTTTTTCCGCCTACGTAACCGCCAAACCACCACGAAGGTGCCCTTCGTGGTGGTTTTTCGTTCTGAGCCAAGGAGATTCATGTTCAACATTGTGCTGTATGCGCCCGAGATTCCGGCCAATACGGGCAATATAGGCCGTACCTGCGTGGTCACCGGTGCCCATCTGCATCTGGTGGAGCCACTGGGCTTTTCGCTCGATGACAAGACAGTACGTCGCGCCGGTCTGGGCTACTGGCAAAACTTGGACGTGACGACTTATGCCGGCTGGGAGGATTTCCTTGCGCGCAACGGTCTCTCCCCCGCCGACGGTCGCCTGCATCTGCTGACCAAAAAGGCACGCCGCACCTATGCGCAGAGCACCTACCGAGATGGCGACTACTTGGTCTTTGGCAGCGAGAGCTCAGGCATTCCCGAGCCACTGCTTGCCGCGGCGCCCGAGCGCTGCGAGCGCATCCCAATGCTGCGCGATTGCGACTCACTCGATAACGCCAAGGTCTGGGAAGCCCACGAGGAATCGCTGGGGCATACCGAGGACGGCCATGAGGCCATCCTTCGGCAGGATATCTGCGGCAACTTCGTCAACCCGGACGACTACCGCATCAGCGCGCTCAACCTCTCCAACAGCGCCGCCATCGTCCTCTACGAGGCCCTGCGCCAGACAGGCTTTCCGGGAATGTGACAAAGGGACCGTCCCTTTGTCACATTTGGTTATAGGTAGCGGCCGGTGATGCTTGCGGGGCAGGCCGCGATATCCGCCGGCGTACCCGCGCAGACGACTTGCCCGCCGGCATCGCCACCGCTTGGGCCCATGTCGATTACGTAATCGGCGTTACGGATAAGGTCGAGATCGTGTTCGATCACGATAACCGTGGCGCCCTTGGCAACGAGACCGTCGAACACGCTCAGCAACACCTGAACATCGAGCGGATGTAGTCCGATCGTGGGCTCATCGAATACGAATACGGCATCGTCCCGCACGCGGCCCATCTCGCTCGCAAGCTTAAGACGCTGCGCCTCGCCGCCCGAGAGCGCCGGCGTGGGCTCACCGAGCGTAAGATAGCCCAAGCCCAGGTCGTGCAAGGTCTGCAAGCGCGCCTGAACTTTCTTGAGCCCCACCGTGGCGTCGAGAGCCTCGTCCACGCTCATGTCCATGAGCTGCGGCAACGTAAGCAAGCTCCCATCCTTGCCCTCGCGATGGATATGCGAAGCCGTGTCTGCATAACGCGAACCGCGACATGCCGGGCAGACGATCTCGACGTCGGGCAAAAACTGCACGTCGAGCGATATCGAGCCCGTGCCATCGCACGTAGGGCAGCGCAGAGTGCCAGTGTTATAGCTAAAGGCACCTGCCTTGTAGCCGGCTGCCTTGGCCTCTGGCGTGCGGGCGAAGGCGCGGCGCAGCTCATCATGGATGTCGGCATAAGTCGCCACCGTCGAGCGCACGTTGGCGCCGATAGGCGTAGCGTCAATCAGGTTTGCGCGGGCAATGCCTTCGGCATCGATCCAACGCACATGTTTTGGCAGGCGCTCGCCGGCTGCCTGCGCCTTGAGTGCCGGGATAAGCGTCTCGAGCACCAACGTCGTCTTGCCCGAACCCGAAACGCCCGTAACCGCGACGAGACGGCCGCGCGGGATATCGACTTCGAGCGGCTTGACGGTATGGATAGCATCGGTTGCCATGTGGATATGCCCCTGGTCGAACATCTCGTCGTCAGTCACCTGCGGACGCAAGCGTTTGGGCTCTGCGCGCAAAAACGGAGCGATGCGGCTGCCCCGCGATTGCTCGACCTCGCCTACCGTACCAGTGGCAATCACATTACCGCCGTCTGCTCCGGCAACGGGGCCCATCTCGACGAGATAGTCGGCTTCCGCCAGTACGCGCGTATCGTGGTCGACAACAACCACGGTGTTGCCGTCATCCACCAGATCGCGCATCACACCCACCAAGCCGTCGACATTGGCAGGATGCAAGCCGATCGAAGGCTCGTCCAGCACATAGAGCACGCCTGTCGATCGGTTGCGCACCACGCGAGCAAGCTGCACGCGCTGGCGCTCACCCGTGGAGAGCGTGGCACCGGCGCGATCGAGTGAAAGGTAATCGAGACCCAGGTCGACCAGACGACGGGCCGTGCTCAAAAATGAATCGCAGATATCCGCTGCCATGGGCTGCATCTCGGGCGGCAAGGATGCGGGCACCCCACGCACCCACTCAATCGCCTCGCCCAAAGTCATGGCCGCCGCCTGTGCCAGATTGATACCGCGCACCTGGGGCTGCCGCGCAGCCTCGGAGAGACGCGTGCCGCCGCAATCGCGGCATGGGCCCTCGCGCAAAAAGCGCGCAACGCGTTTTAAGCCCTTATCGTCCTTGACCTTGGCGAGCGCATTCTCGACGGTATAGACGGCGTTGTAATAGGTAAAGTCGAGTGGCGTAGCGCCCTCGCCGTTTTTGGGCACGTAGAGGATGTGCTTCTTAACCGCCGGACCATGAAACACGATGTCGCGCTCTTGAGGCGTGAGCTGGTTAAACGGCACGTCGGTGCGCACGCCCATCTCGCCGGCCACCTGCTTCATCAGATCCCACATGAGCGTGCCCCAAGGAAGCACCGCGCCCTCGTTGATAGTCTTTGACTCGTCGGGCACCAAGCTCGCCTCGTCCACCTCATGCATAACGCCGGTGCCGCCGCAGGTGGGACATGCACCACCGCTATTGAAAGCCAAATCCTCGGCACCCGGCGCGTAGAACTCGCGGCCGCATGCGGGGCACGTGAGCGACAGGCCCGCAGCCACGTTAAGGCTCGGCTCCACACGCGCCCCGCAATGCGGGCACACGTGATGGGCGCAGCGGCTAAAGAGTAGACGCAGGCTATTGTTGAGCTCGGTCATGGTGCCAAAGGTGGAACGCACGCCCGGCACGCTGGGGCGCTGATGCAATGCGAGAGCCGCCGGCACGTGCAATACCTCATCCACCTGAGCGTGCTCGGCCTGCGTCAGGCGACGGCGGGTATAGGTGCTGAGCGCCTCCAGGTAACGGCGCGAGCCCTCGGCATAAAGAACCCCCAGCGCCAGCGAACTCTTGCCCGAACCCGACACGCCGGCAATGCCCACAAGCTTTCCCAGCGGAATATCGATATCGATGTCTTTAAGGTTATGAACGCGCACGCCACGCACCTCGATAGCACTTGGTTGTTGCGACACCGCCATCGCTCCCCTTCCTGTTAGCCGAACGTGGCAAAGGAACTGTCCCTTTGTCACATTACTTGCACTGTGCCTGCCTGCGCCAGTCTTCGCGGGTCAAATACGTAAAGTACTCGGTACGCACATCGCCCATAAGCTCGCAGGGCACGTCGCGTTCAACGTGATGAGGCATGAAGCCGCATTTTTGCTGAACGCGTAGCGACTTGTTATTGCCCTCGTAGTATCCGCACCAAAATGCCTTGCAGCCAAGTGTTTCGAACGCATAGCGCTGCATGGCTTGCACCGCCTCGGGAGCAAAGCCTCGGCGCCAGAACGGCTTGGCGATCCAATAGCCCACCTCGAACTCGAGTCCGCCTCTTTGGCTGTTCGACTCACAGCGAGGCGGCATGAGCCCGATGCTGCCCACGGGCTCGTCTGTCTCAGGCAGGCAAATGGCAAAGGTATGGGGCGCCGTAAAGACCGTCCGAATGATCTCTCTGCTTTCTTCAATGCTTCGATGGGGCGGCCAGCCCGCAGCCGGCCCCACGTCCGGGTCGCTCGCGTATGCATACAAGCTCGCCGCATCTGTCTCGCGCCACGGACGAAGCGTCAATCGCTCAGTTTGAATCGCCATGTTTTGACCTCACATCTATCGATGTCACAAAGGGGCCGTCCCTTTTCACATTACTCGTGCCATAAAATGCGGTCGCGGATGTACTCGCCCAGCATGGGCACAGTAAACCGGACGAGACCGTATCCGGCAGCCTCGATGACGCGCTCGCGAATCAGGCTTGCGCGATATTTACTCGCCCAGCTCTGGGTACGATCACAGCGCTCAATGATATCCGCCATGCGCGTCGGTTTGTCCTCGTCAACCGCCATGGCCTCGATAAAGAGGCGCTGTGGACTGCGCAGCCCGTAATACAGGGGCGCGTCAACCGCTTCGTAGAACTCGGAGACAGCATCCGCATGGCCATCCTCGACATCGCGCCTTTCGATGACCTGCGAGCCACGCCGGACAGCAGACCGCCACATGTAATATCCCACCAGCTGAACCATATAGGGATGCCCCATGCTCTTGCGTGCCGCAAGGTCCGCCGTCTCCGCGTCAACGTAAAGACCAGCGTCTTTGACCGTCTGGATATATGAATCGCGCACCTTGGGCAAAGATATCGCCCCCAGCGTACGCTGCTGGGCGCGGCGCAAAAACGTCACGCTCGGCTCTTCGAGCAGATCGTCAACCATACTGGGCAAGCCGGCAAAAACCAGCGCAAGACCGCGCTGGTCGCTATCGGGTAATCCCGTGGCATCCTGGTCTCCGAGCACCTGCTGATAGAGAACGGCAAGAGCCGCCAGTTCCTCGATAGACGCCGATTGCGCCTCGTCAATCGCAAACAGTATGCCCTTGCCTGGACCGAGCTTCTTAAGGCGCTCGTTGACCAGCCCTCGCAACGTCTCGCCCTTTGCTCGCGCCGCCTCGACCGACATCCGGCCAAACGAAGGACCGAACTCCATTGACGTCACAACGGGTTTATTCGAGCGAAGCGCGTCGGCCAAGCGGTCGCATAAGCCAAGCGAAGCGGAATCGGAGACAACCGCCCATCCGCGCTCGCTGGCCAGACGTTGCAGCTCCCGCAGGAGAACTGTCTTGCCGCAGCCGCGGTTTCCCGTAATGAGCATGAGCCTGCCCGGCGCTCCGGCGCCGTTATCGAGCCCTTCCTCGAAATCTTCGATGACCGACTCGCGACCAATGAGCATCGGAGGCCGCTTGCCTGCCGTTGGCTTAAAGGGATTTGGATTCATGTCGGCCTCCTCGGATTGGCAAACCCTGGTAATAGTTATACCAACTTATACCGAGTTATACCAACTGAATCTGCCAAAGGGGCTGCCCCTCTGTCACATGTGGCCGAAAAACTCGGCGTCTGCTGCTCGCCAGGGGGCGGAAGGTGGAGGGATCGACCTTTACGTGGGCTGCCTCGGGGACGTCGCACCATTTGACCGTGTAACCGGCGCCGTGGGAGCAAAAGACCGAATCGGGCGTGTTGGGCAGATCGGCCTCGGGCTCATAGGCGGCCGTCTCGATGACGCGCTCGGCATCATGGCAAGCCGCATAGCCGGCGAACTCTAGGTACAGATGCCCACGACCACTCGTATAGGCGGCCACCTCCAGCGCGTAATCCTGCACCTCAGATGCCGGCACGCGACCCACAAGCTTCGCCCGGTCTCCCGCCATCGTCGGCGGCTCGTACTCGGCACCCATGCGCGTGGCATCCGAAAGTGCCCGGCCCACGCACTCCCCCGGCACCTCGAGCTCAAAGCGATACCACGGCTCCAACAGCACCGCCGCGCCAGCCTCACGCGCCTGCATGAGCCCCTGGCGAATCGCGCGGTACGTGGCCTGGCGAAAATCGCCGCCCTCGGTGTGTTTGGCATGCGCACGGCCGCCCGTGAGCGTAATGCACACATCGGTGATGGGCGAGCCGGTCAGCGCGCCCAGGTGATCGCGCTCCATGGCGTTGGTGAGTGCCAAACGCTGCCAGTTAAGATCGAGTTCGTCGGTCGAGGTCACGGTGCCAAACTGCACGCCCGAACCCGCTGGCAACGGCTCCAGGCGCAGATGTACCTCGGCATAGTGGCGCAGCGGCTCAAAATGGCCCACGCCCTCGACCGGCTGCGAAATAGTCTCCTTATAGAGAATGCCGCCAGACTCAAACGCAACCGAAAGGCCAAAGCGATCGGCCAACACCCGCTGCACGACCTCGAGTTGCACGGCGCCCATCAGCTGTAAATGAATCTGCTCAAGATGAGTGTTCCAGCTTACGCCGAGCATGGGATCTTCGTCCGCCAACTCTGTCAGTGCTTTGAACACCGCGTGGACATCGTGTTCGCCCGGAAGCACCGTATAGGTGAGGACCGGAGCGATGACAGGCGCATCGCCCACGGGCTCCGCCCCCAAGGCATCCCCTGGGCGAACGTGCGCAAGGCCCGTCACGGCACAAATACCGCCAGCAGCAACTTCTTGGGCAAGCTCATACTTCTCGCCGTTATAGATGCGCACCTGGTCGATCTTTTGCTCCCAAGTGGAGGCGCCAGAGCATCCCTCGACAACTTGCTTTGCACGCAGTACACCGCCCGTCACCTTGACCCAGGCAAGACGCTCGCCACGGTCTCCACGACTCACGCGGTAGACTCGCGCGGCGAACTCCTGGGGCCATGTTCGCTCGCGCATCAAAGCGCATATGCCGTCGAGTAGCTCTGCCACACCCTGGTCCTTGAGCGCCGAGCCCGCAAAGCAGGGAAACAACTTTCGCTCTGCGACCAGCCGCGAAAGCGTGGCAGTCGAAAGCTCCCCTGCGTCGAGAAACTCCTCGAGCGCCGCCTCGTCCAACGCAGCAGCGTCCTCCTGAACGGCACCACCCACCAACAGTTCGCTGGCATCCAGGCAGCCCTCGGAAAGACGTTGCCCAAGCTGTGCCAGCAAAACATCGCGGCCGGGATTCTCCAAATCGATTTTGTTGATAAAGATGAACGTCGGAATGTCATAGCGCGCAAGCAGGCGCCACAGGGTTTCGGTGTGCCCCTGCACGCCGTCGTTGGCACCCACAACCAAAATCGCATAGTCGAGCGCGCGCAGCGTGCGCTCCGCCTCGGCCGAAAAATCGACGTGGCCGGGCGCATCCACAAGCATGACGTGGGTATCGCCGTGGTCGAGCACGGCCTGCGACGAGAAGATCGTAATGCCGCGCTCGCGCTCGATCGCGTTAGTGTCCAGATGCGAATCGCCATCGTCCACGCGGCCGCGCTTGCGAATGCGACCCACGTTGAACAACATGGCCTCGGCCAACGTGGTCTTGCCGGCATCGACATGCGCCAAGATTCCAACGACTGCCTGCTTCGACATGGCTCTCCTCTTATTACAAGCTACAAGCCCATCGCACGCGGCAACGGGCGTCCTCGTTCCACACTGGATGATACAATTTACGAGCCGGCGGGCGAAGCGGGCCCTATCCCCCGACCAAGCTCATCGCCCTGCGTTGCCGCGCGGCGATTTTCGTAGGTTCGCGCCTTGCGAAAGCCGGCTTGCAAATCAGCGCAGCGAACGAAAATGGCCCCACCCGGGACCATTTTCGTTCGTGCGAATTGTTGACACGTGCCCCTACTCTTACGCCTCACGCAGCCAGTCGAACGCAACACGCGGCGTGCCGTCCGACACATACACGACGCCGGCACGCTCGAACCCCGCCTTAATACTCGCGCCCTGCATGGGCAGGTTGTCCTGATGCGTGTCGATGCGCAGGTGATCGGCACGCTCCTTGGCAAAGGCAAACATCGCAGCCGCGATACCGTGCACGGTGCCATCGGACGCCACACGGTGCAGCACGGCGTACGGAGTGTCGCTGCGCCATTGACCATCCTCAATTACGTCATAGCACTCGTCCGGGCCCGGCAAAAAGGCAAACGTCGCCACCACGCGGCCATCGACTTCGCACACATAGCTGCCACCGGCGGCGATATCGGCAGCCAGTTGCTCGGCAGAAGGCGTGCCCTCGGGCCACTGTGTGGCGTTGCCATGCGCGCGCATAAAGGCGCGGGCCGCGTCATAGATAGCCATGACAGCGGGAATGTCGGTATCGAGGGTTTTTCTGATCATCACGCGGCGACCTCACGTTTATTGGTATCACTTTGATTGAGCAATGATACCAACGTTTGGAGAGGGGCGCGATGCAGATGGGGAGCAAAAAGCGAGCCGCCTGGTCAAAAGCAAAAAGCGAGTTTTTGAGCACTGCCACCGGCGGCGATATGAGCGACCTGTTTGCACGCGAGGACGAGCGCCGCGACGCCCTGGACGCCGAGCGCGATGAGGCCTGGCGCTACAAGTCGTGCGAGCGCAAAAACCGTTACGACACGCGCGCCGAGGCCGAGGCCGTTATGGCCGACTGCGAAAACCGCGGGCGGCGCGGTTTGGCCTGCTACAAATGCGAATACTGCGGTGGATGGCACCTGACGTCGCACCCTTGGAAATAGGCGCCGCATCGGCACGGCATTGACGGAGCGCCAGCCATCGCACGCAAGCTACGGGCGCGGCGGCACCAAAACATCGTAACGAACGGCCTTGCCCGCAAGTTGATAGCTCGGCTTAACGCCGGCAAGCAGTGGCCCCTTCACCGGTCGCTTGATAACGACCTTGCGCGGGTGCACCGCAAGCGCAGCTTCGACCAACGTCTCCTCATCGGCGCACGGCTGTTCCAGATGATGCAAGAGTTGGAACTTCTTTTTAACCGCCGCGCTCTTGGTGCGTCCGGGAAACATGGGGTCCAGATACACCACGTCAGGAGCGGTGAGCTCGCCCTGCCCGATCAGCTCAGCTGTATGGCGAAGGCCGGCAATGCTATCCTCGCCCGCATGTAAGCGCATGCGCGACACGGCAGCCACAAGCGCCGGATCATCTGCCGCGCGATCCAGGGCATCCTTGAGGAGCGCCGCGATCACGCAATCCTGCTCATACAGATCGACGGTAAAGCCCGCGGCCGCCAGCAGCAGCGAATCCTCGCCAAAGCCTGCCGTGGCGTCAATCGCCCATGGGCTCTCGATGCCTTTTGCGCGCGCAGCCTTTACCAGCAGTTCTTGCTGCAGACGGCCCTGCTTGAGCCGTGGAAGCATGCGGCCAAAATCGGCACGCAGCTCCATCGTGCCGTCGGTGAGCGTGAGGCCCTCGGGCTTCCCGGTCAGCTCAAGCCCCGCGGCCCGAGCAACAGAAAAGGGATCGACGACGCCCATGGGTACTCCTTAACAAGCAAAACGAATACGTGAGCGCCGTTTATGCCGGCACCCAACCGTCCGCTATTGTCCCACATGCGACATGGCCCACAGCATCCCAATGCAAAGCACCGCCATCAATCCCGTGCACACGGCAGCGATCACAGAATCACTCATGCGCCTTCCCAACGATCGCGGCTCACGCACTTGCCCTGCTCCGTACATCATGGCTCCTCCTTGAGACCAACTCCTTGTTACGGCCTCATCATCTCAGCGCCGCACATGAGCTGCCATCGATTTGGCTTACGTCCAGCTTTCCCTTTTGAAAGGTTGGGTTGGGCCGCGCGGGCTCAAAGCGCTTTCAGGCGCATGCATCGCCGCGTTGAACTACAATGTGCTTCACCATATGTGCAGCACATTGGGTGCGCCAAGTTGGCGTACTCGTATCGAAAGGACCAGCCATGAGCTTCACTCGCAAGACTCTCAAAATCCTTGCTCTCATCTACTTTGTTTTGGGTATCGCCAGCCTCGTCACCGCCGGCGTCGGTATCGCCACGGGCGGTCTCGATTCCACGTACGGTTCGTACGCCACGCTCGCAGCGGTCGTGCTTATCGCCAAGGGTCTCGTCGACCTTGCCGCAGGCGTTGCGGGCATCAAGGGCGCCAACAAGCCTTCGCAGGTAGATGGCGCGTTTAAGCTCGGCATCGTTGCCGCAATCGCCACGATCGCGCAGGCCGTGCTCACGCTTCCCGCGCTCGGCGGCAGCTCCGTCAATATCGTCGCCTTTGTCATCGTGGTCTACGACCTGTTCTTTGTTCAGCAGGCACACGCCGTTAAGGCCGAGAACAAGGACCGCCTGTAAGCGCTCGCTTCTCATAACCTCTACAGCCAAGCAACTAAAAGGGGCCGATCGCGCATCTCCGCGGTCGGCCCTTTGCGTTTGCCCAGATAAAACCTACCAAAATAAACCTGTCCCTTTTTGGCAGGTTGTTAGCTGTGGCGGTACTCGGCGACGATGAAGTCGATATCGGTCTGGAGCGTGTCCAAGTTTGCCAGCCGCTCTTTGTCGGCAGGGCGCGTGCGGTAGTAGTACGGCGTCATCTGGAACACCGCCTCGATGTCGGCCTGGGTCCGAAGCGTAATATTCGCAGACACCCGCTGCGTTCCGACTAACTCGAGCTCGGTGGTCTTCGGCAGCTTCTCATCGTTAAGGTACGGCGTGTCGTAGAGTACCTCCTTGAGCCCAAACAGATGACGGGCGCCCGGCACCACGGTGTAGAGCGAGCCCTCTGGCGCCAGCACGCGGGCAAACTCACGCTCGTTAAAGGGAGCGAAGAGCTCGGTCACCATATCGAAGGCGCCATCGGCCACGGGGATATCCTTCATGTTGGCCACGAAGTAGGTCGCATCGCCGCGCTTGGCGGCAAGGCGTACCATCTCTTTGCCCAGGTCGAAACCGTAAGCATCCACACCCGGCACCGCGCCCATGGCGCTGGTGTAGTAGCCCTCGCCGCAGCAAATATCGAGCAACGTCATGGGGCCGTTCGTAGACGCAGCGCACCCAGCCGCCCGCTCACGCACCAGCTCGACCATTGCATCGCGCAACGGCGCATAGTAGCCACGGTTTAGAAAGTCACGACGGCTGCGTGCCTGCGACTTGGGATCGCCCATGGAGTCGCCGCTCTTGGACGAGCGCAGCAGATATAGATAGCCCTCGCGCGCACGGTCAAACCGGTGTCCGCCCGCGCATGCAGCACCGCGCTCATTGTCCACCAGCGGCTCATGGCAAACGGGACACAACAACATGGCAACTCCTTAGCGTGAACAACACAACGCTCACCATTGTCTCACGCCTCCCCCACCTAGTCATTGGAGACGTTCTTGAATAACTAGTCGTTTAAGAACGCCCCCAACGACTAGTCGATTAGGAGTATCATCGTCTGCGCAAATAAGCACGAAAGAGCATGTTAGAGATTGAGAGCGTATGGCTGATACCGCATCTAAGCACATCGATATGACCACCGGATCGCTTTGGCGCAATATTCCCCTGTTCGCCTTCCCCGTGGCCGCCACGAGCATCTTGGAGCAGCTGTCGAACCTCATCGCCACGGTCATCATCGGTAACTTCTCGGGCGACCAGGGAACCCTCGCCATGGCGGCGGTCGGCTCCAATGTTCCGCTTACCAGTCTTATGCTCAACCTGTTTATTGGTATGTCGCTTGGTTCCAACGTAGTCATCGCCAACGCTATCGGCCGCAACGATCAGAACATGGTCAAACGCGCCGTCCATACCTCGATTCTTATGGCACTTGTGGGCTTTGTCGTCATCGCGCTGGGCGAGATCTTTGCCGAGCCCATGCTCGCCGCCCTCAACGTTCCCTCCGAAACCATGCCGCTCGCTTCGCTCTACCTGCGCGTCTTTTTGCTCAGCCTGCCCTCGATCTTGCTCTACAACTTTGAGGCCGCGATCTTCCGCTCCGTCGGCATCACTCGCATGCCGCTGCAGGCGCTTGCCGTGTCCACCGTCCTCAACATTGGCCTGGATCTCATCTTTGTCCCTGTGCTCCACTGGGGTGTCGCGGGCGTCGCCATCGCCACCGCCATCGCCTACACCGTCAGCGCCGCTACGCTCTTTATCCGCCTGCTCAAGACCGACTCCGTCGTCCACGTCACCCCACGCGACCTGGCTATCGACCCCGTCGCCCTCAAGCGCATCGTCAAGATCGGCCTGCCCGCCGGCATCCAGAGCGCCGTCTTTGCCGTCGCCAACATCATCATCCAGTCTGCCATCAACAGCCTGGGCACCGAGGTCATGGCGGCATCGAGCGCCGCTATGAGCTTGGAGTACGTATGCTACAACCTGCTCAACAGCTTTAGCCAGGCTTGCACCACCTTTGTGGGACAAAACCACGGTGCCCGCCAGATCGACCGCTGCACCAAAACGCTTAAGGTCTGCCTGGTCGAAGGCGGTATCGTTGCACTCACCACGATCATCGTTATTGTCGGCCTGGGGCGCGAGATCTTGTCGCTCTTTAACAGCGATCCCAACATCGTCTCGATCGGCTATATCCGCGTATGTTCGATCTTCCCGGCGTACGCCTTTAGCATGTTCTACGAAAACATGTCCGGCTACCTGCGCGGCTTTGGTATCTCGCTCACGCCCGCCCTCATCACCATGATCTGCGTCTGCGGCATCCGCTTCTATTGGGTGTTCTGCGTGTTCCCGCACTTCCGCACCTTTGCGAACATCATGATGGTCTACCCCATCAGCCTGGGCACCACGGCGTTCTTTATGGTTGTGGCGGTGCTACTTTGCCACCCGGCACGCACCTATCGCGCCACCCAAGCCAAAGCGACAGCCCGCTAAACACCGCACCCAACGCTACGCCAGTCATTAATTGACAATATGCGAGCTCATATAGTCGATAAAGCGCCTCGTGGCGATGGGCATGGTGTCCCAGCTGCGCCAGGCGGCCACCACGTCGCGCGAGGGGGCATGCACGATGGGACGCACGCGAATATCGGCTCGCATTCCCTCCACAGTACGGCGATATAGCATACTCACGCCTAGGCCCTCCTCCACCATCGCCATGATGGTGTAGTCATCGGTGACCTCGCTCGTCACATGCGGCGACAGGCCATGCGCCGCGAATGCATCGAGCACCAGGCTCTGTTCGCCCTCATCCAGCAGTACAAACGGCTCGGACGCCAGGTCGGCGAGTGTCACCTTTTCCTTTGCCGTCAGCGGATGCGCGGCCGGCAACAATGCCACCAACTCGTCGTGATAGACCACGCGCTTCTCGAGCCCAGCGGTAAATCCGCGTGCCGTAAAGCAAAAATCAACCACGCCATCGTGCACCCACTGGGCGTTGCGCGTGTAATCGCCCTGCTTGAGGGTAAAGCGTACGCCCGGGTGCAGGGCTCCAAAATCGCGGATCACGCGCGGCAACACGGTTCGACTCACGTTGGTAAACGTCGCGATGCGAATATCAGTCGACGAAAGCCCCAGCAGCTCCTGCCGCTTGCCCTCGAGCTCGAGCTCGGCGGTCACAATCTGGCGCAGGTACGGCAGATATTGTTTACCGTCGCGCGTAAGCGAAACGCCCTGCTTTCCGCGCTCGATAAGCGTGGTGCCCAGCTCGCGCTCGAGCGCCTTGACGGCCTGGCTCACCGCACTTTGCGTATAGCCCAACTCGTCCGCCGCGCCTTTAAGGCTGCCGCGGTCGACCACCATACAAACAATCTGATACCGCGATGCCATCGTGCCTCCACATCAATGCAGCCGTAAAACGTTTTGCCAGCGCTTTTCGCGCCTACTTTAGCGTTTCTTAATCATACTGAAGATACATTCGCTTTACTACATCAACATCTGAGAGCAGAATCCTTTGTGCGAAACCGTTCTGTAACAAAAGGAGTCCCATGGATCGCAAAAAAGCAATCGCGCTCTCATTTTCCGTTCCCGTCGCATGGGGCTTTTCGTATCCCCTCATGAAGATCGGCATGGACAGCATGAACGCCACGAGCATCGTCGCGTTGCGCTGCATCATCGCCTTTGTGGCCTGTCTGCTGCTCTTCCACAAGCGCGCGTTCCGCATCAACCGCGACCTTATGGTTCGTGCCGCTATCATCGGCGCCATTATGGCAACCGAGCTCACCTGCATGTGCTTGGGCTCCAGCCTCACTTCTGCCTCCACTGCCGGCTTTTTGCAGAGCCTGACGGTCGTGATCGTGCCGTTTGCCAACGCCGCCCTGCTGCGCCGCGCCCCCGAGCGCAAGGTGCTCATCGGCACGGCTATCGTCACCTGCGGCATGCTGCTGCTCTCGGGCGCCGACTTTACCAGCCTGAATCCCGGCGCGATCATCATGCTGCTCTCGGCCTTTATCTATGCCAGCCACATTATCGTGGCCAAGCGCTTTGTCGAAGAAGTCGATCCGCTGTCCCTGGGCGTTTGGCAGCTGGGCTTTGGCGGCCTGTTCTCGGGCATTGCCGCATGCGTCTTTGGCGGTTTCGCACTTCCCAGTACGCCCAGCGAGATCGTGGTCGTCGTTGCCCTCGCGCTCATCTGCTCTGCCTACGGCTTTATCACCCAGACGCTCGTGCAGCCCCACGTGCCCGCCGAGACCACCGGTTTCGCCTTCTCGCTCGAGCCGGTCTGCTCCGCCGTCTTCTCGTTCTTCCTGGTCGGCGAGGTTCTGAGCCCCATCGCCTTCTTTGGCGCCGCACTCATCCTCAGCGGCGTCATGGTGGCAACCGTCGAGCTTCCGCGCCTCCGCGCACATGGACAGGCTCGCATGGCAGGAGCGCCCGAGCACGTCTCGTAGACCCCGCTCTTCATACAGCCGTGGCATAAAGGCAACCGGTGCGCCTTTACAATAGATGCAAACAGAGCATCTGACGTAAAGGAGCCCCATGGACGCCGCGACCCGCGACCGCAACATAGCAACTTGGTTGGGCGATGCACCGCAGCCGGTACGTGACACTACGAACCAGCTGCTCGAGCGCATCGCCCTTTTGCGTGCCGAGCAGACTATCTACCCGGCACAAGACGACATCCTCAATGCCCTCGCCTACACGCCGGCCGACCAGGTCAAGGTTGTCATCTTGGGTCAAGACCCCTATCACGGACCCAACCAGGCAATGGGGCTGTCGTTCTCGGTCCCCGCGACGCAAACCAAGTTGCCGCCGAGCCTGCGCAACATTTACAAGGAACTCAAAGCCGATCTGGGTTGTCCCATTCCCGCCACGGGAGACCTAACCCCATGGGCACAACGGGGCGTCCTACTCCTTAACACTACGCTCACCGTGCGCGAGCATGCCGCCAACTCGCACGCCAAACTGGGCTGGAGCACGCTCACCGACTACGTTATCGAACGCTGCTGCCAGCTGCCCCAGCCGGTAGTCTTTTTGGCATGGGGCCGCTTTGCCCAGCAGATGGTCGAAGGTAAGCTCGACGCAACTGGTGCGGGCAAGGCAACCGACAAGTTCTGCCTGGCCTCCACGCACCCCTCGCCGCTTTCGGCCAACCGTGCCACAGCAGAACTCCCCGCTTTTATGGGGTCGCGCCCCTTCTCCGCTGCCAATCGGCTACTCGAACAGCACGGCTCGACCCCCGTCGACTGGACTTGCCTCGGCTAAAAATCGATACATCAAAAACGCGCCCGACGGCTTTCCATCGGGCGCGTTTCCTATTCGGGCCAAATAAATTGTGTGCGGCCGGCCTCGCCGCCATCGATCAACAGACTCTGTCCGGTCATAAACCGGTTGGTCACGCCCACAAAGTAGATCCACTCGGCGATCTCTTGGGCGGTAGCCCAGCGTTTAAGCGGCGTGAGCTCCATAATCTGGTTCCACAGGTGTTCGTCTTCCATCACGCAACGGTTGAGCGGCGTGATAACGCCACCCGGGTCCACACTGTTGGCGATAGCCTGCGGCGCCAGACGGTTTGCAAGGTTCTTGGTGTAGGCGATAACGCCGCCCTTGCTGGCGGCATAGTCGGGAAACTCCGATCCCGTATGCCCGCTCGCCGACCCCACATTGACCACGGATTTGATAGCCGATGCCGGCTTGGCAGCAAGCCCCTCCCCCGCAAAGGCGTAGCGCTCGGTCACGTTGATGGTGCCATACAGGTTGGCGGCGATGTCGTCGGCCGAATCCTGCGTACCGGCAACGTTCACGATCACCTGGGGCTCAAGGTCGCTTGGAAACGAGTCCGGCTCGCGGACATCAACGATCAGATGGCGGTAGCGCTCGTGTTCGATCGCCGGCGACAGCAGATCAAAGCCCACGACCTCGTGGCCCTCATCCAAAAAGCGCTGCACGCACGCGGCTCCGATACCGCCCGAAGCGCCCGTGATCAAAACCCGCATACTTGCTCCTTAGGCGGTTGCGTGACGCTCGAGGTACTCGGAGCCCACATTCTCGCGCTCCCAGCCGCGCACGACCTTGTAGCCCACGGGGCTCAAGAAGACCTCGCACAGCAGCTCGGCAACAGCACCGGTCAGCGAGCACATAAGGACCTGCACCCAGGTCCAACCAAAGAACGTGTGGCTCACCACAATGGCAAAGACCAAGTTGTCGATAAACTGGCCAATGCCCGTGGACACATAGGAGCGAAAGGCAAAGCTCGCAAAATTATTCTTTTTGAGCATGCGGCCGAGCGACTGGTTGAGCGTGGAGTTAACCACGGCAGAAACGAGCATTGCCAGCGAAGAGCCCAGCACCACGTACCAGGTGCCGCCGATGGTGGCGTTAAGGGCAGTGTTGACCTCGATCATGCCCGTGTCGTAGTAGGCGCCCCACATGCCGGACGTGAGCGAGCATGCCCAAAAGCACAGACTCACGGCCAGGTTGACCAGCAGCGCGAGGATAGAGATTTTGATGGATGCCTTGGCGCCAAAGCGCTTGCAGATCATGTCCTGGCACAAAAACGAAACCCAGCTCACCACAAAGCCACAGTCGAGCGCCAGATACGGCAGGCTGATGAGCTCTTTGTTGGCCAGCAGGTTCATCATGATGACGCTCACGAAAAACAGCGAAACCGTTGCCGCGGGAATGCTCCGCAACAGGACCTTGTAGTCCTCCATGACCTTCTTGATCATTATGTACTCCTTTGGTTTTAGGTTTAACGAGCAGGATATCGGACCCGAACTGCTCGGACGCCCCGGTCTTGAGACGACGGTGGGTATAATAGCCGCTCACACGGCATAAGGCAAGCAAACGGCGCGGCAGCCCCGCAGGGCCACCGCGCCGATGCGTTAAAAGGCCACGTTGCCAAACTCCGACAGGATAAGGTCGGGGTTGTGGTCAGTTGCCCAATCCACGTTCCACGGGCTCGTGAACAGCAGCAGCTTACCGCCGCGCATGTCCTCGACGCGCAGCGTGTCGCGCGTGAGCGAAAGAGCCGGGATATCGATGGTATCGGGGTCATTCTGGATCCAACGAATGTCCGTATAGGGCAGCGGCTGGCGACGAACCTCAACACGGTACTCGGCCTTGAGGCGGCGCTCGAGCACCTCAAACTGCAGCACGCCGACCACGCCCACGATGACGCTCTCCATGCCGGCACCCAGCTCGCGGAAGATCTGGATGGCGCCCTCCTGGGCAAGCTCCTCCATGCCCTTGACGAACTGCTTGCGCTTGAGCGTGTCAACCTGCGTAATGCGAGCGAACATCTCGGGGGCAAACGTCGGAATCTGCGGATACTGCACGTGGCGCTTGCCAGAGCACACGGTGTCACCGATGCTAAAGATACCCGGGTCGAACAGGCCCACGATATCGCCCGCGTACGCCTCGTCAACAATCGCGCGGTCATCGGCCATCATCGACGTGCCCGTGGCAAGCTTGAGTTTGCGGTTGCCCTGCACGTGGAAGGCATCCATGCCGCGCTCGAACTTGCCCGAGCAAATGCGCACAAAGGCGATGCGGTCTCGGTGGTTCTTGTCCATATTGGCCTGGATCTTAAACACAAAGCCGCTAAAGTCGTCGCGGCAGGGATCGACCGGCTCGCTGGTGAGCGTATCGGTATAGGCACGCGGCGTCGGGGCCAGACGCAGGAACTCCTTGAGGAAGGGCTCCACGCCAAAGTTGGTGAGCGCCGAGCCAAAAAACGCCGGGCTCAGCTTGCCGCAGGCCACGGCATCCAAGTCGAGCTCATCACCGGCGCCATCGAGCAGCTCGATGTCGTCCATCAAGTTCTTATGGTTTTCCTCGCCGATGAGCTCATCCATGGAAGGATCGCCCAACTCGGCCTCGACCTCGGCGACCTTCTTGGTAGCATTGGCGTGGCCGTCGCCCTCAAAGGCGATAACGCGGCGCGTCTGACGATCGAACACGCCGCGGAAGTTGCGGCCGCTGCCGATCGGCCAGTTCATGGGATACGTATTGATGCCCAGGACGTTCTCGATCTCTTCCATGAGCTCAAACGGGTCGCGAGCCTCGTGGTCGAGCTTGTTCACAAAGGTAAAGATGGGAATGTGGCGCAGCGTGCAGACCTTAAAGAGCTTTTTGGTCTGGGCCTCGACGCCCTTGGCGCCGTCGATGACCATGACAGCGGCGTCGGCGGCCATAAGGGTACGGTAGGTATCCTCCGAGAAGTCCTGGTGACCGGGGGTATCGAGGATGTTGACGCAGGCGCCGTTGTAGGTGAACTGCAGCACCGAGGAGGTGACGGAGATGCCGCGCTCCTTCTCGATGTCCATCCAGTCCGAGACGGCATGCTTGGCCGAGCTCTTGCCCTTGACCGAGCCGGCAGTCTGGATGCTGCCGGTATAGAGCAGCAGCTTCTCGGTAAGCGTGGTCTTACCGGCGTCCGGGTGGCTGATGATCGCGAATGTACGGCGCGACGAGATTTCATCCGACAGGCTTGCCATGCGGATCCTTTCTTGCATTGAGTGCATTACGTCGTTGTAACCCGACTATTGTAGCCGCGAAATGCTGCGACAGGGCACCTATCAGGACAAATTCATCAGTCGGGGCTTGGATACCGGTCGGCGGCTAAAGCCGAATTTGGTACTTGCGTAACTGTGCATAGTGTATATATACTGTGTTTACCGGTTATATACACGTGTAGCCCATCAGCTAAGGAGCCGCTGTGGACATCATCCTATCCAATTCGAGCGACAAGCCCATCTACGAGCAGATATCCTCGCAGGTCAAGACCCAGATCCTATCGGGCGCACTCGCCGCGGGGGCCAAACTCCCCAGCATTCGTGCGCTCGCGAGCGACCTAGGTGTGAGCGTCATCACCACCAAGCGCGCCTACGCCGACCTGGAGCAACTCGGGTTTATCTGCACCGTGCAGGGCAAAGGCTGCTTTGTCGCCGAGGGCAACCAGGAGCTCTTGCGTGAAAGCCAGCTCTGCCATATCGAAGAGCTGCTCGCGCAAGCGGCAGCGCAAGCCGACACCTTGGGCGTCACGCGCGACAAATTGCACGAGATGCTCGACCTGGTAGCTCCCGAAACCATGCAGTAGCCATCTGCAAGAAAGGCTATACCATGCAAAACCTGTTAGAACTCAAAGCCGTCTCGCGCCGGGTGAGCAACCGCTTTTCGTTGCGCGATGTCACACTTGCCGTAGAGCCCGGCCAGATTGTTGGCTTTGTGGGCGCAAACGGCGCCGGCAAGACAACGACCATCCGTGCCGCGCTCGGCCTCATAAAGATAGATGCTGGCGAGGTATGCCTGTTTGGGCAGCGCTGCGATGCCAATGCGCCCGATGAGCAACAACGTCGCACGCGCTCTCGCATCGGACTCGTGCTGGACACGTGCCCCTTCCCTTCCACGCTCAAGGTGACGGAGGTCGAGGCGCTCGTAGGTCCGGCGTACCCCACCTGGAACCACGACACCTTCGCCAGCCTCATCGACCGGTTTAGTCTGGACCCCAAGGCAAAGGTCAAGGACCTCTCCCGTGGCATGGGCATGAAACTGCAGCTCGCGTGCGCGCTCAGTCACAAGGCCGAGCTGCTCATCTTGGACGAAGCCACCGCGGGCCTCGATCCTATGGCGCGTGAGGAGCTGCTCGATGAGCTGCTCTCCTTTGTCGCCGACGGACAGCGCAGCGTATTGTTCTCGAGCCACATTACCTCCGATCTTGAACGTGCGGCAGACCGCGTCGCCTGCATCGATAATGGCTCGATCGTGTTCGATTTGCCGCGCGAGGACATTACCGACCGTACCGGCATCGCCCACTGCACCCAGGCGCAAGCTGCCGAGCTGACGGCTTGTGTCGAAGGCGCTCGCGCCACCCGTCATACCTACAGCGTTGACGTACTCGTACCCAACCGACGAGAAGCGCTCGAGGCCTTTCCCGAGATTCCCTGCGACCGGATCTCCATCGATGACTATCTGCGCCTTACGCTGAAAGGAACCTCCAAATGAAACGCGCCTTTATGTCCGAGACCGCCATCATGCGCTCGTTTCTCCCGAGCATCGCCGGCGTCGGCCTGTTCATATTCGTCGTGCTGACCCTTGCCAACGCATCGGATGGTGACTCTGGCATGAGCGCCGGCACCTGTGCGGTCAGCGCCATGTCGCCCATCATGATCATGAGCTCGCTGGCTGGCTACGATAACCAAAACGGCTGGGAGCGCTATCGGGCAACGCTGCCGTTCTCGCGCAAAGACATCATCTGCGCGCGATACCTGTGCATTATTGTCTTCTCGGTCGTCATGGCATGCGCGGCTACGCTTCTGAACATCCTCGCCCTTCCGTTCTTCGATCACATGGGCATCCCTTCGACAGGCCAGACGGTCTTTGAAATCGCGACCGCCTCGGCGGCGTCGATGCTCATCTCCCTCATGATGGTGTTTTTGGCACAGCCGATATTCTTTCGATTTGGACACATGGAGGCGCTGCGCCTATCCGTCGGCCTGTTTGCCCTGCTTGGCTGCGGCACCATGGCAATACTGAGCTCCTCCAACCCCATCAGCAACTGGCTCATGTCATTTGCCGGGGCAAATCCCGATCCCGCCGTCATCAGTTTCCTGTGCGCAGGAATTGCCGCCCTGGCGTTCGTGCTATTTGCAATCAGCTGCACCGTCAGCACCAAGATCTATCGAGCACGCGATTTGTAGCCGCAAGCGGTATCATCGGACGAGCGCCGTAGACCCGGCGTAGTCGTTCTTGAGGAGGCGCCACACCCGTGTCGTGGGTTGTTGCAGCGTTTGCATCGGCATTCTTTGCCGGCATCACATCAATTTTGGCCAAATGTGGCATCAAACACACCGATTCCGATGTTGCGACCGCCATCCGCACCTGCGTGGTGCTCGTCTTTGCTTGGATAATGGCGGGCATTTCCGGATCCATCGGAACCATTGGCAGCATCGCCGCCAAGTCTTGGCTGTTCCTCGTTCTCTCGGGACTTGCAACCGGCGCTTCGTGGATCTGCTACTTTAAGGCGCTCAGCATTGGAGACGTCAATAAGATCGTGCCGGTCGACAAGATGAGCACCGTACTCGCCGCGCTGATCGCTATTGTTCTCTTTGGCGAGACGAGCAATCTGGCCGTAAAGCTAATTGGGACGGCCGTAATCACCCTCGGCACGTTCCTGATGATTGAGAAGAGGCAGTCAGCTGGCGTGGACCAGAAGCAAGACCGGACCTGGCTCGTCTACGCCATCGGCGCCGCCGTTTTCGCGGCGCTCACGTCCATCCTTGCCAAGGTTGGCATCGAAGGCGTCGAGTCTAACCTGGCAACGGCGATCCGTACCTGCGTGGTACTCGCCATGGCGTGGGGGATTGTGACGGCCAAGGGAAAGCTGGAGCAGGTCGCACGCGTTGACCGATATGAACTCACATTTCTCGCAGCATCGGGCATTGCGACCGGTGCATCGTGGCTGCTCTACTACTACGCGATTGCCGCCGGGCAGGTAAGCGTCGTGGTGCAGGTCGACAAGCTCTCGATCCTTGTTTCGGTACTGTTCGCGCGCCTGGCCTTCAACGAAAAGCTGTCACATCGAAACGCCGTCGGCCTCGCCCTCATCGTGCTGGGCACCGCCGCACTCGCAATTTGGAAGTAAGACGCAGGGAACGAGAGCCTCGGCGCACCCGTGGTCACAATCGACTGTCCGCCAATACATGACAAATGACATATCCCCTGCCCGCGCTCAACGTCTTACAATAGAGATGTCACGGGCCTTGGCCCAATTTCGATCATCCAAGGGGATGTCTTTTTGGTCATTGTTCTTTAGGGAACGGTCAATCGCATAGAACCATGAAAACGGCCGACCAACGGCCGTGGTTTATTGCGCCGTTCCGCCTCCGTCATCTGCCAATTTGCACCTGATTGGAAAGAACAATGCAATCCCAGGAATCTCAATCCTTCCCAAAAGCTAGCAGCTTCGATACGGCACTCGTGCGCTCTAAGATCATGGGGCCCAATCCCCTCAAGCTCTGCGAAGAACTTCTTTGCGATGCTCGCATCCCCCGCGGCGCCCGCGTCTGCGACCTTGGATCGGGCACCGGCATTACCAGCGCCCTGCTTGCCCGCGAATACGGGTCTGACACCTACGCTGTCGACCTGTGGAGCGACCCCGAGGAGAACCGCGTGTTCTTCGATTCACTCGGTATTCCCCGCAACGCCATTCACCCTGTTAAAGCGGACGCCTCGCAAGGCTTGCCGTTTGAGCGCGACTTTTTTGATGCGGTCGTGAGCATCGACTCGTACAACTACTATGGCCGCGATCCGCATTACTTGGGCGAGCGCCTGCTCCCCTACGTAAAGCAAGGCGGGATGCTCTACTTAAGCATCCCCGGCATGGTCCGCGACTGCCACGACAATTTGCCGGACTGTCTGCTCCAGTCCTGGACACCCGAGCAGCTCGACTATATGCACGACATAGCCTGGTGGCGCACCATGATCGAGCCGACCATCGGCGTCGAGATTGTCTCGATGCAGCCCATGCTGTGCACCAACGAGGCATGGGCAGACTGGCTAGCCTGCGACAACGAGTACGCCGCGGGCGACCGCGCTGCCGTTGAAGCCGGCGCTCTCGAGTATCTCAACACCATCGCAATCGTGCTGAGGAAGTTCTAAACAACAGCCGCGCGAGACCGTAGATATACGGCCTCGCGCGGCTTTTTTCTTACCATGAGCTTTTAGCGAGCAGGCCCGTAGTCGTTACATCCTCACGCCGGGCTTGGGATGCTTGTACTGACCGTGGGAGGCCGTGCGTTTACCGCGTGAGATGGCAAACTTGGGACAGCAGTGCAGGCAACGGAGGCAGGCGGCGCACTCCGGCTTTGTCCAGACGGGAAGCCCGTCACGCATCTCAATTGCCGCCATGGGGCAGCGCTTGGCGCAGAGGCCGCAATCGATGCAGAGATCGTCATCGACAGCAAACTTGCTCGTCCGTTGCATGCGCGGCAGCCCAAACGCGTGATATGCGCACGATGCAAACAGGGGCACGCGATGGCGCATCATGTTGCCCGTACGCCGCGCCCGTACCGCTTCGACCACGGCATCAATCTGCGCCTCGGCAGCCTTGTTGATGCTCTCGACCTTTTGAGGATCTGACAGGTCGAAAACAGGCGTCCAGGTATCGGGCATCTTGACGCTCATCGCCGCGTCCAGCTCGAGCCCACGCTCGCGCAGCAAATCGCGGGCAAACTTCGCCGATTGGCCGGTCGTCGAGCCATACGTTGAGACATAGAACGTATAAGGTTGCCCGCTGCCCTTGCCGCCAACGGCAATCGACAGGTCGGCAGTCTTCAAAAACTCGATCATTGGCGTCGGCAAGCCCCAGGCATACACCGGGGCAACAAATCCAAGCTGACAGGGCCCTCCCGCCAAGGCAAGACGAAGGGACTCGGCATCAAAGCGCTCAATCGACATGACCTTATCGCCCGTTGCCGCTGCAACACGGCGCGCCACATGCTCGCTGTTTCCCGTCGCGCTAAAGTACAGAATCATTTCTTATCCCCCGAGCATTGTGCCGCGATAAAGCCGCGCTACTTGCGCAGCGGCTTGGGCAGCGGAA
This sequence comes from Collinsella sp., assembly GCA_018377855.1. Classification (GTDB taxonomy): domain Bacteria; phylum Actinomycetota; class Coriobacteriia; order Coriobacteriales; family Coriobacteriaceae; genus Collinsella. The sequence goes on along the minus strand of JAGZYM010000001.1, from coordinate 106,094 downwards.
TGCCGGCGGCGATGACGGCGGCGATGATCATGCAGACGATGCCCTTGAGCGGGAAGCACATGAGCAGCAGGCCCACGACCATGACGGGCTGGCGCATGACGGCGCCCATCGTCGAGGCCGTGCAGACGGCAACGCAAAAGACCGGATCGGCGCCGGTGAGGATGGCAAGGCCGTAGCCCAGGCTTACGCCCGAGAAGATAACCGGGAAGAAGTGGCCTCCGCGCCAACCCATGTTGATGAGGGCGGGAGTCAGCATAGCCTTGACCAGACCGGTCGCGATAAGCACACCGGCGGGGATGGTCAGGTAGGTTTCCATGAGGACATCGGCCTGCGTCTCGCCGGCAAACATGGTGTAGGGCAGAACCGTTCCGCAGATGGCGAGCGCCAGGCCAGCCAGCATGGCCTTGACGACGGGGCGCTCCCCTATGGCATGGGCCAGCGCCTCGCTCGCGTGCTCCGAGACAAAGTACAGCCAACCGCAGACCGTGCCGATCAGCGACAGGGGGATAAGCCATGCGAGCTCGAGGTTGCCCACCTCGGCAGCCTCGAACCTGGGCATGCCCATGCCGCCGCCCATAAGCTGGCCGAGCAGCAGATAGGTTCCCAAACCACCCGCGATCGCGATGCCGTAGACCACAGTCTTCTGCGCCTTGGGGAGCTTGATGGTGATCTCGCCGGACATGGACTCATCGTCGGCGTCTTCGCCCTGGCCGTCAGTACTTCCGGCAAGCGGCGCCACAAAGCCAAAGACGGGCGCGGTAAAGAGTGCCGTCAGGGCAGCCTGGGTGCCCAGCAGCGTGAGCTCCCTAAACTCGGCGCCAAAGCGACGCATGCGATCGCCGACCCAGCTGCACAGACCCGCGATGACGCCGGTCAGGCCGGCCTCCGGTCCAATGCTGCCGCCAAACAGCAGCGGCAGCAATGCCGCGAGCGAAAGCTTGCCCAGATTGTCGTACGGGTAGCGTCCATCGCGCTTTACCTTGGCCATCACCTGGTTGAGGTCATCGGTCTTGGTGCCCGTCGTCTTTTCGTACAGACCGATCAGCAGGCCGCCCAGCAGGCAGACGAAAAACGGGTATGGCAGAAAGCCAAACGGGCCGCTGGCAAGCTCGGGCGAAGCGACGCCCAGCGCGTGTGGAATCTCGGTCCATAGATAGTCGATGCCGTGCTCCATCGCAAAGAAGAACAGCCAGACTGCGGCACCTGCGAACGCACCGGTCACGGCAACGCTAACTAAAAACAGCGCGCGGTTTGTGGGTTTGGCAAGGTTATCCATCGGGTCCTCCCGCGGTCAAAGTCGACATAGATACGTTTTATTGTAGAGCGAGTGTGGCCCAGACAAGCCAACCGTCTGCGCCGCAAACGGCACCATTGGGAGCCATAGTGGGGCAGGCTCAAGGCTTATCCGTTGATAATCGAGGCAATCTCGCGCAAATCGTCGGCAAAGTAGATGCCGTGCTGGCGCTTCAGGCTCGAAAGCCCCTTATCAATCATGTGCCCGAGCAGCGCCTTGAGGTCGTTGTAGTAACCGTTCAGGTTGTACAAAATGCACGGCGCATCGAGATGCCCCAACGACACCGCGGACATGACCTCGGCAATCTCCTCGAGCGTACCCGTCCCGCCGGGAAAGGCAATGAAGGCATCACCAAGCTCGATCATCTTGGCTTTACGCTCGGCCATATCGCTCGTCACGATGAGATCGTCGATTCCGTCGTGCTGAAACTCGGCCTCGATAAAAAAGCTCGGCTCCACGCCCGTCACATGTCCGCCAGCATCGAGCACGCTATCGGCGAGCGCGCCCATCAGGCCCGATTTGGACCCGCCGTACACCAACGCGTGGCCGTTGGTGCCAATCCAGTTGCCCAGCTCCTGTACCGCAGGTAGAAACGCCGGGTCACTACCGACGCTGGCACCCAGATACACGGTGATATTCATTTCAGTCCCCCTCATCGTGACGCGCGGCGCCCGTTCTAGCGTTGGCGGCGGCGATATTCGCGCACGCGGCGCGACAGATCGGCGAGCTCGTCACGATCGAGCTCTTCCAAATGCTCAAGATCGTCCATAAAGCGCGCCATGGTGTCCTTTTGGCGCAGCTTGATGAGCGTATTGCAGTAGTTCACCGCCACGCCCGTAAGCATGGCGATATAGAAGATACTGATGACGCTTAGGATGACGGTAATGCCGCGGGCAACCGGCGTCTCGGCCGGGATATCGCCAAAGCCGATCGTCGAGACCGTCTCAAAGCTAAACCAGAGACCATCACCAAAGGTGAGGGTCGTGGGCTCGGACAGCCAGACGGCCGTTGAGCAGAGCAGGAAAAAGACAAGAAACACGCCCGTTATGTGGGCAAAGCCAGCCTGATGCAACACATCGGCAAGTGTCCTCAGCTTTTTCATCGCGACCCCTTCCGCGGACAATCATTCACATTTGCTCGATATTGTCCCACGCCTCCCCCGCAAACGGAACTAGTCATCGGGGACGTTCTTAAACGACTAGTCATTCAAGAACGTCCCCAATGACTAGTCGTTTAAGAACGTCCCCGATGACTATATCTGTGGGCGAACGGGGCACCTGAGCTGGTATCCTTATGCGGTAATGTCTCGATTCGTTAGGATTGCATGTGAGAACTGCCGCTGTCCTTCGTTCAACTATATATCGTGCCCTGGTCATCGTGCTTACCGCACTTACCGTGCTGGGCGGCGCCATGCCCGCCCCCGTCTATGCCGGCGACTCTGATCAGCAGGTCAAAACGGTCCGCGTTGGCTGGCTCGTCAGCAACAGGGGTTTCCAGGAAGGCACGCCGGGCGAACGCCTCTCGGGCTGGGGTTACGAATGCCTCCAGACGCTTTCGTACTACACGCCCGGCTGGCAATACGAATACGTCAGTGGCACCTTCACCGAGCTCATGGACAAGCTCGAGGCGGGCGAAATCGACCTGATGCCCAACATCTCCTACTCCGAGGAACGCGCCCAAAAGTTGCTCTTTTCCTCGAATCCCGAGGGCACCGAGCGCTACTACATCTACGCCAGGCCCGATCGCGACGACCTGGCCAAGGGTGACCCCCAAGCGCTCCAAGGCCTTACCATCGGCTACAACCCCGGCGCTATGCAAACCTTCGTCGGCCAGCAGTGGCTCGCCAACGAAGGCATCACCTGTACCTATAAAGAAATCAACACCGGTGGCGCCCTCTTTGAGGCGCTTGCAGACGGCGAGGTCGACGCCGTCATCATGAACGACACCATTTCGTCGCCCGATGCCTCGCCCATGTTCTACGTAGGCTCGAGCGACTACTATTTTGCCGTTCCCAAAAGCCGCCCCGATTTGATGAATGACATCAATGCCGCCATGACGGCAATCGCCCGCGTCAACCCGCGCTATAACGACGAAGTCAAATCGAGCTACTCGGCCCAAAACAGCGGCTCATCATCGCTCACCGGCACCGAGACCTCCTGGCTCAAAGCAAACGGCAACACCATCACGATTGGCTATCTTAAAAACCAACTTCCCTACTGCACGCAAAATGACGACGGCGAGATGGAAGGGTCGCTCGCCTCGCTTGCAACGACGTTGCGCGACAAGTTTGGCATTACGGTTAAAACAGTCGCGATCTCAAATAGCAAGCAAATGGTCAAAGCCCTTTCCAACGGAACTATCGATGTCGCCCTACCTCTGTTTCGCGACTACTGGCTTGCCGAACAGAAAGGGGTCGTGCAGTCAAACCCGATGGGAACGGTTTCCCTGACCGCCATTCACAGCAGCAATAACCTGAACCGCGACCTTAAGAAAATCGCTTGCACGCAGAGCGCGATCGTCAACCGTCTTGAGCTCGAGAGCCTCTTCCCCGACGCAACGATAACCGAATATCCAAATGGCGGCGAGGCGCTCAAAGCCCTCAATAAGGGGAAGGCAAGTTGCATCATTGTCCCCAGCACGCGCTTGGAAACCATCCGCGACACCTATGACACCGAGGATTTCGAAACGCAGGAGCTCACCAACACGGCGCAACTATCGTGTTTGATTTCGCGCGGCAAGCCCGAGCTGTTGGGAATTATCAATAAGGGCATCGTCAATGCCGGCGAATCGCTCTCTGCAAGCAGTTATTCCCCCACATCGTACTCGCGCAAGAATCGGATGCGTTCCGACTTCTCTACCGCAACCGCATCGTCATTGCGGCAGTCGTCATCTGCATTTTGCTCACCGGCATCGTCATCCTTGTCTGGTCGCTTCACCGCGCGCAGAAAGAACAGCAGAAAGCCGATGCCGCCAACGCCGCTAAGACAGCATTCCTCACGCGCATGAGTCACGACATCCGCACGCCGCTCAACGGCATCCTAGGTCTTATCGAAATTGAGGAATTGAAAGACGGCGATATGCAAGTCGCCCGCGAAAGCCGCGCCAAGGCGCGTGTTGCCGCCAATCACCTGCTCTCGCTGATCAACGATATCCTCGAGATGGGCAAAATCGAAGACCGCAAGCTAACGCTGGAACATGCTCCTTTTAACCTCAAAGAGCTCTGTGACGATGCGCTGGTGCTGTGCAAGCTCCGCGCGTCCGGTAACGGCATCACAATGCAGGACAATAGCCTGCCGTACGCCACGGGGCCATACATGATCGGCAGTCCCACCCATATCCGACGGATCATAATCAACCTGCTAGACAACAGCATTAAGTACAACAAGCGCGGCGGCTCCGTCACCTTTAGCTCACAGACCAAGCCACTCGATGATGGGCGCGCGCTCTTTTGCTTTAGCGTTTCGGATACCGGCATTGGCATGGCTCCCGAGTTTTTAAAGCATATCTATGAGCCGTTTGCCCAGGAAGGTGACGATGCGCGCAGCAAGTTCCAGGGAACCGGCATGGGCATGCCAATCGTCAAGTCACTTATTGAACTGATGGGCGGCACGATTGAGATTTCGAGTGAGGTTGGCGTGGGGAGTACGTTCAACGTCCAGATTCCGCTCGATATCGACAAGAACCCTCAGGCAAGAGAACGTGCGGACGGCCAGGCAAACAGCTGCTCGCTTGCCGGCATGAACGTCCTCTTGGCAGAAGATAACGAGCTCAATGCCGAGATTGCCCAGGCTCTGCTCGAAAGCGAGGGCATCGTCGTAACTCGCACCGCCGACGGCAACGAAACGGTCAACCTATACGTTGGCCGTCCCGCGGGTAGCTTCGATGCGATTCTAATGGACATTATGATGCCGGACATGGACGGTTACGAGGCAACCCGCGCGATTCGCCTGAGCGAGAAGGTCGATGCAGCCGATATCCCCATCATCGCGCTCACCGCCAATGCCTTTGCCGAGGACGCCAAGGCGGCACACGACGCCGGCATGAACGCCCATCTATCCAAACCGCTCGACTTTAACAAGCTCAAAAACATACTCGCCCGCATCAAGAAAAACGGATCCGTTTCGCTATAGTTTGTGCTCAACCACCACGCACGACCAGAAAGGAAGCCAACGATGTTTAGACCCTTACGTCGAAAGAAACGCGCCATCACTGACGAGGAAGCGCGCGAACTGCTCGCTACCTGCAAGCGCGGCGTCTTTGCCGTCAACGGCGACGATGGCTACCCGTACGCCATTCCCGTCAACTACTTCTTTGACGCCGAGCACGACAAGATCTATTTCCATGGCGCCAAAGCCGGCCACAAGGTCGACGCACTCAAGCGCGATGACAAGGTCTGCTTTACCGTATACGGCAACGAGTGGTACCAGGACGGTGACTGGGCTCCCTACGTTATGAGCACCGTCGTCTTTGGCCGTTGTCGCCTGGCGAATGACACCCCCGCGTTTATCGAGGACAAAGTCCGCCAGCTCGCCCTTAAGTACTACCCTTCTGCCGAAGAAGTCGAAGAGGAAATCGCCAAAGACATCAAGGGCGTCCAGCTCTACGAGATTTCGATTGAGCATCTTTGCGGCAAGCAGATTCAAGAAAAGTAAGCCCCTCAGCAGGCCTCATCAATAACAATATGGCCCGGTTCCAACCCACCTTGGAACCGGGCCATATGCTTATGAAGCATCGGCGGCTATGTGCGCTAGCGCCTCAACGAGCTCCTGCGAGCTCACGGGTTTACTCAGGTGCGCGTCCATGCCCGCCTCACGCGAAAGCCTGCGGTCGTCGGCAAAGGCGTTGGCGCTCACGGCAACAATCGGCGTGGTCGCGGCATCCTCGCGATCGAGTGCTCGAATCCGACGCGTGGCCTCAAGGCCATCGATACCGGGCATCATGATGTCCATCAACACCGCGTCGTACTCGTACGGCGCGCTCGCGGCAAACATCTCGACGGCAGACTCGCCATCCTTAGCATGCGTCACGATGGCACCGGCACGGCTGAGCGTAAACTGCGCGATCTCGGCATTCAGATCGTTATCCTCTACGAGCAAAACGCGCAAGCCCTGGAGCGCATCGCCGTCTCCCGTATCCGCGGGAACTGCCTGAGGAATCTCGGAGCGGTCGCACTTCTCGAACGGCAGGCGAATGGTAAACGTCGTCCCCTGCCCCAAGACACTCGTAAAGCTCATGGTTCCGCCCATAAGCTCGACCAGCTGTTTTGCGATAGGCGCGCCCAGGCCAGTTCCCGACGAAGCGCTTTCCACCTGCTGCTCCTCGCGGCAAAACGGCTCGTAGAGGTGCTTTTGGAACTCCTCGCTCATGCCAATACCGTTGTCGGCGATCGTGTATTCATAGACGGGGACGCCATCCGCTGGCTCAACCTCGCGGCACACCAGGCGGACATAGCCGCCCTGGCGGTTGTACTTGACGGCATTGCCGGCAATATTGAGCAACAAACGCTTGAGGTGCGTCACGCTCACCCGCGCATAGGGATGATTAAGCGTCTGCTGGTCGGAGATAATTGTCACCAGACGCTCCTCGGCCTGGCGCTCCAGAATATCGCGCACTTCACAGTTGAGGGCCACCAAATTTATGGGCACGAGGTTCAGGTCGACCTGCCCGCTCTCCAGGCGACTCATATCGAGCGCCTCGTTGGCAAGGTCGAGCAGCAGTCCCGATGCCGTCCAGATTTTTGAGCGGCACTCAGTCTGCTTTTGCAGATCGTCCGCATTGGCATCGCCAACCTCGACCATGCCGCGAATGCCGTTGATGGGCGTGCGCAGATCGTGGCTCATGCGACGCAGAAACTCCGTCTTTGCCGAGTTGGCAGACGAGGCCTCACGCGCCGCCTTTGCCAGCTTGTCGCCATAGTCGCGCTCCTGCTGCAGCAAGTCCGTCAAACGTCGACGATCAGCGCGGCGACGCACCGTCACAACAACGGCTATAACACCGCCGTAGAGCACCAGCACGCCGGCGGCAACAGCCGCGGCGACCTCAAAGTAGCGCTGCGCCGAGGCATAGGTGTACACATAGAATTTGTGCGCTTTTCCAAATGTGTCCAAATACCACTCGCCGTCGGCGTTAACCAATCTGACCTTACCAGCCAGGCATCGATCCTTAATACCGTCGACAATAAAGACATCCGTCGCAGGCAGATCGAACACGCCCAATACGGTGGGTTCAACGGCATTGGTCGCAACGACCTTGCCATCGTTTTCGATCACGATATTGCCGCTATCGATGGTCTCATAGCCATCAAGCAAGCTCTGCAGTTTGAGTGTATTGCTTGCAACCGCTTTCGCGCTCTGATGCCTTACCGCGATAACGATGCCCTCGCCATCCTGCCGAGTCACGCAGCCAATGTCTGCGACCGAATCATCCGCAAGCGTGATGCGGGCGGTATAGGACTTAAGCGGATGAGTTGCCACCTCCAGCACGGGTGATTCTTTGAGATACGTAGCGAGCGACCCGTAGTCCACATCGCCCGTCGAGGACTCGGACACCAAATTGCCCGATGCGCCCGTCACGATCAGCGCGCTCACGTTGAACTGGTCGGCGTATTGCTCCAGCATGGCGTTATCCACCGAACCGTCGCGCTCCATATCGCGGGCAGCCTCTCCGGCGATCTCCATAACGCGAATCAGGTTTTTGGTCGTATAGGCGCTGTTGAATGCATCGTAGGAAAGGCTCTGCGTCGCCACGTAATCGACAACGTCGGCAAAGCGCTGCTCGGCTTGGGCCGTCGTGTAATCGTAGCTCATCATGCCGGCAACAACCGAGAGCGCTATCCCCAGCAAAGCGACAAGGAGCCATGCCCCTGCCGAACGATTGCCCCGCTCCTGAGCAGCGTGGTCGGGCGCATCGATCATGACAGGCCCTCCATATTCAAAAATGGCGAAGGGTCATCGAAGTACTTTGACACCAGGCGTTCCATGGTGCCATCGGCAAGCATTTCTTGGTAGGCATGAGTGAGCTTGACGTCGATGCCACGCGTATCGTTGATATCGAAAGCGGTGCCCAAACCGACCTCTAGCAGCGGCTCATCAAAAATGCGATATGTCACACCATAGTCTTTTTCGTAGGTGAGCAACGACGACTCATGCGCGGCGATAGCGTCGACCAGGCCCTCGACGAGCGCCGGGTTCAGGTATGAACCGTCCGAAAAGCTGTAGAGTTCCTTGATCTGCGGAACGTTTTCATTTATGCGATTGAGCAAAATGTCCTCGGGCTTGGTGGTGGACTGAACCGCCACGATCTTATCCTCAAGATCGGCAAGCGTGTAGATATCGCTCTGGGGATCGACCGCGACCACCTGGCGGCTCGCAAGGTACGGGCCGGCCCAACGATATTCGTTTTCGCGACCCGTCATACTAAAGCTGCCCATGACACAATCGAGTTCGCCGCTCGCCAGCAGCTCCTTCTTCTTTTCCCAGTCGATCAGCTGGTATTTTGGCTTGTAACCAATGCGAGCCAAAGCCTCGGTCAATATCTCGACATCCAGGCCAACGATATCGCCGTGCTCGTCGGTATACACAAACGGTGGATAGAGGTCGCTTCCGACGTTGAGCGTCTTAAGGTCGTCGTCTTTGACTTGCGAGGCGTCCAGACCTTCTAATGCAGACGTCGAGGCTCCGTCATTCGACCCGGAGCAGCCAGCTATCGCTACGACAAAGACGCTCGCCACTGCAAGCGCAACAAACAACGAAATGGCAACCGAGCGACGGGATCTTTTCATCGAGCTCCAGACGATCCTGTTTGCAGACTGAAATGCTAAAAAATAATAGCAAACGAAACCACTCGAGTGCCCAATGGTTACAGACGTTTTACCATGCGGGGCCTTCCAGCCGACTTGGCAGAAGGCCCCGCATGCAGTGCTCACTTACCGTGCATTAAAAACGTAGCGGTCCAGGCGGTCGCACGCCTCTCTTACGCGCGAAAGCGGCAGCGCCAGATTCACGCGAATGTGGCAGGGCCCGTGGAACGGGCGGCCGTCCTGATATCCCACGCCCACGCGCGCCCCCTCGTCGAGCAGCCACTGAATATCGCGGCCATGCTCGCGGCACCACTCGGTGCAGTCCAGAAACACCATGTACGTGCCCTGCGGACGCGAATAGGACACACCCTCAAAATGCTCATCCACGTAATCGCAGAAGTACTCGATATTGTCGGCAAGCACCTGGTTGAGCTCGTCCACCCACTCGTAGCCTTGCGGCTGGTAGGCACCGATAAGCGCATGCATGGAGAGGACGTTCATCTCGTTGTAGTGAGTCTTGTTGGACACGGCGCAGATGCGGTCGCGCAGCGTCTCGTTGTAGATAATGTGGTAGCTGCCGACCAGACCCGCCAGATTGAACGTCTTGCTCGGCGCATAGAGGGCAACCGTGCGCATGCGGGCATCCTCGCTCACCGACTGCGTCGGGATATGCTTGTGTCCCGGCAGGATGATATCGGACCAGATCTCGTCCGAGATCACCACGCAATCGTGCTGGCGATAGATGTCCATGGCGTGCTCGATCTCATCGCGCTCCCATACGCGGCCGCAGGGATTGTGCGGCGAGCAGAATACCGCGGCATGGATGTGGTTTTGGGCGAGCTTGCGCTCCATGTCCTCAAAGTCCATGCGCCACACGCCCTGATCATCGAGCTTAAGCGGGCTGTGGACAATACGATAGCCCGCGGCTTCGATAGACTTGGTAAAGCCGATGTAGGTGGGGCTGTGGACCAGCACCGCATCGCCCGGCTGAACATACGCACGCAGCGTCGACACGACACCGCCCAGCACGCCGTTTTCGTAGCCGATATGTTCAGGGCGCAGGCACTCGACGCCATTGCGGCGGCCCTGCCATTCGATGATGCGGTCAAAGTACTCGGGGCGCGGATTGAAATAGCCAAACATGGGGTGCTGGGCGCGCTGAATGATGTGTTCCTGGACCGTGGGCACCGTGGCAAAGTTCATATCGGCCACCCACATGGGAATGCGGTCGAAGCCCTCGTCGGGTGCGTTCGGAGCCATACCGGGGATCTCGCCCCAAGAGTCAACGGCGATGGAGTCCATGCCGTGGCGGTCGATAAGCGAGCTAAAGTCGTATTTCATGCTGAGCTCCCGTGCAAAGTGATTGTTTTGGTAGGCGTTATTGTCCACCAGCACGGGCGATTTTGGCATGGGGTTTGGCGCTTAATTTGACGGGTGCGGACGAATGGTAGGTTAGTCTTGCGCGTCGTTGACGGCGACCACGGTTAGCTGGGCTTTATCGACCGTAAAAGATATGTCGAGCCCGGCAAAGGCCAGGTGATAGACGCGGTTTGGCTCGTGCTTGCTGCCTGCGCGGCGCGGGTCTTGGCGAAGGACCTCGACCAAGCCGGGGAGCTTTGCGGGCGGGACCATATCCTGCAGCGTCTGCGGGAACTCGATGTCGAGCTCTTGCCACGGAGCGTCCTCGATCCAGCCGCCGGTCGCATCCGGGTGGCAGTCCGCAAACGGAATGTAGGGCTTAATGTCGTAGATGGGCGTGCCGTCGCGCAGGTCGGCCCCCAGCACATGGATGATGGGGCCATCGTCAGTGAGCTCGACACGATCGAGCTTGACGCAGGTGAGCCCAATGGGATTAGGGCGAAACGGACTGCGCGTGGCAAACACGCCCACGCGCTCGGCTCCACCCAAACGCGGCGGGCGCACGGTTTTCGACCACTTGACGTTGGTGCCGGACCTGTCCTGCGACTTGGCATCGGCAGCTATGTCCTTAGCCGTGCCGCCGGGCGTTCCGTTTTCGAAGCGCCACAGCAGCCATAAGTGAGAGAAGGAATCCAGACCCTCAACTGCTGCGTTGGAGGCAAATTCCGGCTCAAAGACGATGCGCCCCTGCAGATGGGGCGCCAAAAAGCTGTTGCGCGGGATGCCGAACTTCTGCGGCAGGTCGGTATGTATGCGTGCAATAGGTTCCATGCCGGTCATTGTACGGCATGGAGGCGTGGGGCGTTGCGCGCAATTCTTCGCCGCGGTCTCCCGTCGTGCAACCAACGGTTGCTTGGAAGGGCGTCTGCCGCCGCGTATGCTTAAGCCATCAACCAGCAGAAAGGAGCCGTCATGGCCTTTGCAGAAAAGCTCATCGCCGTTCGTCATGCCCATCACCTTACTCAGGAGCAGCTCGCCGCCAAGCTCTTCGTCACACGCCAAGCCATCAGCCGTTGGGAACGCGGCGAGGTCACACCGGGCATCGACATGATGAAGCTCATCGCCGCCGTGACCGGCGAGCCCCTGTCTCATCTGCTCGAAATGCCCGAGCACTATTGCCAGAGCTGCGGCATGATACTCACACCCGATGACTGCGGCACCGACGCCACGGGCGCCACGACCGACCATTACTGCAAGTGGTGCTACGACCACGGCAAGTACACCTACGACACCACCATGGAGGCGATGATTGAAGATTGTGCCCCGCGGCTGGCGCAAAACACCGGCATGTCGCTCGACGAAGCCGTCTCGCTCATGGGCGCCGTCCTGCCGCAACTGGATCGCTGGCGCACCGTGCAGGAAAACGAGGAGCGCTACGGCGCCGAGGCCCGGGCGCGCTATGGCGATGAAGCCGTCGATGCGGCAAACGAAACATAACTGGACATGGACCCTCAGACATGGAACGACATGAAAGAACTTGAACGCGCTATTCTGGGTCAGCTCTCAATTGCCATGGGCGACGGCGATGCGGATGGAAGCGAGGTTCGCAAGCTCGTCGCGATGCATCGTCGTTGGATTGGTCTCAACTGGGGATGCGAACCCCAGAACGAAGCGTACCTGGGCCTCGCCAATGGCTATCTTGCCGACCAGCGCTTTGTTGACTACTACGACAAGCCCTGCGGCACCGGAGCCACGGCGTTTCTGGTCCAGGCCATCGAGTCATCGTTGACGCGCGCATAGACCGCGGCGGCTTTGGGTATTTCAATCGAAACCTCAACCGATTGGAGACCTATGGCTACTAATCATGAGCTCGCACTATTCGTTATGACCGGCTGCCCGTATTGCATAAAGGTCAAGCGCTTCCTGGCCGATAACGGCGTGACCATTCCCGAGCGTAATATCTCGACCGATTCCGATGCCGAACAGACACTCATCGCCGTCGGCGGAAAGCGCCAGGTTCCCTGCCTGTTCATTAACGGCAAACCGCTCTACGAATCGAGCGACATCATCGCGTGGGTACAGAAGAACCTGCTCTAGCGTGCTATTGCGGTCGGCCCGTCCCAACGCACAAACCCATACGGCACAAACATGTACACCAGCATCCAAAGTCGACATTTTTCGACATCTTTGGATGCTGGTGTACAACTATTTGTGGGTAGTCATCGGGGACGTTCTTAAATGACTAGTCGTTAAAGAACGTCCCCAATGGCCAACGACTAGCTAGCCGTAGAAGCGGGCTATGGGTGCGAGTGGCTGCTCGCGAAAGACGCGATCGACGGCGGCGCGGTATTCGTCGACCTTTTTAGTCTTGCGCACGAGCTTGTGGACGGTAGCGGGGTCGGCGAAGGCGCATTTGGCGTAGAACCACCACTCCTTCATGCGAAAGACCGCATTACCGCCAATCTCTTCTGCATATGCCGCAAACAGCGTGTCGTGGAAGCGCTGCAGCTCAGCAGCCGTTGCAGCAGGGCCGCCCTTGACCATGCGAGCCAGCGCGGGGTTCGCAAGCAAGCCACGCCCCAGCATCACATGGCGTGTACCGGGATAGGCCTCAACCAGCGCGTCCATATCCTCAAGATCAAAAATGTCACCGTTATAGGCGACCGGAAACGGCGCGCGCTCCAGCGTCTCGCCATAAAACTCCTTGCGCGGCGTGCCCGTATAGCGGTCCTTTTGTACGCGCGGGTGCACGATCAGCTCTGCCAACGGTATGCGGCAATACAGATCGAGCACGCGCTCGTATTCGTCGTCACTCTCCAGCCCCAGCCTGGTCTTGACCGATACCGGCAACGGCGAGCGTTCGCACACGTCGCTCAAGAACACCTCAAGTTCGTCGAGATTACGCAAGAAACCCGAGCCCTTGCCCTTGGCGACAACCGTCCCCGAGGGGCAACCCAAGTTGAGATTGACCTCGCGATAGCCCATGTCGGCGAGCACCTGTGCCGCCCACACAAACTCGTCCGCGTTCTTGGACATCAGCTGAGGCACTACGTTAAGCCCCTGGTTATTGGCAGGATCGATCTCCTTAAACGCCTTGCCGCCAAAGCGGTTGCCCACCCGCGGCGGCGGCAAAAACGGCGTGTAATAGCAATCGAGTGCGCCGAAGCACTCCGCATGCACGCGACGGAACACATGCCCGGTAATCCCCTCCATAGGGGCAAGCGAAAGAATCATCTACTCTTCTCTCATATCAACGGATGTGACAAAGGAACCGCCCCCTTGTTACATGCATTATGCCTTGTGCTCCAGATGATTCACAAGGCAGAGGCAGCAGCTTGACGATAATCACCCTTGCATCCGGCGCCTCATGCAACGAAGGCGAATGGTTTTCCGCGAAGTGAACGGGTGAAATCGGACCCCCGAAGCATCGACACTTTTGGAGAGCCATTTCCTACGGTTTTATCGCTCAAATCCTGCGGTTTTAGCGTCGAAAAACGTGGGTGCTTCAGGGGTCCAAATTAGGTCGTTCACTTCTCGGGAAACCATTCACCTTCGATTTGCTGTTTGCGGGCATCGGCAGCGGCTTCATGCTCCAAAAGACGACGTTCGCGATCAAACGATCACCAACAGCGCGCTGTTGACCGCTATGTATGAACAACAGACATCCTCCACTCATCTATACTCAAGAGCGTGTGCGCATCGCCCCCGAAAAACGATGAGAGTCGAGGCCCCATGCAGCAACTCACCGAGCAAGAAAAGAAACGCATCCAGCGGTACTGCACATACCCCAAAATCGCAGCGACCGCACTCGTCATGTCGTTCGTAGCATGCCTGTTGATGTTGCCGCTCCAAATGGTCAACGATATCGCGTTCCACCAAAAGGAATTCCAACCCGCGGGCATATATACCGCCATCGCACTCACCGTAATCGAACTCGCCATCTTTTGCTATTGCGCTCTTGCGCCGCGCTTTGGAATGCAGGGCAAACAGTGGAAGGAACTGCAGAGCAGGCTTGCGGTGGCCCAGACCAACAAGGACCATTCCGCGGAGGTCGCCGGCGTGCTTGCCACGCAAGCTGCCGGCCGCCTGCTCAAGAACAGCGATAACGATCTCGCGCGCAACCTGGGCGGTGCCGCCGAGGTTGCCAGCGCCGTAGGGGCAGTCGCCACGGCGGCAGACGTGCTAGCCGAGACCTCGAGCAATGCCGAGGCCATGGCAAACGCATACGGCGTGACGATTCCAAGCGTCAAGAAGCAAATCATAGCTCTCGCGGTGGTGCCCGCCATTGTGCTGCTTGGCGTCTACATCCCGCAGTTTGTCCAGGGAAATAACGAACTTCAGGCAAGAAAGGCTGCAGCCGCCGAGCAGCTCGTCATCGCGCAAGATGCCTTGGAGCCCGTGTGCGAACGCGTCGCAGCAGACGACCCATACGAGTCGTATCACGACTACGGCTACCGCATTATCGGCTATCTGCGCGATAATGACCTCGGCACTCAAGCAGCCTATATCTACCTTTCTTTCGATGCAGATGGCATGCTCACGGACGTCGATTACACCAGTCAGATCGACCCCGAGGCAAGCCTTGCAGACAACCTCGCCCGCGTCGAGCAGGATATTGCAACGCTCTGCGCCCCACTCAATGGGCTGGACATTTCCGTTGCCACACCGGGACTCCTCACGCCATGCAGCCTGTCGGATGATTTTAAACAGGCATTTTTAGCCGGATCCCTATATGAAGAAATCAGCATCAAGACGGAGGACGAATCTATCAAGTCGTACTACACCTTTGACACCGAAGCCGCAGAAGAATTCGACGAATACACCCACCCGGAAATTAGGCTCATGCTCTCTGCAAAGAAGAACTAAAGGCTTACGCTCTAATTGCCGCTCGCGAACGCCGCCAATATAGCGAGGTCTAATACTTTCCCCAGAAGTGAATGGCTGTATTTGGACCCCCGAAGCATCGACATTTTTAGACGTCAAAACCGCAGGATTTTGCTGGCAAAACCGCAGGAAATAGCATCTCGAAAGTGTCGGTGCTTCGGGGGTCCATTTTCACTCGTTCACTTCTCGGAAAAGTATTAGACCCCGATTCCGCAAGGCCCTCAATGTGACAAAGGGACTGCCCCTTTGTCACATTATTCGGAGCTCAAGGCCTCCACGGGATCCTTCCTGGATGCGCTGCGGGCCGGCAGCAGGCCAGCGACAACCGTCAGCAGTACCGAAATCGCAATAAGCACCAGCGCATCCTGCACGGGCAGGCTCATCAGATTGGGTACCTGCTTGGCAGCAAGTGCCCAGGCATTAACCGGAAAGCTCACAAGCACCACGACGACAATGGCAAAGACGCCGGCGATGAGGCCCTCGATAAAGGTCTCGGCATTGAATACGTTGGCCACGTTGCGCTTCGACGCGCCGATCGCGCGCAGGATACCGATCTCCTTTTTGCGCTCCAGCACGCTGATGTAGGTGATGATGCCGATCATGATGGAGCTCACCACCAGGCTGATACTCACGAATGCGATGAGCACCAAGCTGATGGTGTTCACGATGTCGGTCACCGAACCCATGATGATGCCCATGTAGTCGGTGTACGAGATTGCCCGCTCGTCGTGGCCGGCGGCTTTGACCTGCTTGTTGTACGCATCGATATGGTCGAGTACGCGCTGCTTGGCCTCAAAGTCACGCGGGAAAATCTTGACCGAGATGGGGTCGGCCTCATCCGCATAGCCCAACGTGGTCAGATTGTTGTCGTAGGTGAGCTTCGACGCCTTGGCGTAACTCATCATGAGCGAGCTCAGGTCCTCGGCGTCCATGTTGAAGTGAACGGCATTGGCAAAGGCGCTCGCATCCACGTGCATGGCGCTCGCCAGGCTGGCAAAACTCGAAGACATCTGCGTCGCCATCTGGTCCATGAGCCCCGCCGCGCCCGCCTTAAGCTGGGACGATACGGTCGTCGCAATCTGCTCGCTGATTGTCTTCATCACCTGGTCCATAGCCTGCTGCAGATACGGAGCCAGCTGCTTTTGCACATAGTCGGTCATCGCCTGCTGCAGGCGCTCGGCCAGGGCATCGCCGCCGAGCGCTTTGAGCTGGGCCAGGATTTGCTGGGCTGCCGTATCACTCTCAAGATACGTCGAGAACGCGGCGGCAAGCTTTGACGCGTCCTTAAGATCATCGGGTGTCAGCGCCTTAAACTGATCAGACTGCAAAAAGCCCTCAAACAGCTGGTTGGCCAGCGTTCCCACCTGCTGCATTTGCTCGGGTGTGAGCTCCAGGCCGTCAAAGATACCCGAGAAATCTGGAGTTGGCGCTTTTGCCATGATGTCGCTGAAGTCGATGTCCTTCCCAACGCCCGAAAGGTCAATGTCCAGCCCGGATAAGTCGATACCAGAAAGGTCCATGCCGCCGGCCGCACCCGAAAGCGCAGACGCATCGAACGAGAACGCGCTCTTGAGCGCCGCCTCGTCCACACTGAACATGCTGCCCAGATCCACACCTTGTTTGGCCTCGCCTTGCAGCTCATCGAAAGACTTGCCCGTAAAGACATCCGTCTCGGGGTGGGCAAGCTGCTCTTGCACAATCTGCGAATCGGCGGCGCGCTCCATAAGCTGGCGAGTCAGAGCATGCGTATAGGCAATGCCCGGAGACAACGCGCTCGCGTTGGCGGTCTCGTTAGGTCGCACCACGCCCACAATGTGCACGTCAATACCGTCGGCAACCTTGGCCGTCATAAAGTCGGCGTCGCCAGACATGTCAGTCCACATGCCGGTCTCTTCGTTTTTGCGATAGGCATCGGCCGGCGACAACACCTTAAACGTCGTGGACAGCGCATCGTCGTAGGTAAAGTCGGTGCCGGTCTCGGGCGTTTCGACCCCACCGTCGGCCGCCATGGCGCTGTTAACCAGGTCATTGAGCTCATCAATATCCAGCGCACCGATGCTGTAGAGCGTGTAATCGCCCACCGTGCCACGGCTCGAAAGCACCATCACGGCTTCGTTGGCGGACGTAGGCCAATGGCCAGCGACGACATCGTACTGGCTGTCGAGCAGACTCTGGTCGTCGATCATCTCGTTAAAGACCGAGGTTCCCATGGATTCCATGCTCACCGTTGCCGCCGAACTTGCGCCTCCGCTCATGGCCTCGGTCATAGCGTTGGGCACCAGCCGGACGGGCTTCTCGTCACCCTTACTCGAACGATAGACAACTGGCGTCACGCCGTAGCCATACTGGATGGCGTTGACCTCTTTGTCGATACCATCGCCGCCGTCGTCAAGCCATGCCTTAAAGCTCGTCATGTCGTTGGACTTAACGCTCGCAAACATATCCTTTACGGCCGTGACCACGGGAATTTTATCGGTTCCCTTAGCTTTGCCACCAGTACCGTCGGATAAATCCTCGCCGTTGGACGCCTCGTCATCCGCAGCCCCCTGTCCGCCCATCATGGACGACAGGTCGTAATCCTGCTTGGAAATGGTGAGCGGGTAGCTCGAAAGCGTATCCTCCTCGACCTTTTTGATGTAGCCGTTTACGCCGTTGGACAGCGCCAGAATCGCCGCAATGCCGATAATGCCAATCGAGCCCGCAAAGGCCGTCATGGCCGTGCGACCCTTCTTGGTCATAAGGTTGCGGGCAGAAAGCCCCAGCGCCGTCACAAAGCTCATCGAGGTTTTGCGCGTAGGCTTGGCCTCGCGGCGCGTGGCGTCAGCGACATCGAAGGGATCGGAATCGTCGGTGATCTTGCCGTCCGCCAGGTTGACAATGCGCGTGGCATATTGGTACGCCAGCTCGGGATTGTGCGTGACCATGATAACCAGGCGGTCGCGCGCCACGTCCTTGAGCAGATCCATGACCTGTACGGATGTCGTTGAGTCCAAAGCGCCGGTCGGCTCGTCTGCCAGCACGATCTCGGGATCGTTAATCAGGGCGCGGGCGATGGCCACGCGCTGCATCTGTCCGCCCGATAGCTGGCTCGGGCGCTTGTTAACGTGCTCGCCCAGGCCGACTTTCTCCAACGCCTCGCGCGCACGCTGGCGGCGCTCGGCATGCCCCACGCCCGTGAGCGTAAGCGCCAACTCCACGTTTTCCAAAATGGTCTGATGCGGAATGAGGTTATAGCTTTGGAAAACAAAGCCGATGCGGTTGTTGCGGTAGGCATCCCAATCGCGATCGAGAAAATCCTTAGTCGAAATACCGTCGATCAGCAGGTCGCCAGAATCGAAATGATCGAGCCCGCCGATAACGTTGAGCATCGTAGTTTTGCCCGAGCCCGAGGGACCCAGAATGGCCACGAACTCGTTATCGCGAAAAGACAGGCTTACGCTGTCGAGCGCCACCTGCGTAAACGACTGCGTAACGTATCTTTTGCAAATACCTTTGAGCTCCAACATGGACGGCAACCTCTCCCACGCGGGCGCACTCGCCCACTCTCCCCCGCCGTTCGTATTCGACGCGTTTGTCCTACTCTATCCCCATTTTTCACCGACACCAGTGAGGAATGTAGGGAACCGCGCCAAAAAACGAACGGAACGGCACCCAAAAAAGAGGCCCCAAGTGGGGCCTCTATATGGTGGAGATTATCTTGAAAGGCAGCGGACTACTCCGCACAGCGACACACGATCCTCGCGATGCTTTACGTGTTTTTTACTGCTCGCTATTCGCAATCGCCTGGTCAATAAGCTTGTCGAGTGCTGCGCGCTGCTCGGCGGAGCTGATGGCTCCCACGATTGGATCCCCTACGATGTTGCCGTTCTGATCGATGACATACGTTGTCGGGAACGAGAACAAATTTGACGTGAACTTACCGGCCTCGCTATCCGACTTGAACCAGATGTTCTTATATGTCACGCCCTTCTTGCTCAGCACGTCCTTGGCATCTGCGATCTCGCCCTTGTTGCCATCGAGCGTAAAGGAATTGACGCCCACGACCTGGCCGCCCTTCTCGGCAAGCTCCTGATTCAGCTTCTCAAGATCGCCCAGCTCGCCCACGCACGGCTTGCAAGTAGTGAACCAGAAGTTCATGACGGTGACCTTGTTCTTAGAGAACAGCTCGTCGCTGTTCACGTCGTTGCCATCCAGGTCTTTGCCCGTAAAGCTGGGGAACTTCGTCGCCGCGCTCGAAGCATTGGCACCAGCCGTCATGCCAGCGGTCGAAGCGTCGACGCTCTCGCCTGCGCTCGGCGTGCTTCCACAGCCGGGGAACTCCTTCTCCAAGCTCTCGAGCTTGTCCTCGATCTCCTTGATCTGCTGCGCACCAGCCTTGAGCGTCTTAAGCTCATCCGCCGTAAACTCATCCTTAGCGCCGTCGATGGTCTTGAGCAGGAAATCGCCGTAATTGCTGCCATCCTCAATCATTGCCGAGTCTTTATTTGCTGCATTGAATACCTTTTCCCACAGCGCGTTATCACTCGAAAAGATCTCGTTCTCCTTCTGCATGAGCTTCGCATACAGCTCGGCGGCCTCGTCGGCATTGGCCGGCTTCTGCGCAGTGAGTTCTGCGATCTTAGGATCGGAGCTCGCAGATTCGCTCGCATTGCCACCGGGCGCCGAACATGCCACAAGGCACAAGGCCAATACCGGCACCATAAACAGGGCCGCAATCTTAGAAAGCTTCATAGTCATTCCTCCGTTTTGTCGAAGCTTGTTTACTTTTTATCGGCGGTCAAGGGAAGCTTTTCCGCCGACACATCCAGGCCATAGCGATAGCTGATGGCATCGACGGGGCAGGCCCCGATGCACTTTCCGCACCGGATACATTCGGCATGATTGGGCGCGCGGACCACATCAACGTCCATCTGACAAACCCTTGAACACTTGCCGCACGAGACGCATTTGCACGCGTCGACCTGAATCCCCAACAAGGACACCTTATTCATGAGCGCATAGAATGCGCCGAGCGGGCAAATCCATTTGCAGAAGGGGCGATAGAGCAAAACGCTCAGCACTACCACGGCAATGAGAACGACAAGTTTCCAAGTAAAGAGCTGTCCCAACGCAGATCGAATGCCGGCATTGGCGATGGCCAGCGGAATGGCGCCCTCGAGCACGCCCTGCGGACAGATGTACTTACAAAAGAACGGGTCGCCCATGCCCACGTCGTTAACCACCAAGACGGGCAGCAGCACCACGGCAAACAGCAGCACGACGTACTTGATGTACGTGAGCGGCTTAAGCTTTTTCGTGGAGAACTTTTTGCCGGGAATCTTGTGAAGTAGCTCCTGAAGCCAGCCAAACGGGCACAGAAAGCCGCATACAAAGCGTCCCAACAGCACGCCGAGCAAAATGAGCGTACCGGTAACATAGTAAGAAAAGTTGAACTTGGATGAACCTACCACCGACTGGAACGACCCGATGGGGCACGCACCCGATGCCGCGGGGCACGAATAGCAATTAAGTCCAGGTACGCAGACTGTTTTTCCCGCGCCCTGATAGATGCCGCCTTTGGCAAAGTTTGGCAGGTGAATGTTGGTAATAAGTGTTGCCGCCGCCTGAATGAATCCGCGAAATCGGGCCAAAACATGCGACGCAGTGTTTTCTCTTTTATCCAATTCCGATACACTCCAAGCACAGCCTGATCGCTTTGGCCAGCACGGCATCCGCCTCGCCACGCATAACGCCAAAACACACCATGGCAATTCCGACGATCAACAAAGCGACCTGTACCACGGGTTTTACCGCTTTGAACAACCTGACCACTCCTTTCGTTACGCGACCATTGGACCATATCGGCTATAAAATCCGTGTTAAGCGCGATTTGAAATGTGCAAGGAGACTGTTATGCGTATTTTGATCGTCGAGGACGAGCGGGCGCTGTGTGACGCAATCGCGCGCAGCTTGCGAAACCTGGCATACAGCGTCGACTGCTGTCACGACGGACGGGAGGCGCTCGACCTGCTGGGCGTCGAAGTCTTTGACCTCGTGGTACTCGACCTCAACCTTCCCCGTATCGACGGCATGACCGTACTCAGGGAACTTAGGAAAACCGACTGCGAGACCAAGGTGCTGATTCTGTCCGCGCGTGGCGAAGTATCCGATAAGGTCGACGGACTCGATGCCGGCGCCAACGATTACCTCACCAAGCCGTTTCATCTGGACGAGCTTGCGGCAAGGATCCGCAGCCTTACCCTCAGACGCTTTACACAAAGCGACATAGTTTTAACCTGCGGAAAGCTCCGCTTTGACACCAAGGCGCGCATCGCTTCCGTGGACAGCGAGGCTTTATCTCTTACGCGCAAGGAAACGGGAATCTTGGAATACCTGATGCTTAATCAGGGGCGTCCGGTAAGTCAAGAGGAGCTCATCGAGCACGTTTGGGATAGCAGTGTGAACAGCTTTAGCAACGCAACCCGCGTTCATATCTCGTCGCTCCGAAAAAAGTTGCGCAGCGCTTTGGGATACGACCCGATTCGCAATCGGATTGGAGAGGGCTACGTCATGGAGGATGGAGAATGAAAGGGCTTTCGCTGCAATGGCGCATAACGATCATGACGGCACTGCTCACGTGTGCGGCATGCGTTCTGACGAACTGCCTGGTCGGCTATACGGGCATGCGCTACATGGATGCCATCGGCAGTGACATCTCAGCCTTTAACGCAACCGGCGAAGATTCGCCCCAGGCGTTCGACCCGACGAAAGCGGTCCCCGATGACAGAGTCACGATCGTCGTAAACGACGCACAGGAGTCTTTTGGCACGACAGCCTGGTACATCACGGCTGGAGTCACGCTCCTTGGCGGCGTGCTGGCATACTTTGTGAGCGGCCGTGCACTTAAACCGCTACGGGCTTTTGCAGCCCAGGTTGAGCGCGTGCAGCCTGACAACCTAAGCGAAATCAGACTCAATGAAGATATGCCCACCGAGCTACAACGATGCAGCGCCTCTTTCAACGACATGATCGCTCGTCTTGGCGAAGGGTTCTCTGCACAGCGTCAGTTTACCGGCAACGCCGCACACGAGCTGCGCACCCCACTCGCCCTTATGCAAGCACAGATTGAACTATTCATCTCCGAGCACTCCGGTTTGCAACCCGAAACAGCCGAGCTGCTCGGCCTGCTACAAGAACAAACCGAGTGCATGTCTCGAATGGCCAAGGTATTGCTCGAGATGAGTGAGCTCCGCAGCGTCCCTTGCGAGGACGATGTGGAACTTGGTCCTTTGTCCGAAGAGGTCCTCACCGACCTTACGCCACTTGCCGAAAATAAGGGCATAGCCCTCAATTGTGCTGGAGACGCTTTAGTAATCGGGAGCGACACGCTACTGTACCGGCTGGTGTTCAACCTGGTTGAAAACGCTATCCGCTACAGCCGCACCGACTCGACTGTCAACGTCTCCATCAGCGACAGCGACAGCCACGTGCTCCTACGAGTCAAAGATGAGGGCCCGGGAATACCCAAGCAGTACCGTGAGAGCATCTTCCAACCGCTCTTTCGCCTGGATAAATCCCGCAGCAGGGCATACGGCGGCGCAGGACTCGGGCTAGCGCTTGTTTGGGAGATTGCAGCCCTACACGGCGGCACGGTAGAGGTCGAAGCAAGTTCCGAGAACGGGACCACCATGCTCGTGACCCTCTCAAAGGGGGCCACCACGTGATCCGACTGTCCAGGGGTCCCACTCGGCATTGCGAAACGCGTCCCAAAACTTGGACATGAGAAATGGGAGGCAGTTCGCATCTGTGCCGAGGACGAAGTCCTGGCGGGAATTCAGGATGCGCAGAGGAAGCTTACGGCAGAAAACCCCGACAGAGTCGTGACCGTCGGCGGCAACTGTATGGCGTCGCTTGCCCTCTTCGATTACCTGCACGGGAAATACGAGAACGTTGGAATCGTCTGGATCTATGCGCATCCGGATGTATCCACGCTGAATGATGGCTACCCCAACGCTCACGCCATGGTACTTGGCAA
This sequence comes from Collinsella sp., assembly GCA_018377855.1. Taxonomy (GTDB): domain Bacteria; phylum Actinomycetota; class Coriobacteriia; order Coriobacteriales; family Coriobacteriaceae; genus Collinsella. The sequence continues at coordinate 82,745 of JAGZYM010000001.1, read as the reverse complement.
CCTTTTGGAACAGGGTGCACCGCAACTCGTTTCGCGGATGCGGCATCCGGTGTTTAAGCCGAGCGATGTCCTGCATGTCGGGCTACAGCAGCTCCACGACTATCAGGAAGTTTGCTTAAACAAGCATAGGTGTTGCGGTTTTAGCCGATGTCCTCATGGAGGAAAACGACATGCTGGGTCTGTCTGATTAAAGTCCAACAGTTTCCATGAGGCATCTAGCACGGTAAAAGCTAAAGACCCGGGAGACCCCAAACTGTCAACCATCTTTACGGGTGCAAGGGAAACGGGCAAGACAGCCCCCTCTCGCTCCTATCCGAAACGGCGCTTGAACACGGCTGGATTGCAGCGAATGTCTCCGCCATGCCCGGCATGCTCGAAGATATCATCGAGCACACAAAGGAGGCCGCAGGCCGTTACCTCTCGCAGCCCCATACACGCGTGAGCGGAGTTCAAGTTGGGCAGCGGGGCGGTTTAGCGCGCCAATATAATCAAATCGTGCACTTCCATAGCCTCTCGTCTACGTGGTGTACCGTCGTCTCCCCTTTTATCAGAGTTGGGCGATTTCAGGCACCCGAGCTGAACTCAAATTGAACTCAACGATGCCTTATCGGTCGAGGGCGTCCTAGCGAGAATATACAGAGGCGCACATTTCGCAGGGAACCTCCCATTCGTTATCATATCGGGATGCTGTCAAGGCAGCGTCAATGCGTTCGACCTACACCTTCTCGCTTTTCGAGGCCTCGTCTGCAGGACCATCGGAATCGATACGGAATCGATCGGCATACCATTCATCCGAAGCAATCACCTTATGGAGCATCTGGAGATGCAGGTCGACATAGTGGCAGAACGCCTTGCCGCATTCCACGAGAGGCGCATTGTTTCTCTCGTTGGGCTCGGCTCCAAAATTAAACTCGACCTCATAGCCCTCCCCAGGCACACCCATGCTCGGCAGAACATCAATGGAGAAGTGGACGAATCCAGACGTCACCTTGTATACATCTTTTACCTTTGGATCGAACTTCTCGAGTAAGTCTTGAAGTCTTCCATCGGACATCTTCTCACCCGAGAAATCTTTCAGCTTGTTCACAGGCACACCTTGAAACACCTGCTTGAGAAAGTCATCCTGGTCTTCGGCGGCGAATAATGCGAATGTCCGCAGGCAGACTCCAACCTGTGCGCGGAGAAGCTGGGCGACGCAAACAAGATTCCTCGACTCGAGCATGGAGATGAATCCGTCTATCAGTCTCATCGCATACTCAGAGGAGGATGCCAGATATAGATCCCATTGGGTAAAGTCGCCGTTCATGAAGGGAATCACTGCATTGCGCTCGGCGACTCTCAAGGCACTCAGGCTTTGTTCTATTTTCTCAGCTTCTTGTTTGAACTGTTCGCTATCCAAAATGCCCCCAAATGCCGGCTTCTCAACAAATCAAAAAAGCAGGAGAGACAGAGATTAGGTTCCTGCTCCACTGAACCCGCGCTTCCAGTCGAGACACTCCTCCTCGAAGATCTCCCCAGAGTCCCGTCTCTCGCGCCCCTCACGGAACTGTCCATATCAGTGTAGCCAATCCAAGCACAGCCCCACCGCACGGCCCAGTCGCTTCCGGTCCTGCGTGGCCCCATGAAGGCGGAAGGGCGTGGTTGTCGTCATCGCGTTCCTTTCTCCTCATACCTTTTGGGCATGCGTCACGGGCCCCCGCGCGGCGCCGAGAGCGAATCGGCGCAGGCTTGGGGCCAGTTGCGTAGAGGTTGAGGTTCGGGTTTCGCCGGCTTACGCAGCTTGGCGGGCAGAGCGCCCGGGCTCGCTGCGCCTAGGGCGCGGCGGGATCCGCGACGCCGGAGGTGTCGATCTCGCCCAGATTGGCGAGCTGCTCGATGAGGGGGAGGCCCATCGGGTCGTCCACCTCGACGCCGCCGAGCACGATGGTGCTGTCGCGCGTGTCGATGTGGGTTGTGAACACGGCCGGGTCGAAGCCCGAAGCGATAAAGCCAATGCCCGCGAGGACAACACCCGCGGCAACGAGCCCGCCCGCCACGGCGAGGTAGATCTTCTTCGCGCTGGTCATGGTACTCACTCCTTTCTACGCCGCGAGATGCGCGGCAGCGCCGCCCTTCTCGCCCTTGCCCTTCCAGAAGGGCGAGGCGGCCTTCCTCGCCCAGAGCGCCGAAAGGCGCGCAATTTGTTTTGAGGCGGCCCAAGCGCCAGCACCAACGAAGAGCGCCACGCCGACGAGGCCGAGCCCCACGCCCGCCGAGGCGAGGGCGTACGGGAAGTGGCCGATGGTGACGCCGCTTACGGCAAGCAGGAGCTCAACTACGCCCACGCCCCCGAGTGCCGCCGCGACGATCCACACGCAGAGTGCCAGCAGCCAGATGCAGATATAGACCGTGACGGCCACGGCGGCGAAGGCGGCGAGCAGCGGCACCCACACCGGGGAGCCCACGATGGTCAGCACCCACAGCAGCGTGGTGCTGCGCCGGCGCGTCCTCGCGATCGCGCGCGGCACGGCGGGCAGGTCGTCGAGCGTGGCCTCCGCCACCTCGCCGGGTGTGCCCATGGCGGCCACGGCCTCCTCCTCGCTCATACCGTCCTCCATGCGGTCAGCGATGGCCTCCGCATAGAACGCCTTGGTCTCCTCCACCTGCTCGGCCGGCAGGCAGGCGAGCAGCTCGCCCAACCGGCCCAGAAACTCATCGCGCGTCATGGTGCGCCCCCTCAACGTATGCGTAAATCTCCCGTACGGACGGCCACTCGGCCAGGAACTCCTCGATGCGTGCTCGCCCGTCGTCCGTGATGTGGTAGTACCGGCGCAGCCGCCCGTTGTGCTCGGCGGAGCGCGCCGTGATGCACCCGGCTTTCTCCAGGCGCTTGAGCAGCGGGTAGAGCGTCGACTCCGTGAGCCCCATGCTCGCCGGTACGTCCTTCACGATCTGGTAGCCGTAGGACTCCTCGCCGGAGACGGCCGCGAGCACGCAGGCCTCCAGGAAGCCGCGCTTCATCTGTGCCTCCATCCGCACACCTCCTCTCGTCATATACTATGCTATACACACTATACGATGCAAGGTATTAGACGTCAACTCTCATCGCGAAGATTCTCCGGCCCCTGCGCGCTGCGAACGTGATGTCGCGGGGCGGTTGGCATTATGCATGAAACGTCAAGTAACGCTCTTTTGATCCACTTCCACTCGGCCCCATATGCCCTGTACAACACCCCCCTTCAACCTTGGGTTCAAGGGAGCCGCTAGGCTGGGCGTGCCGGACGGTAAGGTCCTGGACGCGATGGTGGACTTCTCCGATGCCATAGGGGTCATGGGTCTACGCCGATGGAGGCCCACGCACGCGGCAGGGCTCGCCCGTCACCGCTGGTCGCCGGACGGTCCCCACGCCCCGCTCGCCAACGCGCAGGCGACAGCAGCAGTCCAGCGCTAGCTGGAGACGCCGGAATGCCCAGAAGATGCGTTTCCCATCACTGCGACAGAGCTTTTTGCAGGGGTGGCAATTTTTCCTAATATCGAGGTCAGCTTGGCTTCGGTAGCCACCTTGAGAGCATCGCCAATAGACTCTTCCTTTATGCGTTCGACATAATCGTAGGCAATGCCCAACAATTCCAGTCCCGAGCAACAGGAGTACAATTGTCGCTATAGTTGCCAGCTGTTGGGAGATGGAAGATGGACTGCGATGGCTACCCGCGCATTCCCATGCCGTTGATGTGCACTGCCTTTGTGCCGGGCCAGATTGACGCTGCGGTTGCAGGCATTTCCGACCCCGATTCACGCACCATCGCCACGGCAGAAGCGCTGTACTTTCGCGGACAGGCCACGCTCGCCGCCGAGACAGCACGCCCCTATCTTGACGCCACCGACCCCGCACTGCGCTATTCCGCATGCTTTATCTGCGGATATGCCAGTCTGTCGCTCAACCGTATCGCCGATGCCCGCCGTTGCCTTGCGGGCATCCTCGATACGCCACCTGACGAGGAATCGCCTGCCGTCCACGCCATGCATATCCTGTTCGCCTCCGCCGCGAGCGTCCTGCTGCACTTGCCTTCCCCGTATTCCGCCGAAGAGTTTTATCCGCTTGCGGCGCATCTGCCCGAAGGTCTGCGCTTGTTCGCCAGCTACGTGATGGCGCATGCCCTGTACCTGCGCGGCGAATATGGCCGCAGTCTCGGCATGGCAGAAAACGCCCTGATCATGAAACAGGGAAGCTATCCCATCTCGGAGCTATTCCTGCACTTGTCGGCTTCTATGGCATGCATGAGCCTCAAGGACATCGACGCCGCAAAAACGCACTTCGGAGCCGCTTGGAACATTGCGTGCCCCGACGGCCTTATCGAGCTCATTGGCGAGCACCACGGCCTTTTACAGGGGCTCATCGAGGCGTGCCTTAAAACGCAATACCCTGACGACTTCGCGCGCATCATCGAGATCACGTACCGCTTCAGCTACGGCTGGCGGCGCATCCACAACCCCGATTCGGGCGAGGACGTGGCCGACGATCTAACGACCACGGAATTCACCATGGCCATGCTCGCCTGCCGCGGGTGGACCAACGCCGAAATCGCACGCCATATGGGAGTATCGCCGGGCACCGTTAAAAACCGCCTATCCGGCGTATACGCAAAGCTTGGCATCGGCACACGCGCCGAGCTGGTCGCCCACATGTTGCGCTAGCGGCCAGACTGTCCGTCGTATCGAAAGCGCTCCAGGGGTCTGACGCTTTCGCGCGCTCAAATTGGACATTTTGGTCATCGAACGGCACTACCGCCACGAGGCGCCTTCTCGCAAAATTGGATTATTTCCACCGATACCTGCGGGATGGGAGCCCAAGATGCTTGATCGCCGTTCGTTACTTGTTGCTGGAGCGTCCTCGCTAGCGAGCATTATGTTGCCTCGCGTGCCGGGAAGCGCAAACGCCTTCATATTGCCGTTCGCGCCCACCGCGGCCTATGCCGACGAAGAGGACCCCTTCAAGGTGCTCGTTCTCTCGCGCACCATGTTTGGTGTGGTCGTGGTCGACGTCGCCAACAAGAATACGCCCATCACGGGTGCCCAGGTCACGCTCACATCGCGCTATGCCGCAGGCAAGCAGCTCACCGCCACTACCGATGAAGAAGGCACGGCCATCTTTGAGGTCGCGCCGCTTTCGGAAGGCTACGTGGACGAGGCAACGCTTCTCGACGCGTACGACTTTAACGGCGGCATCTCCATTAGCATGGCGGGCTACCGTGATGTCGAGATTCCCCTCGCGCGCATCCAGGGCGGCACCGCCATTACCGCGCCCACACGTCCGCTCTCCGACGGTGAGCCGTACTTTCGCCAGCTTACGTTTGATGAGTGGGACATCCAGTACGCTGACGCCACATTCATGGCGATGCCCAAAGACGATGCAGCAAATGCGCAGCCCGATACGCATGCCTTTGCCGTACAGGCCCACCTGCCGCAGGGCGGGCAGGCGACGTTGCACATCAATAAGGTAATGCCCGCCGTGGGCAGCTCACCCGAAACCGTCACGCAGATTGGCCAGGTCAAGGCCAGCGCAACGGGTGCGGATAATCTGGCGACGTTCACGCTCGAAGACACGTTCCTCGATGCAGCTTCGGGCCTTCTGGAGGAAGGGTGCAAGCTGCGCTTTATGCTCGACTACCAGGGCAAAACCTACACGCTCTCATCCCCTATGGCCGTTGTCACCGCGCCGGCCGCAAAGGCGGAATCGGGCTCGACCACCATCATTCCCACCACCATGGACCAAGAGATCACTCCGTTTGATTTCCCCGCGGCGTTTCCCGGTATCGGCGGCAATAAGTTCACGTGCTGGATGCCCACATTTCCCATTCTGTTCGATTTCTCGTTTGCTGGATACGTGCTGTTTGGCGGAGGATACAAACCAGCCAGCTATATGAACGATTCGGGCAACCCTGATCCGGAATACTGGAAGAAATCGCCGCGTGAGTCGGGCGCCAAGCAGGCAAACCGCTACCTCGACGAGATGGAGGGGAAGTGGAATCAGTACAAGAGTATGAGTGCCGGTTCGGGCACCGATCCAAGAAACACCAAGCTCCTTCGTCACCATTGCACGCCGCTGTTCACGTTGGATATCGCCACACAGCTGTACGGCTCGCTCGCCTACGATTGGGTGGGCAAAACCTGGGGTAACAACAACGACCCCGCATACGGCAATATTAAGGCCCTCTTCCAAGTAAGAACCGACCTCAATTGGACCGAGCAGTTTACCCTAGGACCGGTGCCGTTTTTCCTAAACGTCGACCCCTGGGTGCTGGCAAAGCTGGCGCTCGCCGTGGGTGCCCACACGCACGGCAGCGGCGCGGCGTTTTTCAAGAACATTTCGCTCGACTATTCAAACACGTCGGGCTCGTTCACCATCCAGATCGGGCTTGCCGTCACCTTTGGCGCCGGCGTTGCAGGCATCGCTTCGTCTGCCGTGCGCGGCGCCGCATCCCTCACGCTGTTCATTGGGTACGAGAAGGCAGATGGACACCAGCTTCCGCGGCTGCGCGTAGGTGCAGACGTCGATGTCGACGTGATACTCCAGTTCGTAATGTTCAAGTGGACCACCAAGGCTTGGTCGGGGTCGTGGCCCACACTCATCGATTCGTGGAATATGTCGGTGAACAATGGCGACCAGTATGTGCTCCAGCGCTCTGAGCTCGCATTGGGTGGAGATACGCCTTACACGCTGGATGCCCGCTTCGTCACGCCCGGCAACATCGAGGCGGGCGGCGTTCCGCAATTTATCGCATCGGCCACCATTGTCACCAACGCCGAGCTGCTCGCGCGCGCCGAGGTTGCAGCCACCGCGATAAACGTCGCGCCTACCGTACGCGATTGGGACCGGGCGGTCACGCGCATTGAGCTCGAGGCAGACGCGGAGAGCGACGACACGGGACAAATCGAGCATTTCGTCCATGCACTGATAGAGAACGACGAAAACGCCGCGCCGATGTATGAGTACACCTACATCGGTCAGGCAACGAACGCCGTCGCTGATCCGAACGCCAATTCTGCCGGCGTGTCGGAGGACGAGCGTGGCGGCATAAAACCCTCGAGCGACAACGTGCTGTTTTCCGGCGTGCTCAGCGAAGCTCACATGAAGCTGGCAATGGTTGCCGGCGTGGAGTGCCTATTCCGTATCGCCTCGGTGCGCTACGGCGAGAATGGTCGTTCGCGCCTGGTGGTGCATACAAAGACGAACGGCACGTGGTCCGCTCCCACGCCCGTGGACTTCCCCCTTGGGTTTGGCGAGGGCGATGTGGAGCGCGACGGCATATTCGATTACGACTTCGACGTGGTGGAATATACAGACGGGAGGGGAAACCAGGACGCCTACGTGCTGCTGGTCTCGGGCGAGCGCCCCGCCGGCGACAACACCCTTTTCGATACGGCGAGCACATCCGGCATACTGTCCGTTGTGCGCCTGCGCATAAGCAACGACGGAGTTCGCGTGATATCGCACACGTCGTGGCGCAGCATCTCGCACGGCCGCCTTCAGGAGGATGGCTACCATTGCCTGCAGTGCCCGCGTATCACGATGGGCAAGACGCTGGTCGACGGGCGCCTGTCGGGCGCTTACCTCCACCGCCGCGGAACCACCGCAGAGAAGGCGCTCGGCAGCGAGGCCGAGGTTGCGCTGGAATGCTTTACCCTGTGGTCGGATGATTTGGGCGACAGTCTCACGTTCCGTCAGGTCCTCCGCTTTCCGCAAGCACCGTCGAGTATCGAGCTGGGCGAGCCCGAGAATATCAACGGCAAAATGGTGGTGCCCGTTGCATACGAGACTGCAGGCGGTTGTGGCTGCGCATCGTACGCCGTGATCGGCCAGTCCATTGCGGGCTGGGGCGTTATGTCGCCAGATGCCACAGTACCCCACGCGGTGCCGTGGCCACAACATTCGGGCTTTTTGGCAACCGTCAACGAGCAACTGCAGCATATTACTTGGACGCGAGGCGCATCGGCATTTGCAATGCAGCCCGTGGGTGCCGCAGGCTGTGGCCCTGCATCGTTTAGCGTAAGCAACAACGGCAGGTGCGTGCTCTATGTAGAGAACACCGATGGCAAGGTGGGACAAACCTACGACGAAGAAGGCAACCCGGTAGCAGTGATGGGCAAGCACTTCCGCATCTTCGCCAGCACCTTGGCAGGCGATCTGTTCACGGAGCCGTTCGTGATGTGCGAGCTGGACCATCCCGTCGATCAGATAACGACATTTTTGACGTCGGGGAGCATGCTCTCCGCGCTCGCCACGCACATTGTGAGCGCGGAGAAGAGCGAGGCAGAACTACACGGCATCGAAGTGCCCTTGGTGGCGTGTGCCACTCCGACGGGCGCAGTCGCTACCTCGGGCGCGGTGGTGCCCGGAGCAGCAGGCGAATCCTTCATGGTCACGGTGCGAAACGACGGCAACACCTTGCTGACCGCCGGCACAATCGATCTGTACCGAGAGGGCTCCAGCCAGCCGTTCTCCAGCGCATCCATCGGGTTCGGAGCGAACACGCGCATGGCATCGATCTACGATCCAGAGCTTGCCGAGGACGCTTCGGCCAACGACATGGCACACGTGAAGTACGCGCTCGAGACGCTGGGCACACCTTTTGCAACGCACCCGCTGGTAGCCGACAACGGCAACGCCGTGCTGGCACCGGGTTGCACGGCACAGTTCCGCATGAGCTTCGCCATCCCCGAGAGTTGGAGCGATGAAGTGGGCAAACGTGTAACGCTATATGCGAAGGCGCGTAATCTGGTGGCGCTCGATCCCGTAACGCTCGAGGAAATTCGACCGGGCGCAAACTCGGCGCTGGGTGCCGTGCTGCACGAGCTTCATGTGCCCGACGCAGCATGCGAACGCTCAGAAGTTCAGGTCGGCGTATGCGACAGCGCGGATACGACAGAACTTCACGACGCCCCGATGACAGCAGACGACGATGGCGGCTCGAGTGGCGGCGGTACCGACGAGGGCGGCGGCTCCGGCGGAAGCAGCTCCGGCAGTGGCAAGGACCACAGCAATAACAAACGCTCCGGAAAAGCGGGCGCGCTCGCTGGCACGGGCGATGTCAACGCTCCCCTTACGGCAGCCGCAGCAGCACTCGCCGCGGCAGGCGCCGGCCTCGTCGCCTACAGCGCCCGCCGCACGGCGCTCGAAAAAGACACCGCCGATGAGGTCAATTCTGATAAGCCTCACTAGCTCTCAGTTACCTTTGCGAGAGACGCCGACTCGGCTCATCGAACACCAAAAGGGGCTGGCCCCGATAACTCGGAGCCAGCCCTGAGTCGCCTGACATGGGAATCGCAACCCGCTACTTGAGCTTCAATGCCTCCATCATGGGCGCGGCGGCGTCCCAATCGATCTTCCAGCCAATCGACACGCGGACGGTCTCGCCCGTCGCGGGAGCCGTCGCAAACAGCGTATGGCCGTTGTCGGGACCGGTAAAGCGCAGCCACGTTATGCCGTTGTACTCGACCTGGTCGGTTGTTGTCTCCTTGCCTTCGTAGACCTGCTCTAGGCTTGCAACCTCTTCCTCCGGCGAGCGCGGGAAGATGCTGATGTTCAGGCGTCCTCCAGTCTCGTCGTGGAAGAAGTTTGCCTTTTCGCGCTCTTCGTCGGACGAATCCAGCGTGTACCCATCGGCGGCCTCGATGCTGTACGATGCGCAGTCGATGCCCGTTAAATCTGCCTTCTCGCCAGAATCGGCCACGCCGCCGGCCGCCTTGAACTCCTTGGTCTCGCATCCCGTGGTGTCAAAGTGCATGGCCTCATGATTCTTGGCGGGGGCATAAGCGTCTACGAACTCGACAGTGATGGGCCCGTAGTACGCCGTCTTGGGCGCCCAGAAATACACGTACTCAACGGTCTCGCCCGGGCCGATATCTGGCCTCTCGGAAAGGTCGATGCCCTCGTGCAGCTCATCGGGAGCCTCGCTTGCAACGTAGTCGAGCACGGCCGCCTTGCCGGAAGTAAACAACGGGTCGCCTGCCTCAAGATCGCCCTGGGCAGCATGCACGTTAAAGGAACTGAACGTCCTGTTCTTTGTGTTGTTGTTGGTGATCTTGATGTGCAGGTAAAAGCCGTCCTGCAGCTTGGCATCGCCGCGATAGAACGTACCGTGAGCCACCGACTCATCGGTAATGCCTGCCACCTCGACCGTCTGCGAATCATAGGCCCTGGGCTTTTCCTGCACAGGCGCGCTGCCGCCCGAACCGCCAGGCGAGCCGCTCGGAGCACTACCGCCACAGCCGGCCACTGTACACGCCAGCACGGCCGAAAGCGTCACGGTGGGAATTCCTAACAGCAGTTTCTTTGTCATGGGCCTCATCATTCTCACCGCTCCTTTCGGCTTGCAGCTCATCCATTGCCCGAGTCCCAAGTCGACCCCGTGGCATCGGCTTCCACTATGAGCGTATGACGAAACACGGCGCCGGCGAAGTGACCCGTGGCCCAAATAACGACCCACCAGCGTTCCTTATGGGCCAAAAGAACTCGCACATGCACGCCCCCGGCCCATAAAACGAGACGTCTGTCCCAATGTTCGATTCGATCCAACAATCCGCACGACACGTTTTCGACAACGTATCCAACCGCAAACGCAGCAAGACGCATTCGGCCGCCTTCAAATTTACTCGGGCAGAACCGACTCGGTTTTGTCCGAGTAAACTCGAGCATAAACTGATCCATGCGATACAATTAACTCGGACAAAACCGAGTCGGAAGGAACCGAGTAAGTGGAATTTATTGGCAGGGAGCGTGAGCTCGCCCGTATTAAGAAAACGCTCAAAGCACCCGAGCAGCGCAATGTTCTCATTTACGGCAGGCGTCGCGTCGGAAAAAGTGAGCTCATCAAGCAGGCGCTAACCGATTTGTCGGACGTCGCAACGGTCTATTACGAGTGCCGCCAAACCTCCGAGGCAGACAACCTCGAGAGTCTGTCCGTCCTTGTTGCTGAAGCGCTGAGCTTTCCTCCGCTCGCCTTCACAGGCATCCGCGAGCTCATCGAATTTCTGTTTGCCCAAGCTAAAGACAAGAACATTACCCTCGTTCTCGACGAATACCCCTACTTGAGAGATGCGGTTAAAGGCTTAGACAGCATTCTTCAGACCTCAATCGACGCCCACAGGGAAGACTCACGTTTAAACATTGTCCTGTGCGGCTCCTACGTTGAGATTATGAAATCCCTCATCGAGCATGAAAGCCCCCTCTACGGGCGAATTGATCTCGCGCTTGAGCTTAAGCCCATGGATTACTTTGACGCTGCGAAGTTCTATCCCGCGTTCTCGCCCGAGGACAAGGTGCGGCTCTATAGCGTTTTTGGCGGTATCCCCTTTTACAATCGCCTCATCGATCAATCCCAAAGCGTACGCGACAACATCATCGAGCTCGTCACGGAACCTGGCGCCCGCTTAGAAAGCGAGGTGCCGTCCTATCTCAACGCCGAGATCTCGAAGATGACCAACGCCAACGAAGTTTTCGGGGCTCTCGCACAAGGCTACTCCCGTTGGGGGGACGTGCTGGCACAGTCGCACGTCTCGAGCGGTCCGGCCATGGCAGACGTGCTCGACAAGCTCATGTCACTCGAAATCGTCCAAAAGCGTGCACCCATCAACGACCCTACGAACAAGCGCAAGTCTGGCTACTTTGTAGTGGATCCGCTTTCGCTCTTTTACTATCGCTATGTTTTCCGCAATGCCTCAGCGCGTCAGCTGCTCGACCCGGAAGTCTTCTATGATCGTCACGTCTTCCAAGACTTCGAGGAAAACTACGTTCCTCATATGTTCGAGGAGATCTGCCGTCAATACCTCGTGCGGCAGAACAGGACCGGCAAGATCGAACCGGCTTTCGACGCCATAGGCAAGTACTGGTACGACGACCCCGCAAACAAAACGAGCGGCGAATTCGATGTGGTAACGCAAGACCCCGAGGGCTACGCATTCTACGAAGCAAAGTTCCGCAAATCCCCCATCACGCAAAAAATGGTCGACGAGGAAATCGCCCAAGTCGAGGCAACGGGACTCAAGTGCCATCGCTATGGATTCTTCTCCCGTTCGGGCTTCGAAGCTGGCGAAAGCGATCGAACCGTCTTCATCGACCTGCCGCAGATGTTTGGATAGGACAGGACAGGTCCCTCCCGCATTCCAAGCATTCATTATCTAATCGAACGGTTGTTCGATGGATTTCGTGTTGGTTGGAATCGTCTGTGGGCTGGGCTATGCTACCTTGACTATCTATATGACTTAAACGCAGCAAAGGAGCACCGAGAGAGCGAGTATGGCAAAAAACACCGCAAACTATGGTAACGACAGTATCCGCCAGCTCAAGGACGAGGAGCGCGTACGCCTGCGCCCCGCCGTCATCTTTGGCTCGGACGGACTCGACGGCTGCGCGCATGCCGCCTTCGAGATCCTGTCCAACGCCGTTGACGAGGCGCGCCAGGGCTACGGCAAGCTCATCACCCTTACCGCCTTTCGCGATGGTTCCATTCAGGTAGAGGACAACGGCCGCGGCTGCCCGCTCGACTGGAACCCCTCCGAGAAGCGCTTTAACTGGGAGCTCGTCTTTTGCGAGCTCTACGCAGGTGGCAAATACAACAACAACCAGGGCGGCGACTACGACTTCTCGCTCGGTACCAACGGCCTGGGCTCGTGCGCGACCCAGTACGCCTCCGAATACATGGACGTCACGGTTTGGCGCGACGGCAACAAGTACTCCCTGCACTTTAAAAAGGGCAAGGTCGTTGGCGCCAAAAAGAAGGCACTCGAGATTGAGCCCAGCGACGAGGACCGTACCGGCACCACCATCAAATGGCGCCCCGATCTTGAGGTCTTTACCTCCATCAGCATCCCCCACGATTGGTATCGCGAGACCATGCGCCGCCAGGCCGTGGTCAACGCCAACGTGACCTTCCGCCTGCGCATTGAGGGCGACGATGGCGAGTTTTCCGAAGAGGACTTTTGCTATCCCAAGGGCATCGAAGACTACGTGCTCGAGAAGGTCGGTACCGACTACCTCACCGAGCCCTTCTTTATCGAGGCCGACCGTCGCGGTCGCGATCGCGAGGACCTGCCCGACTACAATGTAAAGATCACCGCGTGCATGTGCTTCTCGCGCACCTTCATGATGCAGGAGTACTACCACAACTCATCGTGGCTCGAGAATGGCGGCTCGCCCGAGAAGGCCGCCCGCAGCGCTCTGACCAGTGCCATCGATGCTTACATTAAGCAACAGGGCAAGTACAACAAAAACGAGAGCGGCATTAAGTGGCAGGACGTCCAGGACTGTCTGGTGCTGGTGACCAACTGCTTCTCCACCCAGACGTCCTATGAAAACCAGACTAAGAAGGCCATCAACAACCGCTTTATCCAGCAGGCTATGACGGCCTTCTTTAAGGAGCGGCTCTCGACCTACCTAATCGAGAACAAAGACGCTGCCAACAAGATCATGGAGCAGGTGCTCATCAACAAGCGTTCGCGCGAGAACGCCGAGAAGACGCGTCAGAGCATCAAGACCAACCTACAGCAGAAGACCGACATGGCCAACCGCGTGCAGAAGTTCATCGACTGCCGCTCCAAGGACAAGAGCCGCCGCGAGATCTACATCGTAGAGGGCGACTCGGCAGCAGGCGCCATTCGCACCTCGCGCGATGCCGAGTTCCAAGGCGTTATGCCCGTCCGCGGTAAGATCCTCAACTGCCTGAAGGAAGACTATCCGCGCATCTTTAAGTCCGACATCATCATGGACCTCATGCGCGTGCTGGGCTGCGGCGTGGAGATCAAGGACAAGCGCATCAAAAACCTTGGTGCCTTTGACCTGGACAACCTCAACTGGAACAAGGTCATCATCTGTACGGACGCCGACGTCGACGGTTATCACATCCGTACGCTCGTGCTCACCATGCTCTACCGCCTGGTGCCCACGCTTATCGACGAGGGTTACGTGTATATCGCCGAATCGCCGCTCTACGAGATCAACTGCAAAGAGAAGACCTACTTTGCCTACACCGAGCTCGAGAAGAACGGCATCCTCAAGGAGATTGGCGACCAAAAGTGCTCCATCAACCGCTCCAAGGGTCTTGGTGAGAACGACCCGGACATGATGTGGCTCACCACCATGAACCCCGAGACGCGTCGTCTGATCAAGGTGGAGCCCGAGGACGTCACCAGGATAGAAACTATGTTCAACCTGTTGCTGGGCAACGACGAAGCGGGCCGCAAGCGCCATATCTCCGAGCACGGCAAGGAATACCTGGACCAGCTGGACCTGCAGTAGCAGCAAATCGATAACGACGGCCCATAAGAAGTTCAAGAGGAAATCGTGGCAAAGAAGAAGACGAAGAACCAGCCAAAGAAAAAGCAGGTCAACGCCGAGAACGTCATCGGCCTGCACTCCGAGGTCACCGACCAGCCGATCACGCAGACGCTCGAGGTCAACTACATGCCCTACGCCATGAGCGTCAACGTCTCGCGTGCGTTCCCCGAGATCGACGGCTTTAAGCCCTCGCACCGCAAGCTGCTCTACACCATGTACAAGATGGGTCTGCTCAAGGGCGAGCGCCAGAAGAGCGCCAACATCGTGGGCCAGACCATGAAGCTCAACCCGCACGGCGATGCCGCGATCTACGAGACGATGGTGCGCCTGGCGACGGGCAACGAAGCACTGCTTGCCCCCTTCGTGGAGTCGAAGGGCAACTTTGGCAAGTACTATTCGGGCGATCTGAGCTACGCCGCCTCGCGTTATACCGAGGCCAAGCTCTCCCCCATCAGCGCCGAGATCTTCAAGGACATCGACAAGGACCCGGTCGACTTCGTCGACAGCTACGACGGTGCCATGAAGGAGCCGCGCCTGCTGCCCACCACGTTCCCCAATATCCTCGTCTCGGCCAACAAGGGCATCGGCGTCGCCATGGCGTCCGACATCTGCGGTTTCAACCTCAACGAGGTCTGCACCGCCACGATGCACTACCTGCAGGATCCCGACTGCGATCTGCTCGAGTACATGCCCATGCCCGACTTCTCGACCGGCGGCGAGATTATCTACCGCCGCGAGGAGATGGAGAAGATCATCGAGACCGGCCTTGGCAGCTTCCAGATTCGCTCCCGCTGGCGTTGGATTCCTGAAGAGCGCATCATCGAGGTCTACGAGATCCCCTACACCACCAAGACCGATGTCATCATCGAGCGCATCGTCAAGCTCTCCAAAGAGGGCAAGGTCAAGGAGATTGCCGACATCCGCGACGAGACCGACCTCTCGGGCCTGCGCATCGCCATCGACCTTAAGCGTGGCGTCGACCCCGACAAGCTCATGGCCAAGCTCTATCGCTCGACCACGCTGCAGGATTCATTCTCGTGCAACTTCAACGTGCTCGTCGACGGCTATCCCCGCGTTATGGGTGTGCGCCAGATCCTGCACGAGTGGGTCAAGTGGCGTATTGAGTCCACGCGTCGCCGCATTAACTTTGACCTGGGTAAAAAGTCCGAGCGCCTGCACCTGCTGCACGGCCTCGAGGCGATTTTGCTCGACATCGACAAGGCCATCGCCATCATCCGCGGCACCAAGCTCGAGGCCGAGGTCGTGCCCAACCTTATGCGCGGCTTCGACATCGACGAGACGCAGGCGGAATTTGTTGCCGAGCTCAAGCTCCGCAACATCAACGAGGAGTACATCCTCAACCGCACCAAGGACATCGCCAAGCTAGAGGGTGAGATTGCCGAGCTTGAGGAGATCCTCTCCAGCGAGGAGAACATCAAGAAGGTCATCAGCGACGAGCTGGCCGCAGTCAACAAGAAGTACGTGATGCCGCGCCGCACGGGCAGGATTGAGCCCCATGAGGTTATCGAAGTAAGCTTGGAGCCCGAGGTCGAGGAGTACCCGGTCACCATCATGCTCTCGCGCGATGGCTACCTTAAGAAGATGACAGACCGCGTGCTCAAGAAGGCGACCACGCTCAAGTACAAGGACGGCGACAAACCCTTTATCGAGTTTCCGTCCTCCAACACCCACGAATTGCTGGTCTTTACCAACAAGAGCCAGGTGTACAAGTGCAAGGTTGCGGCGTTTGAGGATACCAAGTCGGCACAGCTGGGCTCGTACCTGCCCACCGATCTTGAGATGGAACCCGACGAGAGCATCATCTGGGTCATCGACCCCGAGGACTATAAGGCCGACGTGCTGTTTGTCTTTGAGAACGGCCGCGTGGTGCGCGTCGCGCTTTCTGGATACGTCACCAAGACCAACCGCAAACGCCTCAAGAACGCCATCTACGGCGGCAGCAAGCTGCTGTATGCCCAGGTGCTCAAGGAAGATCGCGACATCGCGCTGGTCTCGAGCGACTATCGCCTGATGAACTTCAACACGTCGCTACTCAAGACCAAGACGACAACCAACACGCAGGGCGTCCAAGCCTTTACGGCCAAGAAGGGCCGCTCGGTCACCACCGTCGGCACAACCGAGGAGATTCTTGGCGCCGGTGTCTCGGCCGAGAAGTTCACCGCACAGAGCCTCCCCTCCGCCGGTGCCCTCATGAAGGAAAACGACATGCCGAGCCTGTTTGACTAGGACGACGGCAGAACCGCCATAAGCTCTCAAAACGGTGGGGCCCGGAGCGCAGCAACATCGCGCTCCGGGCCCCGCTCGCTGCAACGTAGTCGGAATAATAGGAATCCCCGTTTTTCACTCCCGCAATCCCGCGGCACAAAACATGTTAAACCGTTAGCAAAACTTGCAAAAATTAGCAAAAGTTGCAAAAACTAGCAAAACCTGCAAAGGGGCCACCATGGACCGCAGCAAATGTCTCCGCCATGCCAGGCATGCTCGAAGATATTATCGAGCGAACCAAAGGGGCGGCAGATAGCCGCCTCTCACAGCCTCGCGCGTGCATAAGCGGCGCTCAGATTGGGCCAGTCGGCATCGATTGGACATATGCTCAGGAGACTCAGGGTAACTGGCGCACGTACATGAATGGCGTCTTCAGGCAACTCGAGAAGCATGACGTCGGGCTTCTCTCGAAACGACCTATCGGGAGCTTTCCGATAAAGACATTGAGTTTTTGCTCGCGATGCTGCCCGACTCTGGCCCCAGCAGGGTCTCGGAGATAGCCAAACGCTTGGGCGTTGCCGGCAACTATGCAAGCCAATATAAACGCCGTCTCCTCGAGGACGGCGTCATCGGAGAGCGCGGGCGTGGTCTCGTTGGCTTTGACATCCCCGCATTCAGGGAATTCTTGAACGAGAAGGCGTTTTAGCACGCCGGAATTGTCCGCGGAAGCATCAACGCATGGCAATCAGCATTCCTCTTGGTAAGGATAGCAAGCATTTTCCACCAACACCGATTGCCATGCGTTCTTCTTGTCCTTAGGCGAGTTTGCGAGCGAGCTCTCGCACCTCTTCCAACTTGGGCGAGGAGGCCATGCTGTCGCGCTCGGTCATACCGCTGATGGTGATAATGCCCTGGTCCTCCCACTTGCAGTACGCGCAGGTTGACTTGTACATGGCGATCGCCGCGTCATAGACGCCCTCGCTGTGGCTATCGAGCAAAAGGGCCGTCTTGGTGAACGGGAAGCCCGTAGCACCGAAGGCGTACAGGCGGTCGATGGCGGCCTTCTCCTGCGCAGTGATATCAAACCAGTAGATAGGCGAAGCGAAGACAACCATGTCGGCGCCTTTCAGCGGCTCGATCACGTCGGCCATGTCATCCTTCTGCACGCAAGTGCCCTCATGGGCGAAGCAATACTGGCACCCCAAGCAACCAGCGATCTTTTTGCCGGCAACGCGGATGACCTCGACCGTATGGCCGGCCTCGCGCGCGGTCTCGGCAAACGCCTCAACCATGGTGTCGGTATTGGCGCCCTTACGCGGACTGCCGCTCAATACAACGATTTTCATAGAAATCTCCCTCCCTCATGCCGCAGGCGCGCGGCATATTTTTTGTTTTAACCAAAACGTATGGAGTTATTCAATCGCCTCGTTTCAGCTACTCCCACTCGACAATAGGAGCCACTGGCCAAAAGCCTGTCAACATCAAAACAAGTTTTCAATCTATCGATTCTACGTGAGGCAATGGTCCTCATTTGATACCCGCGCTGTTTGCGCACTAGAGAGCAAAGGAATCTGGCCGCCGCTCAAATATAATCACCGCCATCTTGCATAAACGACGCCATGTTAAGGTGCCTGATGCCATCCCTCTCCTGCAATAGAGGATCAAGCGTGAACAAGTAGCGCGGATAACCATCCCTGATGTGGCCGAACGGCCTGTACTCGCGCTCCTCGACGCCTCTGTCGGCAATCGACATAGAGACCTGGATGTAGGCGTAAGCATTGCGCCTACGAGCGATGAAGTCACACTCGAGCTTCCCAATACGGCCCACAGAAAGCTCATACCCGCGCGATGCAAGATAGAGGTAGATCTTCACGTCGGTATATACGCAAGATGCGCCCCCTTTTTTCTCAGCGTCCATTTCATCAGTTATGGGGGTGCTTTTTTACATTTTATAAAAAAGCGTACCGATAACTTATTCCCACTCAGTTTCGAAAATCGAATGGTTTTGAAGTTTCGAAAGCGGCAGGGCACCATGCATAAGGGCATGTTGGGATCCGCACCAGTAAAACAGGAATTGACTCACGCGAGAAGGCGCCGCCCCGTCGCCTCGATGCGTGCGACAGGCAGATTAGGTTTGGGGAGTAGAACGGCCCTTGCGCGAGGCGTGAATTGTAATCGATAAAGCCGAGCTTTGAGAACATGCGGTTTATCTCGTCGAACGTTGAGTCAACAGGGGCTTGCGCCCCGTCGGCCGACTTGGCGACGCCCATGTCCATGATGCCGGGCACAAGCGTGAATGCGCCACGTGGAGGCGAAGGGGTCACCCGAAAGGTTGATGGTAAGCGAGCACCAGAGGTCAAGGTGGTCCTCGCCTTCCGGGTTTGTGAGGTCGAGGGCGAGTGCCCCTCCCTCGGTCGCGTACAGCGGCGGCAGGCACTCGGCCAGCTCCTCAGTCATAAGCGCTTGCATGTCCGTCTCCCCTCCAGGCCACGTCGGACCCCTAGAATCTTCGCCCCGCGGGCAAAGCCTCGGCGCGCCCCATGGCATCTCGGCTTTGCCCCCTGCAATGTCGCGCAGCGGAGACACCACCTGAGACGGATGTCGATGCATCGAACCCGAGACCGGGCGCGGCGGCGGGGAGCCTCTCGCGCGAACAATCTGCTCGATCCTGCCGCACCCATCTTAAAAAAGTTCGAAAAACGTTCAATCGTACGACATCCGTCGAACAGTCGGGGGTACACACCACTACAGAAGGCCCACGGAACGGGGGGCGAGATGGTCGGCGACGGGTTCAAGGCACTCTCCGGCCCCACGCTCCGCTAGGGAGGGCGTCGGGAGGGAGGCCGTAATGGGTGAGAAGGACGAGCGGCCGGAGCGGGTGTTCCCCGGCAGGACAGACCCGTGGTTCATAGCGGCCATGGTGATTGTGGCGGGCGGTTTATCCGCGGCGTGTATCGCGTGTTTCCTGAGCTCGAGTCCCGCGCTCCTATGGGGCTGGTTCGCGCTGCTGCCCGTCCCGGCCCTCGTGGCCCTGGCCGCCCTTCCCGTCCGCAGCAACCGCCTCGAGCTCTACGGCGACCGCCTCGTCGTCGTGTACGCTAGGATGCGTTCGGTGATACCCTACGCCCACGTGCGGGGCGTCCGGCGCACCAGGACGCTCTGGGCGGGGACGGCCAACTCGCTCGACCGCGTCTATATCGAGGCGCCCTACGACGGCGACGCCATCGTCTCAGTGACCGACAACGATGCCCTCGTGGCAGAGCTCGAGCGTAGGTGCGACCTGCGGCCCGGCTGCGAACAAGGCAACTATCTTCGCAGGGCGGCTATCAGCGACTTGCTGCTCATCGTCATATCACGACGGCCAATTCTGGGTCGGGCTGGCGGAGCACGTCGAGGACGGAAGGTACGGCGTCGCCCGCATCGTCTTCGGCGCGGAGCCATCCAATGAGGAAATCCTGCATTTCATTACAGGCAAATGGGCAATGCTCTCGTTCTTCGGCGACGAGCCGACCGAGGCGAGCAAGCCCGCGAAGAACCCCAAGCGGCGCGCTCGCGAGGCGGCGAAAGCCCTCAAGCAGCCAGCGATGAGCACCAAGGCGCAGCAGGCTCTCGCGGCACAGAGAGAAGCGATGAAGCAGGAGTCAGCTCATGCAAGAAGCCAGCGTCGCGCGAATGAGGCGGAGGCGCGCTTCGAGCAGCGAAAGCTGAAGCGCAAGCAGAAGCATCGTGGGCATTGATCGCCATCTGCAGCAAGGCAAACCATATACAGCAGCGGCGCCAGTTCCACTTGAAGCCGACGCCGCGTAGACGCTGATGGTGACGGCTATGCACGGGCGCGGGCGCGCCACTGCACTTCACAGCTTGTTTCTCAAGTATTTGGGACGCACACGCGGCGTTCAAAAATGCGGAGCGACTCCACATGGCTCGAGACTGAGCCGAGGTGTCCTACTTCTCGCCCTCCAGCAGCCCCACGATGCGGTCGATGTCGACGGCGAAGCAGGGCCTTCCCTCGCGCTCGTAGCGGTCGAGGTACGCCTGGCACTCGGAGACAATGCGCTTGGTGTTGCCGTCGATGATGCGCTGAAGTGTCTCGTAGTAGGCCGAGCCCTCGGTCCTAAAGCGGCGCTGGTAGACCTTGGTTATGGGGAACATCTTGATGTAGTGGATGCCGTGGCGGCAGCCGGGGCGCGTCGTGGGGCGGGGTGGCAACGCAAAGTACTGGTCTTTGGGCACGTTAGGGGCGATGTTGGAACGCAGCGGCACGGCGAAGTCCCTGCGCTTGCCGCGGAAACGCAGCCTCACCACCACGATGCAGGGGCGATTGTGCTTAAGCATGAGCTCGCGGTCGCCCTCGATGAGGTCGAAGAAGTCCTGGGAGATGGATACGATCTTCATCGGTTACGCCCCCTTCATACGAAGCGGGGCCCGCATCGCTGCAGGCCCCTACAGGTGGGCGATATTCTACGCCTTGCGGCACCCCGTCGCCCACGGAGGTTAAACGTACACGTAAGCCGTACTCTGAAAGCCGCGGCTTCCGGTAAGTAGTTTATACCACGAAAGGTCGCTTTCAATGCGCATAGCTCGCAAAATAACACTCGCTGGGCCGTCACCCCTGGCCGTTACCCTCCAATCTTCATTGGAGTCAGCAGGTCAATTCATATAGTCATGGGGTTTATCCTAAAGGAAATCAAATTTATACCCCCATAACTAAGGAATTTACTATTCCCACTCGATGGCTAGAGCCCTGGTGTAATTGACTGGATCACCGTTCCGGGAACCGGTATCGACCTACCTGTCCGCCAAACCCCTTCTTCAGCTCCAGCCTTGTATCTGACTCGCGCTGTTATAAGCGAAAACCGAAGAGATGCATCTTTGCCAAGAAAATAAGGTTAGCCTTATCTTACTGCATGATTCGTGTGTTATAGTTAGATGTCTCTAACTATTTGGGGGCGATAGCAATGCACGAATGTAAGGGCTTCTGGGACAAGAATGCCGGTCGGTACGACCGTTTCATGCGAAAGGACCGGGCGGCGTATGAGAAGATGTATGAGCTGATCAGGCCGGTGGTGAAAGCAAAAACCGTACTGGAGGTTGCCACCGGCACGGGGCTTATCGCAAAGAGCATCGTGAATGCGGCGGCGCACATCGAGGCTACGGACGCTTCTGCAAAGATGATCCTTGAAGCAAAGCGGGACAATCAATCCGCAAAGCTGCACTTTTCCGTACAAGATATGTTCCGCCTGCCCTATGCACAGAAGTCCTTTGATGTGGTGATCGCGTCCAACGCGCTTCACATAGTGCCGCATCCGGAAAAGGCCCTGCAAGAAATCAGGCGGGTGCTGAAGGACGACGGCGTGCTCATCGCGCCAACCTTCACCCACGCGGGGAGCTCGGTTTCCGGCAAGGCAAAAGCCTTTTTCATGAGTATGGCGGGATTCCCCCTCCACAGCAGGTGGACGAGCGAGGAATACCTGCGTTTCCTGCGTCAAAACGGCTGGGCGGTGCAGAAAAGCGCGGTGCTGAAGGCCTCGTTCCCGTTGACCTATGCGGAATGCATGAAATCGGAGGGGCCAGATGTCGTTCTTTGAAAACACCCGCAAGCCCGTGGGCCCCGGCGGAAAACTTATGGTTGCCATGATGAATATGGGCCACAGCCCTGTGGCGCGGTGGGGACTTCAGTTTCTACGACTTGCGCCAAATGCCAAGGTGCTGGATTGCGGCTGCGGCGGCGGGGCGAACATAAAACGGCTGCTGAAAAAATGCCCGCATGGCGTCGTCAAGGGCATCGACTATTCGCCCGTCAGTGTGGAGAAGACCAGAAAGCTCAACCGAATTGCAATTCAGGAGGGGCGTTGCGCCGTTCTGCAAGGCAGTGTGGCGGATATGGCGTTTGAGGATAGCTGTTTCGATGCTGTCACGGCCTTTGAGACCGTCTATTTTTGGCCTGATTTGCCCCAATGCTTCCGTGAGGTCCGGCGGACGCTGAAGCCAGACGGGACAATTCTTATCTGCAACGAGAGCAATGGCGATACGGACAAGGACGAAAGGTGGACGCAGATCATCGGCGGCATGACCATCTACAAGGACATTGAATTAAAGGCGTGTCTGGAGCAGGCGGGTTTTCACGAGGTGCAGATACGCAAAAAGAAAAGGTGGCTCTGCGTCACGGCGCGGAAGTAAGGGTATCAAGCACGGGCATTTTTGCATCCATCCTGCACATGGCGATAGGCATGACAGTCATAGCGGCTGTGCTGGCGGCAATTATGACAGTTTTTATTCACTGAGGAAGAAACCTATGAAATGTAAAATTGAGAAAAACACCGTGCAGGAGACGCTGATCCTCCCGCTGTATTCCCGGAAGCTGTGTACGGAGCTGTACCCGAACCTTTACAGGGATGAAACAGCGGTTCGCCTGCTCGACCAGATCGACTACGACTTTTCAGAGGCAGAGAAAAACTCCCGCAGCCTGATGCAGCGCTTTGGTGCGCTGGAGGTGGCCATGCGGCAGGGTGATCTTGCTTTCGAGGTGCGGGATTACCTGAAAGGCCACCCCAATGCGGCGGTGGTCAATCTGGGCTGTGGGCTGGACAACACCGGCAGAACCTGCGACAACGGTAGATGCAAGATCTACAATCTGGACTTCCCGGATGTGATTGCCTTGCGGCAGCAGCTGCTGCCCGCCGAGGATCGAGAACAAAATATCCCCTGCGATCTGAAAGACACCGCATGGTTTGGCAAAATCGATGCCTCCGGCGGGGCGGTGTTCTTTGCCTCCGGGGTGTTCTATTACTTTCTGACCCAGCAGGTCCGTGAACTGGTGCGGGAGATGGCGGACGCTTTCCCCGGCGGTGTGCTGATCTTTGATGCTGCCAATCGGACGGCAGTAAAGATGATCGCAAAAACATGGCTTAAGACTGCAAAAATCAAGGATGTTGGGGCATATTTTGCGGTTTCGGATGCCGCCAAGGAAATCGGCGCGTGGGACAGCCGTCTGCAGGTCACAAGTCGCGGCTATATGCTGGGTTACAACGATTTGAGAGACCCTTCCGTCAGCGGCTTTTTCCGGTTTCTCGCAAGGGTCGGTGACAACGGGATGAAAATGCAAATCGTGAAAATAAGATTTTGAGAGGCAAAAATGCAAAAGACGAGCACTTCTTGCCGCCCAATTGGCAAGAAGCGCTCGTCTTTTCTTAACGCGTTGTATGGCGGAGAGAGCGCAAGTTACGCGAGCGCCCTTCTTGCCAGCTCGGCCGCGCCAAGGATTCCTTGGTCGCCGCCGCAGCCCGGGGCGCAGATGTAGCTCTCTATGTCCTTAAGCTCGGCGGTCTGGATGTAGCCACCCAGATATTCGAGGGTCTTCTTGCGGACGATGCCGTAGAGCTGCTCCTGGTGCATCACGCCGCCGCCGAGGACGATGCGGCGAGGCGAGTACATGAGCACGAGGTTCGCGCACATCTGCCCCAGATAATCCCCCTCGAGCGCCCACGCCTCATCGTTGTCCGCGAGCTCGGCCGCGGGCTTTCCCCAGCGCGCGGCAATGGCGGGGCCGGAGGCGAGGCCCTCGAGACAGCTCGCGTGGCTCGGGCAGACGCAGCGTCCCTCCTCGGTGGGACGGGTCCTTACCAGCATGTGGCCGGCCTCGGGGTGCAGCATGCCGTGAAGGAGCCTGCCCGCGCACATGACGCCCGCGCCCACGCCGGTGCCGATGGTCACGTAGACGGCGTCCTCGAGCCCCTTGCAGCAGCCGTAGACCACTTCGCCGAGGCAGGCAACGTTCACGTCCGTGTCGTAGGCCACCGGAATCCCGAGGGCGTCGGCGAACGCGGCGCGAAGACCATGGCCTCGCCACGCGAGCTTGGGCGTCTGGAGGATGGAGCCGTAGCGCTCGTCGTTGGGGTCGACGCAGGTCGGGCCGAAGGCGCCGATGCCCAACGCGTCCACATCGCGGGCGGTGAACCACTCGATCATCTGCGGGACGGTCTCGGCGGGCGTAAGCGTCGGGGTCTCCATACGGTCGAGGACCTCGCCGTCGCCGGACACCACGGCACAGACCATCTTGGTCCCGCCGGCCTCGAGGGCGCCGAGCCTCATTTGCTTTTCGCTCATGTGATCCTCCTTACAAAGGGACGCCCGCAGTCATGGTCAACCGCGGGCGCCCATAACGTTGGCTTGTTTCGAGGCGACCCTACCTGGGCACGCGGTCCTGCCTTGCGGCAAACGGGGCGAGCACGGCGTGCGGCTCGCTTTGGTACCAGTAGGCGACGGTGGAGATGTCGTCCTCGCGCTCGTAGAGCTTGATGTCGTCGTTGCCGAGGTCCTGGAACGTCACGCGCAGGTCGTCCTTGAACGAGATCGGGTCGGGAAGGTGCCACCTGTAGAGGCCGTGCCTGGGCAGCGCGTCGTCGTTGGTCGCGAGCATCGGGTTCGGGTTCGACTTGCCCGCGCTGAAGCGGTCGCGCGTGGCGTCGCGCGTCGAGCGGTACGGGTAGCCGGCGAACAGCGTGTTGAAGCACTGCGCCTCGGGCAGCGCGTGGGGCGGCCTGTCGAGGAAGGCCCAGGCACCGCCGAAGTAGTCCTCGGCTCCCGTCGAGGTGACCGTGGGGAACTCCTCGTCGCCGTCGAGGAAGAACTTCATCTCGCCCTCGCCCCACCAATAGCGCTCCAGGGCGCACAGGGCCATGTAGGTGCCGACGTAGTAGCCCATACCGCGCACGCCGTCGAGCACGGTGTAGTCGACGCCCCTGCGGGTGCTGCGCTCGCGGTTAAAACGGGCGTGGAAGTACATGGCGTCGTCCGGCACGTCGGTGAGCGCGTAGTTGAACGTGTAGAAGATGTACTTAATGAACCCGGGGTGCTCGCTCGTAAGCGTGACCTTGGCGTGCTTCCTGAAAGGCATCTCGAAGTAGCAGTTCATGCCGCCCGTCGGGTTCACGCAGATGGGCATCGAGTTGACGATGGCGCGCTCACCGAAGCCGTTGCAGAAGAAGTCGCCGACAGGGCACTCGACCGAGGGGGTCTCCTCGTCGTCCCAGTAGAAGCGCAGCACGAGGTCGCGCATGACGAAGCTGCCGGCGGCGGTCTTGTCGGGGACGGTCATCCAGATGTGGCGGATGATGCCGGGGCCCTCGATGTCCGCGAGCGTGATGGTCTCGCCGGACTCAAGGGGCACGCAGCACGAGCCCTTGCGGCCGACGCCGAGGTGGCTGGCCGACATGGCGGCGCGGCCCTTCTCGCCCGTGATGTTCTCGGGGGTGATGGCGCGGCTTTCCTCACCGCCGTGCATCCACACGTCCTTAAGGAACTCTCTCATCGTCGACCTCCTCTATTCGTCGTCTTCGCACTCGGCGGAACTGGCACCGTTCACGTAGACGATCTGCTGGCGCGCCTCGTCGACGAGGGCGTCGAAGTCGAGTTTCTCGTCGGGGCGCGCGAGCGCGACCGTCATGGCGAGCGGGAGGTTGACACCCGCGATCACGTGGATCCGGTCGGAGGCGAAGCGGGAGAAGCGCTGGTTCACGCTGCCGCCGAGCGCGTCGGTGAGGACGACGACCTCGTCAGTGCCCGAAAGCGCTGCCTCGACCGCCGCGTCGAGCCCCTCGCCGTTGTCGTTCACGTAGGCGCACACGGCGTTGACGACGTCGCTCTTACCCGTAAGGAACTCGAGGGTGTCCTTGAAGCCCTGGGCGAGAAGGGAATGGCTCGCCACAACTATCTTTCTCATTGATTCACCAATCTCTTGGGTCGAAGCTAGGCGAGGATGCCGGCGGCGGAGGCGACCATCGCGAGGACGATCACCACGAGGATGAGGGCCGTCATGCTCGCGTTCTTCTTGGTAAGAAGGTAATACGCGCTTCCCGTGATGGCGGCGGGGATCATGGCAGGCAGGATCTTGTCGAGCAGCGGCTGAATCTCCATTGAGACGTCGCCGAAGCTGAAGCTAATCGGGCAGGTGACGCCGATGACCGAGGCGATGAGGCAGCCGACCACGGTGAGGCCGAGCACGGAGGCGGCGGCAGTGAGGTTGGGAAGCTTCTCGCTGAAGTCGGTGACGAGCTTCACACCCTGCTTGTAGCCGAACTCGAGGGCGTGCATGCGGACCCAGAAGATGGCCAGGATGAGCGCGAACCAGATGCCGGCTCCCACGGGGTTGCCCTCGATGGCCATGTAGGCGGCGATGGAGCCCATGATGGTCGGGATCATGGTCATGAGCAGGGAGTCGCCGACGCCGGCGAGCGGTCCCATGGTGCCGATCTTCAGGTCTTGGACGGCGTCCGCCGCCGCGAGGCCGTCACGCTCCTCCATGGCCACGCAGGCGCCGAGGATGATGGCGGCGAGCCAAGGCTGGGTGTTGTAGTAGCGGAAGTGGTTGTTGAGCGCTTGCTTATAGTCCTCGTCGTTCGTGTAGATCTTCCTCAGGACCGGCGAGAGGGCGTAGGCGACTGAGGCGCCCTGCTGGGTCTGGTAGTTGAAGGTGCACACGCTCATGAGCCAGCGCCAGTTCGCGTTGCGCAGATCCTTCTTGGTGACCTTGTAGCCGGAGGGCTTGCCCTCGGCGACGGCGGTGATGTTCTCGTTTTCCATGGTTACTCATCCTCTCCGATGAAGGCGTCTGCGGAAGCGTGGGCGGCGAGCTCGGTGTCCCTCTCGGCACGCTGGTAGAGCGCGATCGCGAGGGCAACGCCGACGATGGCGGCGCCGATGATGGGCACGTTCAGGAAGGCCGAGAGGAAGAAGCCGACGAGCAG
This sequence comes from Collinsella sp., assembly GCA_018377855.1. Lineage (GTDB taxonomy): Bacteria > Actinomycetota > Coriobacteriia > Coriobacteriales > Coriobacteriaceae > Collinsella. The sequence continues at coordinate 55,463 of JAGZYM010000001.1, read as the reverse complement.
GTACTGGAAGTACTTGCCGGTGGGCATGTAGCGGAGCAGCATGGCGATACCGATGGCCGGGAGCATCTTGCCGGCGAGGGTGAGGCCGGAGAGGAACCACTGAGGCATGACCTCGAGGAGCCAGTTGACGGCGGGCTGGCCGAGCGTCACGGAGACAAAGACGGGCAGGGCGGCGCACAGGCCGAAGAGCGCGGGGCAGACCCACAGGATGGCGTTCATCTGATTGAACTTACCCTCGTTGCAGAACTTCTGGGACTTCTCGACGACGAAGCCGTTGAGGATCTTGACGATGACGTCGAGCTGGATGCCGAGCATGCCGACCGGCAGGCCGATGGCGAGGCCCGTGTCCGCGCCCAGGGTCACGCCGTAGGCGGTGGCGATGATGGCCATCGTGCCGTAGTCGGGAATCGACGAGCCGCCGAAGCCCGCGACGCCGAGCTGCATGAGCTGGATGGTGCCGCCGATGACGAGGCCGGTCTGCCAGTCGCCCATGACGACGCCGGTGATAAGGCCCCAGAAGACGGCATAGTTGACGAAGATCATCGGGATGCCGTAGTAGTCCACGTGCTTGATGAAGGCCAGCAGGGTCAAAAGGACGACCTGCAGGATAGTGAAGTTGACCATGATCCCTCCTTAGATGAGGTCGGCGACGGAGACGGGCTTGTCGGCGGGCACGAACTGTGCCGTCACCTTGACGCCGCGGGCGATGAGCGCCTTGTAGCTCTGGACGTTCTCGGCGGAGGCATAGGCGCGCTGGGTGAGCTGGACGCCGCCCTCCTTGACGAGCGAGCCGCCGACGATCAGCGACGGGAGCTCGATGCCCGACTCGACCAGGTGAAGGATCGTCTCGGGCTCCTTGGCGATGACAAAGACCTTCTCGCGGTCGTACTTGCCCGCCGCGAAGTTCTTGAGCGCGGTCTGCTCGGAGATGATCGAGACGGCCATGCCCGCGGGGCGCGCCATCCTCATAGTGGACTTCAGGACCTCGTCGCCGGCGACCTTGTCGTCGATGACCATGACTCGGGTCGCGCCCGACACCGGGGCCCACTGCGTCACGATGATGCCGTGAAGCAGGCGATTGTCGATTCGTGCCATAACAACACTCATGTTTGCTCCTATCAAATGAAGTTTTACGTTCGGTACTGCCTCGGCGCTATCCGGATTCGCGCCGGGCAAGGGGTTATCGGATTATTGAGGACGCGCAGTCAGCTTGCGGCGGCGCGGGGAAGGTCACTCGTCGAGCAGGAGGTCCGAGGAGCCGAGGCGCTCTTCTCGCGCCGGGGCGGCGCTCACGCTTATGTAGTCGAAGACATATGCGATCTCGCTTACGGGAACCTCTACGCGATAGCGCGTCGAGATGCTCGAGAAGCTCTGCCTGAAGGACTCGATGAAATCGGCACGCTCCTCCTCGAAGCGGTCCTGACCAACGTAGGTCTCAATGGGGTTTCTGGTAACAAGGCGCTCGACGAGACAGCAGAGGTGGACGTAGAGCCCAATGATGGCGTTGCTGCCGATCTTCTCGCCTGTCCTGCGCTGAAGCTCGTGCACGGCGCTCTCGATCTCGTGGAATAGCCGCTCCGGGTCGAGGATGGTGATGGAGCGGATGACGTTCTGCAGCGTCATGTTCGAGAGCAGCTTCTCGTGGAAAGAAGAGAGCTCGGAAGCGTCAAGCCACCTGCCGAACACGGCATCAACCTTAGAGGCGGACGCCGTCGACATGATGTCCTCGAGGGCGACGAAGGGGACGGAGGCGACCCCGGGGTCTCCCGTGCCGATGACGGCGCAGACGCGGTGCTCGGAGAAAACGGCGTCATTCGACCCGTTCGCGACGAGCTGCTTGAAGGGCCTCGTGAGCAGGCGCGCGCCTATGGTGCGCGGGAGGCTCTGCGAGACGAGCTGGCGTATCCTCTCCGCGGCGTCGACCCCGGACTCGGAGCAGAAGACGATGGCGTCCTCACGGTTGATGCGCTCGATCACCTTGCAGTGCGTCACGCACGCGGCGGTCGCATCGCCAAGAACCTCGGCGATGGACTTGCCGCCGAGCAGCCCGACCCCGATCTCGAGCGCAAGACCGGTAGAGACGTTGTTCACCACGCCGATAGTGGAGTCGGTAACGTTCTCGAGGGCCTTATAGGCCTCCTCCAAGGAGCCCATGTCGACGAGGAACACGACCCCGGTGCAGTAGGAATGGCGGTCGACGAGGCGCTGGAGCGGACCGACGATGTCCTTCAGCTGCTGGTCGTAGGGCATGTCGACAGCCTCGTACACATGCATGCCGAGCATACGGTTCGCCGCGTCGGCGATGCTCGTCGCCGTTGAGTAGCCGTGGGACAAGATGACGCAGAGCGTCCGAAGGGCCTTCGCATCGCGAGACTCCGATGCGACGCACAGCGTCAGAAGCGTCTTCGTGAAGTGATCGAGCGAGATTCCCAGCGCCCCTTCCACGTCTGCGGCGACCTGATCGGAGACGCTCGAGGCAAACGGCAATTCGGAGGTCACGGCACCGAGGAGATGGGAGATTTGCTCCGCACAGGCAGACTTTCGCTTAGCCAGGCCGATGCCCGGCCACAACTGCAGGCAAATCTCCTGGGCCAGTAGAAAAGCGACCTTCCTCGAAAGCTCGATGCCATAAGAAGAGCCTGCGTCGGCAAGGACCGCGCCCACGATGCGCTCGAAGGCGCGCGACCTCGAGGAGGCGACGCCGCGGCCGAAGATCAAGTGATCCTCAACGCCGCGCACAGCGGAGACAGCTTGCGAGACGAGCTCGGAGACAGAGAGCTCCCCGGCGCAGAATCGCTCATCGAGAGAGCACAGGGCATCGAGCGCCTGCTCGACCGGCCCTGTGCTCTCGGCGACATCCAGGGACGCGTCGATCAGAACGCCATCGTCGGGCTGTTGATCGATCTGCGCGGAGGAGAGGAGCCCGCTGGGAAGAAGATACGGGCGAACGACGACGTAGTCGCCCTCGCGATTGAGGAACGCTTTGGCGCAGCAGTTCGTCACGCAGGCGCGCAAGCCGGCGATGTTATCGGAAAAGTCCGCGTTCACGAGGCAACGGTATGCGCCGCGGCTGATCTTCACATCAGAACCGATTCGGCACCCCTCGCTGCGCAGGAAGCTCAAGATGAGATCCTCGCGCTCCTCGGGGGTCCGCTCCTTGAGTGAGGGGACGCGGGCACAGATGGGCATTTTGCTGTAGGCCGAGGAAACCTTCAGGTCATCGGCGGAAAGCGTCGTCGAAAGAACGAGGCGAGCGCGCGGCGCATCCTGGGAGGCATCGAGCCCGAGGGCCGTCGCAAGGCAGTGCTCCATCGCAGAGGGAGAGAGTGCCTCGATGCCGTTGACAAAAACCACACCCCCGCGCGATTTCGCGATCGACTCGTCAAGAAGCCCGTTGAACGAGGCGGCGTCCGGGACCCCGGCGCAGTCGATGCGCACATAGGAGGAGTCGCGGGACAGCAAGCCCTGGTTCTTGCCGTACTCGTACACAAGGCGAGAAAGGAAAGACTTACCGACACCCACGCCGCCGCTCAAGAGGATGGGTAGGCCAAACGGAGGGTACTGAACCGCAGCCTTGCACTGCTCGACAACGGAGCTGAGGCTCAGGTCGAAGCCCACGGCACGCGCGAAGTCACGGTGATCGGCGATTCCCGTCGCCTGGATGAGGTCGGCGAGCGAGGCGTACTCGCTTGCAGAGAGCTTTACCTGAAAACGCTTCTGGAACGCGCGGCGATGAAAATAACGGACAGGCCTGCCCGCCACCTTAACCACAAGGCCGGCGCGAACAAGGTCGTTGAGGTACTGGCTCGCCAGGCTCCTGGAGATGATGAGCGTCTCGGCGATGTCGGAGGTGGACAGACGGGCAAGGTCGTCGAGCGAGACGGCAGAGGTGAGGGCCTCGAGATGCTCGAGAATCCTGTCCCTCATGTCGACGGGCTTCTTTGCCAAGCTGTCCTGTGCGGTCTTGTCCATGACTTCTTACCTCCTCGTACAAGGAGTATAAGGGGAACACAGAGAACGGAAAGGGGCGCGTGGGGGAATCAACAGCCCCGAGGAGAAGTTCACCACTTGAGGGGCAGAAAACAACGGCCATTGAACATTCAGGGCCGACGCTCAACACTTCGACTCGACACTTCGCTTTGGAAAGGGCCCTGCGCGATGGTACAGCCCTCCATCTCGCAGCACAGGTCGCCGAAGGTCGCGAGGATGCGCTCCTTCTGTTCCGTGGGCGAGACGGCTCGGTGGGCAAGGTCCTCTCAAAAGGGGTCGTCCGACGCCGCAAGACCTCGATGACCGACTACCGCCTCGAGCAAGTGGCGGATTACCTCTGCACCATCGAACTTGCCTTGGTCAAGTGCGAGGCAAAGGAGAACGGTGAGACGTACAACAAGTTCTTCGGAGGTATAGGCTCTTTCAAGAGGAACTGGCTCAAGCAAGCCCGCAGCAAGCGGATATAGCTGGTCTCGCGGTTTCGCAAGGAACGGTCAGTTCTCCTCTGGCGAGGAATCCCGGGCGACGTGCTTCGAGCAGCGGAAGCTGAAGCGCAAGCAGAAGCAGCGCGGGCTTTGATCGGTGCCGACATGGGCCCAGACGTGAACAGTGCTACGTCCCCTGTTCACGGGGCGCGAAACCGCAAAGGTTGCACAGAGGTTGCAAAATAAGAAGCCCCCGACCTGTTTTCGCAGGTCAGAGGCTTGAAATCAACGAATATCGTTTATTCCCACTCGATGGTCGCGGGCGGCTTAGATGTGATGTCATAGCAGACGCGGTTGGCGCCGGGAACCTCGGCAACGATGCGGCCGGAGATGCGGGCAAGCACGTCGTAGGGCAGCTTGGCCCAGTCGGCGGTCATGGCATCGCTGGACTCAACGGCGCGCAGGATGATCGGGCGCTGGTAGGTGCGCTCGTCGCCCATAACGCCAACGGACTTAATGTCGGGCAGGACCGCAAAATACTGCCAGCAGCTGTGCTCGGAGTTACGCTCGCCGGTCTGCTCATACAGGCGCTGGTTGTAGGCGTCGAGCTCCTCGCGCACGATAGCGTCGGCGTTCTTGAGGATCTCGAGCTTCTCCTTGTCGACCGCGCCGATGATGCGGATGGCCAGACCCGGACCCGGGAAAGGCTGACGGAACACGATGTGACCCGGCAGGCCCAGCGCCAGACCAAGTGCACGGACCTCGTCCTTAAAGAAGTGATCGAGCGGCTCAATAAGGTCGAAGTGCACGCCCTCGGGGAACGGGATCAGGTTGTGGTGGCTCTTAATGGTAGCCGTCTTGCCACCCGTCTTGCGCGCGCCGGACTCGATGATGTCGGGATAGATGGTGCCCTGGGCCAGATACTTAACCGGCTTGCCATCGGTCTCGAGCTGCTGCGCCACGGCGAAGAACTCTTTCCAGAACTGCGTACCGATGATGCGGCGCTTCTCCTCGGGCTCGGTCACACCAGCCAGAAGCTCGGCATAGCGGTCCTCGGCGTGGACGTGGATAAAGTCGACGTCAAACTGCTTGGTGAAGACCTCCTCCACCTGCTCGGGCTCGCCCTTGCGCAGCAGGCCGTGGTTGATGAACACGCAGGTCATCTGCTTGCCCACGGCGCGAGCGCCCAGCGCAGCCACGACGGAGGAGTCGACGCCGCCGGACAGGGCCAGAATCACGCGGTCGTCGCCGACCTTCTCGCGGAACTCGGCCGTCATGGTCTCGACCAGGTTGTCCATGCTCCAGTTGGGCTCCAGGCCGCAGATCTCAAACAGGAAGTTGCTCAGCAGCTGCTGACCGTACTCGGAATGCTTGACCTCGGGGTGGAACTGCGTGGTGAAGATTTTGCGCTCGACGCACTCCATGGCGGCAACCGGGCACACGTCGGTGCTGGCGGTAATGGTAAAGCCCTCGGGCACCTCGGACACGGCGTCGCGGTGGCTCATCCACACGGTCTGCTCCATGGGCGTGGAGTTAAAGAGCTTGGCGCCGGCAGTGCGCGTAATAGTGGCGCGGCCGTACTCGCCCACCTCGGAGTGACCGACCTTGCCGCCGAGCGTCACGGCCGTGATCTGATGGCCGTAGCAGAAGCCCAGGACGGGAAGGCCCAGGTCAAAGATGGCGGGATCGATGGACGGAGCGTCCTCGGCGTACACGGAGGCCGGGCCGCCAGAAAGGATGAGCGCAGAGGCGTTCATCTCGCGAATCTCATCGGCCGAGATGTCGCAGGGGACAATCTCGGAATACACGTTGAGGTCGCGAACGCGACGGGCAATGAGTTGACCGTACTGCGCACCAAAGTCGAGTACGAGGACCTTTGCGGAAGCCTTTTGATCCATGGTTTCCCCCTCTTGTTGGCGGGGAGCCGGTGCCCACCCGCGCGAATGAACAAAAATAACTTTCATAGTGTACACGTTATATGGGGTTTCTCGCCCCTCGCAGCCATCAGCGCACGGCAAACGCACGACCTGGGTCCCTATTTGACGGCAATTGAAGTGTTACCAAACGTTACAGATGATGTAATACGTTTGAACATTGGACGCCCTGTGCCACAATACTGCCGAACGACTCCGCCTCTGCGGCGGCAAATACGATAGGAATACCAGCATGAAGCGCATCCTTCTCATCGCCACGGGCGGCACCATCGCATCGACCGAGGACGGCAACGGCCTCTCCCCCGCCCTGACCGGTGAGGAGCTCGCCCAGAGTGTCCCCGAGATCTCGGGCCTCTGCGAGCTCGACGTGGTGCAGCCCATGAACATCGACAGCACCAATATGCGCCCGAGCGACTGGATGCGCATCCGCGACGTCATCGTCGAGGGCCATGCCGACCACGACGGCTTCGTGATTCTGCACGGCACCGACACCATGAGCTACACCGCGGCAGCGCTTTCCTACCTGATTCAGGACAGCCCCAAGCCCATCGTACTCACCGGCTCGCAAAAGCCCATGGGCAATCCCTTTACCGATGCCAAGCTCAATCTGTACCAGAGCCTGCTCTATGCGCTCGACGAGCACTCGCACGATGTGTCGATTGTGTTTGGTGGCGTCGCCATTGCCGGCACGCGCGCCCGCAAGCAGCGCACCATGAGCTTTAACGCGTTCATTAGCGTCAACTATCCGCCCATTGCCTACATCCGCAACGACCGCATCGTGCGCAACGGGCTCCACGGCACTCATCAGGGCGAAAACCCGGTGCGTTTCTACGACAGCATCGACCCGCGCGTGTTTGTACTCAAGCTTACGCCCGGCGTGAACCCGGGTATCCTGGACGCCCTAGCCGATAGCTACGACGCCGTGATTCTGGAGACCTTTGGCATTGGCGGTATCCCCGAGTTTGGCGAGTCGGGCGAGTCGTTCCAAGAGGCAATTTTCCGCTGGGTCGATTCGGGTCGCACCGTCGTTATGACCACGCAGGTCCCCGAAGAGGGCCTCGATCTGGGCGTTTATGAGGTCGGCCGTGCTTACGCCGATCATCCGGGCATTCTGCGCGGCGACGACATGACCACCGAGACGCTCGTGGCCAAGACCATGTGGGCACTCGGCCAGTCACGCGATGCGGCCGAGATCCAGCGCCTGTTCTACAGCCAAGTCAACCACGACCGCATCCCGATGGCGTAATCCCTAAGGCAGTTCCACTTATCGCAGCCTCAAACGACAGGTGGTCCCCCTCGGGCCGTGCAAAAATCGGAGTATTCTGCAATTTCTCCGCCGGAGACATAGAATCGGCCGATTGTTAGACGAACTTTTAGGGCGAAGAGGCCGTCTAGTAAATATTTATTCCACATTTGCATTAAGCGTGTGGATTAACTACTGTCAAAAAGGCAAAGCCAGCCGCTCGAGCTACCATCTACGGCCGAACTGGTGCTGAATACTCGCGATTTTGCACATCGCAACCAAGGGAACCCGCCCAAAGAGCGTCAAATACAGCGGGGGAACGCCCTATTCGATACCCTCGAGAAGTTCTGACACCGTCATGCCGAGTGCGGGTGCGATCTTAAATAGAACCTTGAGCGTGAAATTTGCCGTCCCATCTTCGATTCGGTCGAGGTAGGGTCGGCTAATTCCTGTCGCCACACAAAAATCAACCTTGGAGATACCAAGGTCCCTGCGTGTCTCTTCGACCCGCCTGCCAAGAATCTGTTTCGCACGTTCGTCCATGCAGCCGAGTTTGAAATGGAGCCGAACATAAACGTAAACTATAGTTTACGTTTTGCCGAATACACAGGAGTTTTCTATGTCGGGTTCTTCGGTCCGCATGTACCGAGCCACGCTTCGCACAAACAGCGCACCGCCCAAGCTCGTCGTCGTTGAAGCAGAATGCCTTTCGCCCGATGAGCGCACAGCATTTGCATTGCTATCAAGTCGCGTCGCCACCGTTCTGCTCCCTTGCCCGACGCAAGGTGAACTTGCTGTTCAATGCCAAACGCACAGCTGCCCACTCAATCAGGCTGCCGTAATCGCAACCAGCCAACGCGGCCTGCCGCTCCTTTTAGAAGCCGGCATCGCACTCGCCCTTCGTGGCGCCGGATACGAAAACGAGACCGCCGCCGATATGGTCTTTAAACCACGATCGAGCGGCGGCCTCGCAGCAGCCATTGAATATATGTGCAGGCTCGTTGCCTAAAAGGACAAGCTAGAAACCAAGGCCAAAGCCCGTTCCGGTAATCGCCGAGTACATAAAGTAGACGTTGACCACGTTGAGGAACACGCCCGTGATGCAGCCGTTGCGCAGGTAGCGCTCGCACACGATGCGCGCCATGGCGGCGGAGTCGTCATTGTTTTTAGCCTGGCGTCCTGCCGTAAAGTACGTCGCCACGCTCAGCAGCAGGTTGAGCACCGGCAGTGCCAGCAACTCATAGCTCTTGCCCCAGCGCGTCGCCTCGCCGGCGGCATTAAACTTCGTTGCCACCTCGGGGCCAATGTTGGGGATAACACACGCCGCTACCACCAGCGGAAGCACTGCAAGCACCAGCAGCGCGATGCCCATGTAGCCGGCTTTTTTGCCATATTTAAACATGCGCGTCGTCCTTACACGTTAAAGCGGAAGTGCACGACGTCGCCATCGGCCATGACATAGTCCTTGCCCTCAATACGCAGCTTGCCGGCGGCCTTGGCGCCCTGCTCGCCGCCGAGCTCGATGTAGTCGTCATAGCCAATGACCTCGGCCTTAATAAAGCCGCGCTCAAAGTCGGTGTGGATGACACCGGCGGCCTGCGGGGCGGTCGCGCCCTGACGAACCGTCCAGGCCTTGACCTCCATCTCGCCGGCCGTAAAGAACGACTGCAGGCCGAGCAGCTTGTAGGCAGCCTGAGCGAGCACGTCCAGGCCAGGCTGTTCCAGGCCCAGGCTCTCCAGGTAGTCGGCAGCGTCCTCGGGATCGAGCTCGGAAAGCTCGGCCTCGATCTTGGCGCAGATGGGCAACGGCTTGACGCCATCGATGGGCGCCAGATCGTCGTTGAGCATATCCTCGTCCACGTTTGCCACATACAGGATGGGCTTCATTGTGAGCAGGAACAGACCCTTGGCGGCAGCACGCTCCTCGTCGGTCATCTCCATGGATGCGGCGCGCTTGCCCTCGTTGAGCCAGACAAGCAGGCGCTTAGCGACCTCGAACTTGGGCATGAGCTCCTTGTCGCGCTTGGCCTCCTTCTCGAGCTTGGGCAGCTGCTTCTCGAGCGTGCCCATGTCGGCCAGGATGAGCTCGGTCATGATGGTGTCGGCGTCGCCGGCGGGGTCGACGAACTCGCCCGTACGACCCACCTCGCGCATGACGTTGGGATCCTTAAAGTAGCGCACGACCTCGCAGATGGCGTCGGTCTCGCGAATGTTGGCCAGGAACTGGTTGCCCAAGCCCTCGCCCTCGTTGGCGCCCTTCACTAGGCCTGCGATGTCGACGAACTCGACCGTTGCCGGCACGATGCGGCCCGGGTTGACGATGTCGGCAAGCTTTTGCAGACGGCTATCGGGCACGTCGACGATGCCCACGTTAGGGTCGATCGTGGCGAACGGGTAGTTGGCGGCAAGGCCGGTCTTTTTGGTAAGCGCGGTGAACAGCGTCGACTTGCCCACGTTGGGCAGGCCCACGATACCGATGGAAAGGGACACGACAGCTCCTTTTGGTACAAGTATTTCAAACTGCATAAGTATAGCGCCGCCGCAGCATCCGGGCTAATCCGGACACCACGGCGGCGCAAATGAAGCAGAGATTGGGGTCGCTAGCTAGTCCGCGAGCTTCTCCACTTGGTCGAGCATCTTGTCGAGCTTGGCCTTTGCCTCGGCCTTGACCTTCTGGGCTTCTTCGTGGGCCTTAGCCTTCTGGGCGGCCTTTTCCTCGGCCTCGGGATCGACGACGACCAGGTTGGATGCATCATGCTCAACCAGCTTGAGCGCATGCTCGGGACACACCTTGACACAGGCTCCGCAACCCAGGCAATACGTTGACTCCAGCGCAAAGCGACCGCTTCCCACCAGATCGCAGGCAAACGTGGGGCACACGTTGACGCACTCGCCGCACGACGTGCACTTGTCAAAATCGCACTCCGGCGTACTCACCTGCATATTCTGGGCAAGTTCGGGGTGATTCTGCAGCGTCGAGAGCACCAGCTGACGCCCATGGGTGAGCGAACGGCGACGCTTGGTCGTCGTGGTGCCGCACATGGTGTTGAGCGTGCGCTCGAGCTGAGTGATCTGATGACGATGAGCCTTGAGCTTCTGCGTTACCGAAGCCAGCGCCGCCGTCGCCGGATTGAGCTTGGTCACCGTGAGGCCCGTGGTGCGAGCGATTTTTTCCATGTACTCCTTGCGCTCGTACTCGCGGCGCTTATGGCATTTGAGGCTTTTGGGATCGACCTCCAGGCCCATACCCGTACCGGCCCACTCCTCGGCGGTTGCAATAGCTTCGCCCAGAATATCCTCGCCACCGGTGTTGCGGCATTTGTCGCACACGCCCAGCGGCAGATACACGCTCACGTTGGGGTAGTCGGCCAGCACCGAGAACCAGGTCTCGGCAGTAATATCGCCCACACAGGCCACAACGACCTCGTTCTCGCGCGGCATGCGCTTAAGAGCGCGCGTGCAGGTGACATAGGCAGTCTCGTGGCTCGTAGCGGCCGAGACAATATCGTCATACAGGTTTTTGGGCGCCAGGCGCGGCGAGATGATCGCCTCGGTCGGACAGGCAGCGGCGCACAGGCCGCACTTGCGACAGGAGTCGAGGATCTCGATGGCGTCTTCCTCGACCTCGATAGCGTTGACCGGGCACACGTCCATGCACGCAGTGCAGCCGCTCTTTTCGTTTTTGCAGGTCAGGCACGGAATGGTGTTACCGCGCGGACGCTCCTTGTAGTCGGCAGGATTCCATTGCGGCGCCGACGGATCGAGTGCATCGGTCACACCGCCAAGCGGGTTTTTAAGAAAGTCGAAACCCTTGCTGATCTCGATAATGTCATCAAACAGATCGTGTTCCTGCGCCATGCGCGGCCCCTCCCTGAGCAGTGCAAACAAGCAAGAGATAATGATACGCTATCGGCCCACGCCTCGGGCAAATTACACGCGGAGCACCTTTGAGGCAAATAGCCTATGGCCTATCGCCGCCTCGATCGCACAAGGCCGATCAAGCGCCAAACTATGCCTCGCACATGAGCTGCACGAGCTTTTGTCTGGTCACCTTGGTCTGTTCGTTAGCCATATTGCGTTCGTTTCTAAAGACCGCATTTGCAACACCCTGCAGGTCGGCATCGGAAATCTCGCCAAGGCCCAGCTCCTCAAGCGTCGTCGGTAGGCCGACGCGTTGGCAAAACTCGAGCACCCGATCAAGCTCAGGCGCGCGCTCCAGGCGCAGCTGCACCACCAGGCCAAACGCTACGGCCTCGCCGTGCATGGCCTTGCACTCGGGCAAAATCGTCAGGCCGTTGGCAATGGCATGGGCAAGCGCCAAGCCACCGCTCTCAAAGCCGACGCCCGAGAGCAGAATATTGCACTCGATCAGGCGCTCAACCGCTGGCGATGTACGGCCCTTTTTGAGATCGCGCTTGGCAGCGACACCACACTCCATGAGCGTGTCGTAGCAGGCACGTGCCGCGACCAGGGCCAAGTGTCCCGGCGTGCCACCGTGCTCGTTGGAGCCGTGCGCCGCGGCGCACGAACGCGCCTCAAAGTACGTTGCCAGCGCGTCGCCCATACCGGCGACCGTCATGCGCAGTGGGGCTGCCGCGACCACGTTGGTATCGACCACGACCAGGTCTGGATTCTTCTCGAGCATCAGGTAGCGGTCGAACGACCCATCCTCGTGATACAGCACCGAAATCGCGCTGCACGGACCGTCCATCGAAGCCGCCGTGGGGCATACGCACAACGGCAACTCGGCATAAAACGCAACGGCCTTGGCGATATCGAGCATCTTGCCACCGCCAATGCCCACCACCATGTCGCAATACTCGGCCCGGGCTTCCTTGGCCATTTCGACAACGGCATCTTCCGTACACGGACCGTTGTAAATCTTAAAGAACGGCTCGCTTAGATCTTCATCCAGAAATCCATCGACGATCTGCCTGCACAGCCGATCCTCGGTGCCCTGGTCAAACAAGACATAGGCAGCGCAGCCCAACCATGACAAATACCTGCCCTGACGCGAGAGCTCACCCGGCCCCTGAACATATCGTCCGGGACCGCCATAAACCATGGGAAGCGCCATACGAGAATCCGCCCTTTCATCAACAACAATTGGTGCAAAGCAACCTGACCCCTTTGCACCATAGCAAAAAGGGGCCTCGTGCATAGAGCACGAGACCCCTTGCAAGACAGCGAGAGTCGATTAGAAATCGATGTCGGTGTCGTAGTAGCAGGCCTTGAGGATCTTCTCGAAGTCGGCAGCCTTGGTCTCACGCGGGTTCTCGGGCGTGCAGGCGTCCTGCTCGGCGTTCGCGGCAATCTCGGGCAGCTTGGCGAGGAACTCCTCCTCGGAAACCATCTGCGGGTTCTCGGCGTCGACCTTCACGCCACCATTCGCGTAATCCTTGATGGACTGCGGAATGTTGAGCTGGTCGTTGAGGTCGCGGATCTTCTGGACGAGCGCAGCGATGAGCTCCTCGTTGGTCTCGCCGGGAAGGTGCAGGATCTCCTTGGCCACGTAAGCGTAACGCCCGGCAGCACGGGGATCCTTGGAGTTCCACTGGATGACCTTGCCCAGGTACATGGCGTTAGCGGCACCGTGGATGATGTGGCCGTTCTCGAAGGCAGCACCGGTCTTGTGAGCCATGGAGTGAACGATGCCGAGCAGGCCCGAGGAGAAGGCGATACCGGCGATGCACTGAGCCTCGTGCATGTGCTGACGGGCCTCATGGTCGCCAGCATAGGACTTGGGCAGCCACTCGACGATCTCGCGGATGCCGTGCAGAGCGTTGGCGTCGGTGAACATAGAGGCGCAGGTGGAAACGTAGGCCTCCATGCAGTGGGTCAGAGCGTCCATGCCGGTATGAGCGCACAGCTTGGCGGGCATGGTGTAGGTGAGCTCGGGGTCGACGATGGCGACATCAGGGGTGATGTTGAAGTCGGCCAGCGGGTACTTGATGCCCTTTTCGTAATCCGTGATGACGGAGAATGCGGTGACCTCGGTAGCAGTGCCGGAGGTAGAAGAAATGGCGCAGAAGTGAGCCTTCTGACGCAGCTCGGGGAAGCTGAACGGCTGGATGATGTTATCGAAGGACTCCTCGGGATACTCGTAGAAGACCCACATGGCCTTAGCAGCATCGATGGGCGAACCGCCACCGATAGCAACGATCCAGTCGGGCTCGAAGTCGCGCATAGCGGCTGCGCCCTTCATGACGGTCTCGATGGAGGGATCGGACTCGACGCCCTCGAACAGCTTGACCTCCATGCCGGCCTCTTTGAGGTCGGCCTCAACGTCCTGCAGGAACCCGCCGCGGCGCATAGAGCTGCCGCCAGAAACGATGATGGCCTTCTTACCCTTGAGGTTCTTCACCTCGTGGCGAGCGCCCTCACCAAAGTACAGATCGCGAGGATTGGTAAAACGTCCCATACTGTGCCTCCTAAACAAGCCCCTCTTAGACTTGCGTATATAACGGAGCACCCAATTGGCTCCGTTAGGACCGGTTTGCGCGTTGCCGGCGATGACAATGCGCGATGTCTAAACGTCTCAACGCTCAAACAAACACTATTTTACCGTTCTGGTTGGTCAGTTATTCACCTAAAGCCGCCAATGATGAAACGTTTTTTCTATCCCTGAAGACCCTTGTGCGGCATTCATACTCCCAAGCTGGGCAAACGTTTTATCAAGGTTGACTACATATCCCGGGCAGGACGGTGCCCCTCCAAAATATGCACCGTTCGCCGCCAAAAATCGACCGTTTGCGGCACCGTAATACCACTCGGTCGTCCAAGGTGCCGACATTTGTGCGACATCCGTCTTCGTGGTGCAAAGGTGCAAGTCCAAGTGCGGCACCCCCGGTGTGCCACATGCGGGTAAACTAGAATCTTATATAGAAACATTTGAACCCTAACCGCAGCAAAGGAGGCCCCATGGCATTCGATCCCATTCAAGAGGATTGCCATCGGCTCGTTCTTGAGGCCTTGCGCCGCGACAATATCCCGCTCACCGACGCTGCCGCCGTAGAGCATCTGATGGAACAATTCACCCGCAACCCCGCACCGCTCATCGTGCACGACCGCGACCGCGCCGGGCACCTCATTGCCAAGGTGGTCGAGGCTGTCGACTACCGCATTCCCTTTATCCCTGACGATACCCAGGCAGAGCAGGAAGAGGCAGCTGCCGAGAACATGCTCCGCGAGGCAGCCGCGCTCGACCCGGCCAACCGGGATGCCCAGCGCATGCTGACGGCGCTCACCGCCGAATCCAACGAGGAATACGTGCAGTATCTGGTGTCCAAGTGCGACGAGGTGGAGCATGACCTGGCGCTCAAAATCGCCTCGGCGCAGGACCCCTACGAGCGTGAGGCCGCAGGCGACCTTACGCGCCGCCCCTATCTGCGCTGGCTTGCCGCCCTTGCGTCACGCGCGCTCATTAGCGGCCGCTATCGCATGTCGCTCGAAGCCGCAAACCGCAGCCTCGACTTTGCGCCCAACGACCCCGCTGGTGTCCGCCACACCGCGATGCTCGCCATGGCAAAGCTCGAATACCCCGCCGAGGAGCTCAAGCGCTTTCGCTCTGCCCACTCCGTCCCCTATCTCGCCAACACGCCGCTGCGCCGTCGTCCCAAGGATGCGGAGCGCGACTTGGACCCGTGGACGCTCATCGCGCTGATGAGCGCTGCCTGGCGCGAGCTGGACTACGAGGGCGCCGAGCACTATTTGCGCATCCTTGCGCGCTCGTGTCCGCACGCAGCCGAGGCACTCTACTTCCAAACCGAGTTTCCCGATGGCGTCTATGCCCGCGTCAACGTGGGTGTGGGCTCCACCGACGAACTTGTCCTTGCGCTGTCCGAGGCGACGCCGGTACTGCAGGAGGGCCTGGGCGCCCCCGACAACGCCAGTTTTGCCGCCTGGGTCGCCACCAACGATATCGTGCGTTCCCAAATCGATGAGCGCATACTGCGGGCGGCCGAGCAGGGTTTGCCGTTTAAGGGAGGAGACCTCTAATGGATCCGAGCGTCTACATCCCCGCCTACCTGGAGCGCACCTATCTGGCGTCGCACCCCGAACTCACCGATGCAGCACGCGAGCTTGTCCATAACGACGTGAGCGTCAACCCTCATAAGTATGCGCAGACCGAGCATGCCCAGGCACTGCTGTCCTATGCCGGTGTTCATCGCCACCTGCTCGACGAGCTCCATCGCATCGAGGACATGGGCAGTGACGAGGAGTTCGAACAGACGCGTAATCGCCTGTTCGACGACATGCGCGATGAGCTGCTCAAAATTGTCCGCGTCGATGCACTGGCCGTCGACGCGCAGCTGCTCGCCATCATCCTGGCCGACACGCCCGTTGACGCCTGCCTGGGTGACCTGATGAAGCTCGAGGCGACCACGGCCGATTACCTGCAGCAAAGCGTGCCCGGGTTCGACATAGAAGCCCCGCACTACTGGGCCAATAATGTTTTGGCCGACGGTGTCACTGCAGCAGACCTTACCGTGAGCGAGCCGGCTCTTATCGGGTGGCTTCATACACTCGAGGCCATCTCGCAGCTATGTATGGCGAGCGCTCGCTACCGTGCTGCCGCCAACTACGCCCGCCGCGTCCTTAAAGCAGAAGGCTATCCCACCCGAGCCGCAGGCACCGTGTTGCTCGCCCTCGCTCGTCTGGAAGACGAGGACGGCTTTTTTGCCCTAGCCCACCAACTCGAGGAAGAGATCGGGGCTGACGCGCTCGAGAACTCTCCTTGGTATCTGCTCGCCCGCACAATCCTATTGTTCAAAACGAACAAGATGCGTCCGGCGACACGCGCGCTGCGTGAGTTTGCCAACCGTTGCGAGGGCGGCGCGTTCTTCTTGCTGAACCCCATGTACCAGACGCCGTACCTTCCCTGCCGGCCCGAGCCGCGCGATCCCTGGGATCTTTCGCACCAGGCCGTTTGGGAAGCGGACGGTATTATCTCGGACACTCCCGACTTTGCCCCCTGGGCCAATGCCTGTGAAGACGTGTCACAGCTTGCCCAGGAATTTGCGCGCCGCTACGGTTTTTAGTGACGCACTCGACCCGACCATGTCGTTTACGTTAGGAACGGTTTCATGAACCTCCGCTCATCTCTCGCCTGTACCTCGAGCGATATCGCTCGCTGGGGACTGCGCTCTGTCCTCAAACGCCAGGGCGGCGTACTCCCCGGCCGCATCGCCATGAAGATCGATCCCGAGTTGCTGAGCGACCTCGCTGGCCTTGTCGACCGCAGCGTGGTGATTACGGGTACTAATGGCAAGACCACCACCTCCAACCTCATCGCCGACGCCGTTGCCGCCAGCGGCGCCACCGTGGTATGCAACCGCGCCGGCAACAACATGGAGCCGGGCGTGGTGGGCGCACTGCTCGAAGCGCGCAGCGGCCTCAAGCGAGCCGGTGGCGGCAAGCGCGTGGGCGTTTTTGAGTGCGATGAGCTTTACACCGTACGCGTCCTGCCCAAGCTCAAGCCGACGTACTTCGTGCTGCTCAACCTGTTCCGCGACCAGCTAGACCGCTACGGCGAGATCGATCACACCCAGGAGGTCATCGCCCATGCGTTGGAGCTCTCGCCGACAACAACGCTTATCTACAACGCCGACGACCCGCTGTGCGCCTCGATTGCCGCGCGCGCTCCCAACGCGAGTATTGCCTTTGGCATCGACGGCGCCACCAACACCGAGTCCGACCGTATTAGCGACTCACGTTTTTGCTCACAGTGCAACGCGCCGCTGGAGTATGACTACGTGCAATACGGCCAGCTCGGCGCCTACCATTGCCCCTCGTGCGGCTGGGCCCGCCCTGCGCTTGTCCGTCGCGTGACGGGCGTGGAGCTCGGCTGCGACGGCTATGGTTTTGACCTGGTGTTTGGATCTGATTCCAGCGCGCCAGCCGCACACATCGTCACGCGTTACAACGGCCTGTACATGGTCTACAACGTTGCCGCTGCATTCTTTGCCGCACATGAGTTAGGCGTGGATACGGCGCACCTGCAGCCCACGCTCGATGCCTACGTCCCCGCCGGCGGACGCATGGGCCGCTGGGATATCGCCGGCCGCACCGTCGAGGCCAACCTGGCTAAGAATCCCGTAGGCTTCGATCGACAAATCCAGTCCATCAAGACGGCAGGCGGCAGACTCTGCGCTTTCTTCCTCAACGATAACGATGCCGACGGCCACGATGTATCGTGGATCTACGACGTCGACTTTGAGCGCATCGCCGACACGCCGGGTCTTGTCGCCTTTGCCGGAGGCACGCGCGCGCACGACATGCAGGTGCGCCTCAAGTACGCCGGCATCGATGCCGCGATTATCTCGGACGTCGCGCAGGCAATTGGCGCCGTGGCAGACGAGGCCGCCGATGACACCTTCTACGCCGTCGCCAACTACACGGCCTTCCCGCCGCTGGTCAAGGAGCTCGACGGGCTGAAAGGCGCCACCGCCGACGCTGTTGCCGGGCGCGCCGTAGCCCGTGCCGACGGCAGCGCTCTTCCTGTCAGCATCGCGCCAGTCGAGCTTTCGCGCCCGCTGCGCATCGTCTACCTGTATCCCGATGCCCTTAACCTCTACGGCGACGGCGGCAACGTCATCGCCCTCGAGCGCCGCTGCGCCTGGCGTGGCATTCCCGTGCGCGTGGACGAGGTCCGTATGGGCGAGTCACTCGATCTCACCGATGCCGATATCGTCATGATGGGTGGCGGCTCCGACCGCGACCAGCTAGCCGTGGCACACGAGCTGCTCGCCCAAAAAGACAAGGTCGCGGCCTATGTTGAGGACGGCGGCACACTGCTTGCCATCTGTGGCAGCTATCAGCTGCTCGGCCGTTCGTACTACATGGGCGACGATCGCATTGAGGGCCTGGGCGTCATTGCCGCCGAAACCGTACGCGGCTCCGACCGCCTGATCGGCAACGTAGCCGTCAAAACCGATCTGGCACCTGAGCCCTTTGTGGGATTCGAGAACCACGGTGGCCGCACGCTTTTGGACGCCGAGGCCACGCCGCTCGGAACGTCCGTCGTCACGGGCACCGGCAACAACGGCGACGATGGCTTTGAGGGTCTCATCTACAAGGGCGTCATCGGCACGTACCTGCACGGACCGGCACTGCCCAAGAACCCCGAACTCGCCGACTGGCTGATCGCGCACGCCCTCGAGCGCCGCGGCGATGCGCAGGCCACGGCCCTGCTGCCGCTCAAAACCCTCGACGACACCTACGAGCACGCCGCCCACGACGCCGCCATGAAGCTCCTCCCCTAACGCCCCAACCACCACAAAGGGGACAGGCACCTTTGTGGTGGTTTTGACCCGTCCCAGCGGTTTGTCTCAATCTGTAACATCTAGACCGTTAAAAGTCGTCTTACTGTTACAGAATGAGATGTTCGTCCCGACGCCTGCCTTTTGTCTCGATCTGTAACACATAGAGCCGATTTATCAGCCCAGATGTTACAGGTTGAGATGTTTGATGATCGGGATAGAGAGCCAGCTCCTATGTGGTGGTTTTTCAGTTTGCCAACGATATGTGAACGGCTAAAAAAGTCTGCTATACTCTTTCCCGCTGTCCCCATCGTCTAGCGGCCAAGGACGCCACCCTTTCAAGGTGGATATCGCGGGTTCGAATCCCGCTGGGGGCACCATTTGAAATCTGAAGCCCGTTACCAATTCGGTGACGGGCTTTTTTCTTCCCCAACGCCGGGATTCGAACCCGACAGGGTGCGGAGCTGAGGAAACGCGCAAGCGTTTTCCAGCGCAGCACGCAAGGAGCGGAGCGACGCAGCGAAAGCGGGCGGCGCCAGCCGCACGCGGACATCCCGCTGGGGGCACCATTTGAAATGTGAAGCCCGTTACCAATTCGGTAGCGGGCTTTTTGCTACCGATATGCCGGGATTCGGACCCGGCAGGGTGCGGATCCCGGCATCTTCCGATGGACCATGGGCAAAAAATGGCAAATATGAGTACTGTTACCGATTTAGTAACAGCGATTTCATGCCTTCAGAAATCGATTTAGACGTCAGGTGTCCTACGGCGGAAGAATTGCAGACGTTTATCGGCTAAGTACTTGGACATATGTTGCGTAACACTGCATATTTTGCAAATAAATAATGCTACAGGACTTGTGACAGTACTCATATTTGACGTTTTTTGCCCACAACCCTTTATACCTAGGCGAATCGGCGGCAAAACGGGCTTCAAAGCGTCCTTCGCAAACAAAAGCCGGGGCCCGCATGATGCGGACCCCGGCTCAATACCGTGACGATATGTCAGTTGCGCTCTACACGTAGAACAGGATGTCGTCGTAGGTCGGGACCGGCCAGTAGTCGGCGGCCACGATCTCCTCCATGGCATCCACGGCAGCACGCAGCGCATCCATAGCGGGAACGACCTCGTGCGCGTAGACGTTGGCCTGCTCCTGACCATCGAGGCCCTCGGCCTTCTGATGCACGGCGTCGAGCGCCTTGATGGAGTCGTTGATGGTGGTGATGCCGTTGCAAAGCTTGTTGAGCGTATTCTGCTCACACTGCATGGCGGCCTCGGCGCCGGCGGCGCGGATAGTCTCAAGGCCCTTAGCGACCTTGGTGGCATAGGCGGTAATGACCGGGCGATAGGTACGACGCGCCTCGCGAACCATCGTGGTAGCCTCGATGTTCATGAGCTTGTTGTACTTCTCGAGCTTGCAGTCGTAGCGGCACTGAGCCTCGGCCTTGGTCAGGACGCCCGTCTCCTCAAAGAGCGCGATAGCCTTATCGGAAACAAAGGCGGGCAGGGCATCGGCCGTGGTCTTGTTGTTGGCAAGGCCGCGCTTCTCGGCCTCAACGGGCCACTCGTCGGAGTAGCCGTCGCCGGAGAACAGGATGCGCTGGTGGTCAGTCAGGACCTTCTTGCAGTACTCGAGCGCGGCGTCCTGGAACTTATCCTCGGGCGTACCCTCGAGTGCGTCGGCGAAGGACTTGAGCGACTTGGCCACGGCAGCATCGAGCACCAGATTGGAGTCGGAGACGTTCTGCTCGGAGCCGCAGGCACGGAACTCGAACTTGTTGCCGGTAAAGGCGAACGGGGAGGTGCGGTTGCGGTCGGTGTTGTCCTGCATCAGCTTGGGCAGGGTATCGGCGCCCAGGTCGAGCACGCCGCGCGTGGCATGGACGGAAGCCTTGCCATCGATGATCTTCTCGACAACCTCGGTAAGCTGGTCGCCCAGGAAGATGGACATAATCGCCGGAGGAGCCTCGTTGGCGCCCAGACGATGATCGTTGCCGGCCGAGGCAACGGAGGCACGCAGGAGCTCCTGATAGTTATCGACGGCCTCAATCACCGCGGTGAGGAAGACGATGAACTGCAGGTTGTCGAGCGGGGTGTCGCCCGGATCGAGCAGATTCTCGGACTCGGTGCCAAGCGACCAGTTGTTGTGCTTGCCCGAACCGTTAATGCCCTCGAAGGGCTTCTCGTGCAGTAGGCAGACCAAGTCGTGGCGGGAGGCGATGAGCTTCATCTTCTCCATCATGACCAGATTCTGGTCGATGGCCTCGTTGACCTCGCCATAGACAGGGGCGAGCTCATGCTGGCAGGGAGCGACCTCGTTGTGCTTGGTCTTGGCGGGAATGCCAAGCGCCCACAGCTCATCGTCCAGGTCCTTCATATAGGCCGAGACGGTGGGGCGGATAGCGCCAAAGTAGTGCTCCTCGAGCTCCTGGCCCTTGCAGGGAGCGGCGCCAAAGAGGGTGCGGCCGGTAATGACCAGGTCCTTGCGCTTGCGGTAGGCGTCCTTCTTGATCAGGAAGTACTCCTGCTCGTCGCCCACGGAAGGAACGACCTTCTTGGGGGTCTTGCCAAACAGCGCCAAAACGCGCTTAGACTCACGCGAGAGCGCGGTCATGGAGCGCAGCAGCGGGGTCTTCTTGTCCAGGGCCTCGCCCGTGTAGGAGCAGAAAGCCGTGGGGATGCACAGGACGTCGTCCTTGATAAAGGCGGGGCTAGTGGGATCCCAAGCGGTGTAGCCACGGGCCTCGAAGGTGGCGCGCAGGCCGCCGTTGGGGAAGCTGGAGGCATCGGGCTCGCCCTGGATGAGGTTCTTGCCCGTAAACTTGGTAATGGCGGTGCCGTCGTGGTTGGGCTCCAGGAAGCTGTCGTGCTTCTCGGAAGTAATGCCCGAAAGCGGCTGGAACCAGTGCGCATAGTGCGTCGCACCCTTGGAGATGGCCCAGACCTTCATGGCATGGGCAACGGCGTTGGCCACATCCAGGTCGAGCGGCTCACCGCCCTCGAGGGTTGCAGCAAGGCGCTTCCAAATGTCCTTGGGGAGGTAGTCCTTCATGACTTCCTCAGAGAACACCATGGTCCCGAAGCGGTCAGTAAGTTCGGCCATACGGAACTCCCTTCGTATCGGCACCGCGTGAGAAGCGGTGTTGATTACTAACGAACGAGTCATAGCTTAGACTCGCCGTGTTTCCGCGACATTACCGTTATGTTGCTGTCGCGAAACCAATCAATGAGGTTACCCTATCGGGGCGGCGTTGCCACCCTCAACAGCCAATCAACTGCATAAATTGCAGACCTCTCCCCATGGTTTAAGGGTAGTCAATTTGGGATGGAGCTCTATTAACTGGTATTTTGCATCAGATACCAGTCTTTATAGTCCGTGCCTAGATTAGCCGCTCTGTTATAGAGAAAGCCGATAGCAAGGCATCTTTGATTGGTATCCCCGAATAACGAGTGAAACTCCACCGTGACACAGTGGTGCTGTAGAATCCTTACAACACATCACACTATTACGTATCTAGAGGAGCACGATATGCGCGTCGACGAGGTTTTTAAGCAGGCAGCATCCCAGGGCACCGCGCCCGTTTCGTTTGAGATGTTCCCGCCCAAGGGCGAGCTCACCCTCGACACGGCTCGCGAAGTGGCAGGCAATCTGTGCAAGCTTTCGCCGAGCTTTGTCTCGGTCACCTGCTCGGCCGGCGGCTCGGGCAACGGTGCCACCACCGCCCCCATCGCGCATATGATTTCGAGCGAATTCGACACGCCCTCGGTGGCACACCTCACCTGCGTGGGCCGCACCCACGCCGACATCGCCGCCAAGATCGACGAGTATCGCACCGCCGGCGTTGAAAACATTCTGGCCCTGCGTGGCGATCTCCCTGCCGGCGCGACCGAGGACGACAAGCCCGCCTCCGACTACGCCTACGCCCGCGACCTCATCCCCGAGCTCGTCGACGCCGGCTTTTGCGTGGGCGCCGCAGCCTACCCCGAGGGCCACATTGCCTGTGAGGATCTCAACCTCTCGGTCGAACACCTCAAGCAAAAACAGGACGCCGGCGCAAGCTTCTTTGTGACGCAGCTCTTCTTTGATAACGAGTGCTTCTACCGCTTCCGCGAGCTTGCCGACAAGGTCGGCATCACCGTGCCCATTACCGCGGGCATCATGCCGTTTATGGGCAAGTCCCAGATCAGCCGCATGGTCTTTATGTGCGGCGCGTCGCTGCCCTCCCCCGTCATCAAGATTCTCGCCAAGTACGAGAACGACCCCGAGAGCCTGCAGGCAGCCGGTGTAGATTATGCCGCCCGCCAACTTTGCGACCTCAAGGAGCACGGCGCCGACGGCCTGCACCTGTACACTATGAACCGTCCTGCGATCGCCGCGACCATTATGGAGCGCCTGGGGTAATGGAAAAACCGCACATCGATACAACCGCTGTCGAAGTGCCGGCCGACCTTGCGTCGCCGGCGCTTTACCGTGTCGATGCCGCGCACCATCCCCGTGTCGACCGTGCCGAGATGCTGCGGTATCTGGGTTACGGCGGCCAGCAGATTGAGCCCGAACTGTCACGACGTATTGAGCTTGTCGTTGAACGTCTGGAACTGGACATTGAGCCCCGTGGCGTGCGCCGCGTGTTTGCCGTCGATGCCACGGGCGTGGACGAACAAAGTGAGCCTTGCATTCGCTTGGTCGGCACCAACGTTGAGCTGCGAGGTCGCGATATCTATCGACATCTCAAAGATGCCCGCTTTGCCGCGCTCATGGCATGTACCCTCGGCATGGACGCCGAGCGTCGCCTGCGCACCACGGGAGCCCAACATCCCCTGGAGGGCGCCGTGCTCGACGCCGCGTGCTCCGCTTACGTAGAAGCCGCCGTTGAGCAAATGGACCAGCAGGTCAAGACGGACGCCGCCGCACACGAGCTCGCCGGCAACTGGCGCTTTAGTCCCGGCTACGGCGACTGCCCGCTCTCGGCCCAGCGCTCGATCGTCAATGCGCTCAACGCCACGCGGCTCATCGGGCTTACCGTCACACCCACCAGCCTGCTCATGCCCACCAAAAGCGTGACCGCGGTGATCGGCCTATTCGACGGCGAAGTCCACGACGCCCAGAGCCGCCCCACCTGCAATATCTGCCGCATGCGCGAGCACTGCCGCTTCCGCGCCGCCCACACCACCTGCTATTCCAGCCATTAGGAGCCCTCAATGTTTACTCCGCTTATCACTCATGATTCTGACGGCACTGCATTGGCGGCACCCGTTGATGCCGCACGTCGCAACGGTGCCACGTACAAGACGCGCACGATCGGCGATCTGCGCATTAAGGACGATCGCTTGCGTGCGGCCATCGAGGGCACGGGACACCTGCTGTTCGACGGCGGCATGGGCACCATGTTGCAAGCGGCCGGCATGAAGGCCGGCGCCCTGCCCGAGCTGCTCAACTTTGAGGAGCCCCAGGTTATCACCGATATCCAACGTCAATATGTCGAGGCTGGCTGTGACGTGATCACCGCCAACACCTTTGGCGCCAACGCCCACAAGCTCGACGGTGCTGCCACCGTGGC
This sequence comes from Collinsella sp., assembly GCA_018377855.1. Lineage (GTDB taxonomy): Bacteria > Actinomycetota > Coriobacteriia > Coriobacteriales > Coriobacteriaceae > Collinsella. The sequence continues at coordinate 31,052 of JAGZYM010000001.1, read as the reverse complement.
AGACGTCTTTGCCGCGGCCGTCACCTGCGCCCGCGAGGCCGGCGCCCGCTACGTCGCCGGCGATATCGGCCCCATCGGCGCGCTGCTTCGCCCCCTGGGTACTCTGAGCTTCGACGAGGCCTACGACCTCTTTGCCGAGGAAGTGCGCGCCGGCGTCGCCGCGGGTGTGGACCTCTTTATTATCGAGACCATGACCGACCTGGCCGAGATCAAGGCGGCCGTCCTCGCCTGCCGCGAGAACTCCGACCTGCCCGTCTTTGCCACCATGACCTTTGAGGAAGACGGTCGCACCTTCCTGGGCACGAGTCCCGAGGCTGCCGCCATCACGCTCGATGCCATCGGCGCCGACGTTTTGGGCATCAACTGCAGCCAAGGACCGGCCGAGCTCCGAGGACTCGCCGCACGCATGCTCACCGTTACCGACAAACCCGTTATGGTGCAGGCCAATGCGGGACTCCCCCATGTGGACGACGACGGCAACACCGTCTTTGATATCCAAGCCCCCGAATACGCCAAGGCCGTCGCCGGCATGATCGCCGACGGCGTGAGCGTCGTGGGCGGCTGCTGCGGCACCACGCCGGCGCACATGGCAGCGCTGCGCACGCTTATCGATAACCACACGCCCAGTTCGCGCCACCGCAAGCCCAGCATGTCGGTCACAAGCGCCCAGACCGTGGTGGACCTCCCCTGCGACGGCCACAAGATCGCCGTCATCGGCGAGCGCATCAACCCCACCGGCAAAAAGCGCCTGCAGCAGGCCCTGCGCGACGGCGACCTGGACTACGTCGTGAGCCAGGGCATCAGCCAGCAGGAACAGGGCGCCGACATCCTGGACGTCAACGTCGGCCTGCCCGAGATCGACGAGGTCAAGATCATCCAACAGGCCACCGAGCAGCTCCAGGGCTCCACGCTGCTGCCGCTGCAGATCGACTCCACCGATCCCGCCGCTGTCGAGGCCGCCGTGCGCCGCTACGCCGGCAAGCCCATCATCAACTCGGTCAATGGCAAGCAGCAGATCATGGATGAGATCTTTCCGCTGGTCGCCCACTACGGCACCAACGTTGTCGGCCTTACGCTCGACGAAGGCGGCATCCCCGATACCGCCGAGGCTCGCTTCGCCATCGCCGAGCACATCGTGGCCGAGGCTGCCCGTTACGGCATCGGACCGGACCGCATCCTCATCGACTGCCTGGTCATGACCGCCTCGACCAACCAGCGCCAGGCCGAGCAGATCCTGCGCGCCATGTCCCTGTGCAAGGAGCGCCTGGGCGTCAAATGCGCGCTCGGCGTGTCGAACATCAGCTTTGGCCTGCCTGCCCGCCCGCTGCTGGGTTCGGTCTTTTTGGCCGCCGCCTTTGGCGCGGGCCTGGACGCCCCCATCATGAACCCGGGTTCCAAGCGCTTTATGGACACCGTCTACAGCTATCGCGTCCTGAGCGTTGAGGACGAGGGCTCGACCGGATACATCGAGCGCTACGCCGGCTGGACCGATCCGTATAAGATCGCCGCAAACCCGGCAGCAGCTCAGGCCACATCGAGTGATGCCGCGCCTGCTGCAAGCGCCCCCGGCACCGACGGCAACGACGACCCGATTCGACGCATGGTCGTCTCGGGCCGCAAAGGCGAGATCGCTGCCGAGACCGAGCGCCTGCTGGCCGACCACGACGCCATGGACCTCATCAACAATCACTTTATCCCCGCCCTCGACGAAGTTGGCGTCCTCTTTGACCAGGGCAAATTCTTCCTACCGCAGCTCATGGCCTCGGCCGAGGCCGCGCGCGTGGGCTTCGACACCATCAAGCGCCTGATGCCCGCCGGCGAGATTGCCGACAAGGGCAAAATCTGCGTGGCCACCGTCAAGGGCGACATCCACGATATTGGCAAGAACATCGTCAAAATGCTGCTCGATAACTACGGCTACACCGTCTTTGACCTAGGCCGCGACGTCGACCCGCAAGAGGTGCTCAAGACCGTGCAGGAGCGTGACATTAAGCTCGTCGGCCTCTCGGCGCTTATGACTACCACGGTCGTCGCCATGGAGGAGACCATCAAGCTGCTCCATGCCGAGGTGCCGGGCGTCAAGATCATCGTAGGCGGCGCCGTACTCACCCCCGAATACGCCAAGCAGATCGGCGCGGACTACTACGCCAAGGACGCCGCCGAAAGCGCTCGTATCGCCGAAGAGGTCTTTGGGCAGTAACACAACGGAAACAACCGAGCACCAAAACGTGCCGCATGCGCCACTTGGCACGTGCGGCACGTTAAAATAGATAAGACTATGCTCGTTTTGGCAGATAGGAGCGCAAGGATGGCGATCACGCCCGCAGAAATCGCGGAAACCCGCGGCATGGTTGAGGAGCAGAACCTCGACATCAGGACCATCACCATGGGTGTTTCGCTCATGGGTTGCGGCGACGAGAACCTCGACCGCATGTGCACGAAGATCTACGACCACGTGACGCACACGGCTGAGCATCTGGTCGAGACCGCCGAGAACCTCGAGCGCGAGTACGGTATCCCCATCGTCAACAAGCGCGTTTCCGTCACCCCGGTGGCGCAGATTGCCGCGTGCTGCAAGGATGAGGACCTCACCCCCATCGCGCATGCCCTCGACCGCGCGGCCGAGACGCTCGGCATCGACTACCTGGGCGGCTTCTCCGCGCTCGTCCAGAAGGGCATCGGCGACGCCGACCGTCGCGTCATCCAGTCCATCCCCCAGGCGCTCGCCACCACGAGCCGCGTCTGCTCCAGCGTCAACGTCGCCAGCCTGCGCGCCGGTATCAACATGGACGCCGTGCTTATGGCCGCCCAGACCATCATCGATGCCGCTAAACTCACGGCCGACCAGGACTCCGTCGGCGCCTCCAAGTTTGTCTGCTTTGCCAACATGGTCGAGGACTCCCCGTTTATGGCGGGCGCCGTCCACGGCGGTGGCGAGGCCGACGCCGTCATCAACGTTGGCGTCTCGGGCCCCGGCGTTATGGCTGCTGCCTTGGAGACGCTCCCCGACTCCGCCTCGATGATGGAGGTTGCCGAGAAAATCAAGCAGACCGCCTTTAAGATCACCCGCGCCGGCGAGCTCATGAGCCGCGAGGCCGCCCATCGTCTGGGTGTCGAGAAGGGCATTGTCGACCTGTCGCTGGCTCCCACGCCTGCCATCGGCGACTCCGTTGCCCGTATCCTCGAGATCATCGGCGTGGGCACCTGCGGTGGCCCCGGCACGACCTGCGCGCTCGCCATGCTCAACGATGCCGTCAAGAAGGGCGGCGTCATGGCCAGCTCCAGCGTGGGCGGTCTCTCCGGCGCCTTTATCCCCGTGTCCGAGGATGCCGGCATGATCGCCGCCGTCGAGGCCGGTGCGCTTTCGCTCGAGAAGCTCGAGGCCATGACCTGCGTGTGCTCCGTTGGCCTGGACATGATCGCCATCCCCGGCGACACTCCGGTCGAGACCATCGCCGGCATCATCGCCGACGAGATGGCCATCGGCGTCATCAACAACAAGACCACGGCCGTCCGCGTGATCCCCGCCATCGGCAAGGGCGTGGGCGACTGCGTCGAGTACGGCGGCCTGTTCGGCCGTGCGCCCATCATGCCGGTGAACCCCAACGCCGGCACCGTGCTTGCCCACCGCGGTGGACGCTTCCCGGCGCCGCTGAACTCGCTGAAGAACTAGCTGAGGGGTTCGGGCGAGGAGCCCCGCCGCCGGGACCTCAGTTGGGTTCTATCCCGGTTGCAGTCGCTTCGCTCCTGCACCACTTGGCTGGTGCGGCGGTTTGGCGTTGGAACGGTTCTTTTTCTGATATATGCTTGTTGCGGCTCTTCTTTTGGGAGGGGCCGCTTTTTTGTTGCTAGGAGGTTGGCCCGTGGTTGATGGGGAGAATCGTTCTGAGCTGCTTTCCACAGATTGGAACCAGGAGTGGATGCAGATGCAGGCCGCTCGGCATCGGGCTGATGATTCTTTTGAATGGGATAAGCGGGCTCGGCATTTTCGGCCGTTGGAGACTGCCCCTTATGCTCGGGATTTTATAAAGCTGTTGGCGCTTGAGCCCGGCGAGTCGGTGCTTGATATGGGGTGTGGGGCTGGGTCGATTGCTATTCCGCTTGTTCAGGCTGGGCATCCTGTAATTGCGGCTGATTTCTCCCCCGCCATGCTGGGCACACTTGATGCCGGCATTGAGTACTACGGGCTCGAGGGGCGCATAACGCCGCTTGAGCTTGCTTGGGATGACGATTGGGATCTGGTTGGACCGGTCGCGAAAGCGGTGGATGTTGCCTTTGCCAGTCGGTCGGTTACGACGACCAATCTAAAAGATGCGCTTGCCAAGCTTGATCGAACGGCTCGTCGGCGTTGCGCTGTCACGATGGTCGCTAACTCCAGCCCGCGCTATGATCTGCACTTGATGAACGCTATCGGTGCCTCGGTTACCTGCAGTAATGGCTTTGTGTATGCTTTTAATATCCTCATTCAGATGGGTGCCCTGCCGCAGGTTACGTACTTTGAATCGCCTCGTCGCGACACCTTCGATAGCCTTGAGGCGGGCGTAGCAGATTTTTCCCGTATGCTCGAGCATGGCAACGAAGATAAGGTCGACCGTCTGCGCGACTACATCGCCCAACACATGATCGAGAACCCCCATGCCGGCGAGCCGGGCTCCAAGGGCGTGCCGCAGGGGCGCTATATGCTCGATCATGTTCGTAAGGTTCGTTGGGCGTTTATTGCATGGGAGCCGGTCTCTGCGCCCCGCTCATAGCCTGTTCGCAGCCCGCACCGCCCACTCACTCGGCATCCGCATTCTTTTTGAACTGGGCAAACGCGCTCCACACCGCGCCGTTCCTGCGCTATCGTGGGACAGCTCACGTAGATTAAGGCCCCGTCGCGGGGCGCCCCATACATAGAAAGCGAGAACCCATGGCACTGACAGGAGCCCAGGTCAAGCAGCTTCGCAGCATGGCCCATCACCTCAACCCCGCCATCATCATCGGCAAGTCCGATGTCAACGAGGGCACCGTCGAGCAGACGGTCGCCTACCTGGAGAAGCACGAGCTCGTTAAGTGCTCCGTGCTCGATGGCTCCAGTCTTTCCGCCCGCGAGGCCGCCGAAGAGCTCGCTGAGCGTTGCCACGCCGAGGTCGTCCAGGTCATCGGCCGCAAGTTCTCGCTGTATCGCGAGTCCTCGCGCAAGGACATCGAGAAGATCAGGCTCGTCTAAGAGCCAATGATCCGGCGAGCCAACACATAGCAAGCTTACGGGTGCCCAAGTACTTCGGGCGCCCGTTTTTTATCGCTCGACCAGCACGCGATTGAGCCGCCCCTCCACCAAGCGCTCGTATAGGCGCCGCGTCTCGGGCTCGGGCACGCCATTGACCTGCTCCCTCAGATGGTGCATATGCCCGCTGTACAGCTCGACGATATCGCGCCGCCGCCCCGCCGCACTGTAGACGCGCATGGCACAGCGCACCATATCCTCGCGCGCCGTTTCCTGCCGAAGCCCCGACTCCGCCAGCCAGATCGCCGACTGCAGATCGTTTTCTTCTAGAGCGGCATTTGCTCCCTTAATCATGCAATCGATGTACTTTGACTGCATAATGCGTCGCATACGCAAAAAGTAGGTGGGATTACAGCCATTGGGAACATACAGCGGTCCAGCATAAAGTTGCTCAATCTTAAGGCACAGCTCAACTAAATGGGGCCCGCGCGCACCCGCGCGATTTCCCAAAACCTCGCGGCTTATCTGGTCAAACAGCCGTACATCGGTCTTGACGTAGTCGCCGTTGAGCCCAATGCATTCATTTTGGATGAGCACACACGACTTGCCATCCGGCGTCGGCCCCAAAGCCGACCGCAAGCGCGATATCGTCGAGTACAGGTTGTTGCGGGCGCTATTGAACTCGGCATGGGGCCACAGCTCCATGGCCAGCGTCTCACGATCGACGAGCGCATCCATGCCCAGCGCAAGCCGCTCGGCAAGTGTCGCCGCCTTCTTGCGGCGCCACATTTTGTCCGTGATGGGAAACCCGTCGCGCTCGGCGCGAAACGCACCAAACATGCGAATCTCGATATGGTCGATGGTATCAACGGCTTCAACCTCGCCGGCCTGGAACAGGCGCTCGCCCTCCCCTTCCAAATCGTCGCGCAGCGAGTACCGCGACAGCTCGCGCACGGGAAGCTTCTTGCGTATCCTGCCCGCCGGCTCGCCCAGACAATGCATGGCAAGGCGCGCAAAGAGCCGATACGATGGCTCTAGAATCCCCGCACGATTCATGGACATCCAGGCCGCAAGATCGCTATCTCGCCCCGCGCAAGCCAAATGCAGCGCCACCATCCAGGCTTCTGCGCCACCAACCTGCGTCTGGCTTATATCGAGTAGCTCCGCTTCCTCGCGCACCGAAACCATCGAGGTGTTACGCAGATATGCCACGCGCTCCAGCAGCAATGCGTTATCGCGCATGTACGCAATCGACTCCTCGGCAAGTTTGAGCACTTGGACCGCACGGAACTTCGCATTAACCGGCCGTCCCTCTGCCAGCGACTGCCAGCCTTCTAGCAACAGGCCAAACAGCTGAATCTGGTTGTCACGCATGCGCACGGCAAAACGATCGAGCTCGTTGAACGCCGCGTCGTCGGTTACCGGCAAGCCGGAAAGGAGCCGCCGTGCCGCCAACACCATGCGCACCCAGATAGCCATCGCCTTAAGCCCACGTACGTCGAGCGCCTCCCGCACCACCGTCATCTCGTCGTCGCGCTCGTCGGTTCCCGCAAACGACCCGTCAAAGAGCTCCACCAGCATGCTATCGGCCCGTATAACAATCCCCACGATGTCGAGCTCGCAATCGTAGGCCCTGCTCGTTTTGAGCTGCTGTAGAACGCCGCCGTCATCTCCCCGTTCGGTCAGGCATCGCTTGATCTCGATATGCGCAGACAACATATCGAGTGCGGTATGGGATGTCTCGATTTCTGGCACGGCCAGGTTCGTAGGAAGCCCAAGCCCGTTGTCCCCATAGCAAACAGCCGTCAGTGTCTGGGCCACCCTCCATGAAACAGGGTCTATTTCGCAGGCCGCCCGTTCGCCCCCGCGCTCGATAACCGATGCCATATAGCGAGCGAGCTTTGTATTGGACACGCTGACCGCTGCCAGATATACGCCGAGCGCCTCGGCAGGCGTTGGCTCTGGAGCCGGATCGTCGGCATCGATCGTGCCCAGCGCTGCTCGGCAGATATCGGCCCCGTGCCCCGTCAGAGCCAGATCGACCCCATACTGCCCAGCAAGTTCAAGGACCGCCTCACGGTCCAAAAAGGCGTCCGCCAGGCCCATCGCCGCATCGCATCGGCCCGCCTTAAGCAAAATCCGGGCCGCCCTCGGAACAAGTTCGGGGCGAACCTCGGCCACCAACTTACGCAAGCGCAAGCGTCCGTTATCCTCCGTGCCCAGACACGTAAAACTCCGCTCGGCGGGATCCAAGCCAAAGATCGGGTAGTCGCGTACAAAGTAGGACTGGTCGACCATCGACAGCCTCACCCCGCAGGCCTCGAGTTCTGAGATATTGCCCTCGCCCATCAAAACCATGAGACATGCCACGCAAAACAGCGCATTATTGTCGAGCGAAGCCAGATCGACAAGTGCCGCGCCATATACGTTGACAATCTCGTTTTCGAGCAGACCGGCTACGTCGCCTTGGCCATACAGACCCGTCTGCAATGCCGAAACGAGCTCGGGCACGCCCTGCGTGAGCTGATAAAAGTCGAGCGATGTGCTGATCGAAAACGCCGATGCCCACGCCGAATACTCATAGGCATGCACCTTGAGCATCTGCGCATTGATCTTAACCGAATCGCCCAGCCCATGAATCAGCTGACGATTTGAAGGACGGCAGGAGATAAAGACCCCTACCCCCATAGCGCGCAGGCCGCGAATCCTGTCGATGAGGTCTTCGGTATCGTGCTGATCGAGGTTTGGCACATTATCAATCGCGATAAGGGAATGCGGTTTGTCTTTGAGTTCTTCGGTAACCACCTCGAGCTGCATAAACACCTCGCGCCCAATGGCGCGATCGGCCTCGATAATCCGCACGGGGCCTCGCGTCGGGTCGCATTTAACCTCATGGGTGTACTGCAGCAGCACCGAGGTCTTCCCAAACCCGTCGGGTGCATAAAGAACCACGATGCCGGCCTTTCGGCCCTTGGCGATAAGCTCATTCATCAAGCGTTCGCGTCGCACCATATAGCCTCCGCCTAACGGCATCAGCTCGAGGTCGTCTATACCGCTCAAATCGTTTACCATGCCCGCTCCTCAACTCGACCGTATGGACACTGTAACCGCAAGACCATACAAGCCGCGCTATGTATAGAGCGACCTTGTGTTTTAGGTTGTCTTTTGGTACGCAAGCGGCAAGTTTTTGTACAGCGAGGACCGATTGTTATTAATCCCCCGACTAATCGGTCTTTAAGCAGGTAAATGAGCTTGTCAGCTTGTCCCATCTAAGCGGCAGTGTAACGCAGATGAACAAGGTTCAGCCATGTCATTCAACTCGCCTAGCACCCGCTACCGTCTACGACCTTCTAGTGGCATTTTTGCATAGAATCTGGTATGGAATGAATCAAGCTGTTGGACATCTGGCGTTCGTCAAGCTTACGGCAAGTTTTTGGTCAAGTGGGCGGAAAGGGGTAGCAAAAAGGCCCCCGCAAAGCGGAGGCCTTAATCAAGGCTATGTCGAGGTGCAGGATTCGCGCTACTCGCAGAGCGAAAGGGCGGCCTCGTCGGCAACGACAACGCAGTTGGTGTGCAGCTGCAGGATCGAAGCCGGGCACTCGGGCGTAACCGGACCATAGCACATGTCATGCACGGCCTGAGCCTTGGCCTCGCCGTTGGCGACGACCAGGATCATGCGGGCATACATAATGGTCTGAGTGCCCATGGTGTAGGCCTGACGGGGAACATCGTCGATGCTGTCGAACAGGCGGCTGTTGGCCTGAATGGTGCTCTCGGTGAGGTCGACGCAGTGCGTACCCTTGGAAAAGTGGTCATCGGGCTCGTTGAAGCCGATGTGGCCGTTGTTGCCAATGCCGAGCAGCTGCAGATCCGGGTAACCGGCGTCGGCGACAATCTTGTCGTACTCAGAGCAGGCAGCGGCGGCGTCGGGGTTGGAACCGTCGGGCACATGCGTGTTGTTCAGGTCGATGTTGATGTGATCGAAGAAGTTCTCACGCATGAAGTAGTGATAGCTCTGGGGATCGTCGTGCGAAAGGCCGCGATACTCGTCCAGGTTGTAGGTGCTGACCTCGGCAAAGTCGACGTCGCCCTTCTCGTACCAAGCAGCGAGCTGCTTGTAGGCACCGATCGGGGTGGAGCCGGTGGCAAGACCCAGCACACAGTCGGGTTTGAGGATAACCTGGGCCGAGATGATATTAGCGGCCTTGCGGCTCATATCCTCGTAGTCTTTAGCTTTAATGATCTTCATTACGCGTCCTTTCTCGTACAAGAGAGGCAAGGCTCCCTTACAAGCACTTGCCCGCGGCCCGCGTCGGCCGCAACCAACGTGTGCGGCCACCAGGGCGAGGTCGCGTAATGTATGTGTCTCGTGTCTAGCCGCGTCGAGGCCCCTGCCCGTCCACGGTGACCCGAAGCTGTTTAGCCTCGGACGTTTCCCATCTTGCCACGGAGGGCGTCCTCTTTCAAGGGCGCCCTCCGTAAACGTGTTTGAATTGTAGGCTAATGGCCACGTGCACTTGCTAGCGCTCGCGAGCAACGATGAGCTGGTCCATCTCTTCGACATGCACGCCAACGGAACCCTTGATACTCGAGAACTCAACGGAGTTGCATACCAAGATGGGAACCGTCACATCGTAGCCCTCGGCAGCAATTGCCTCGCGATCGAACTCAATGAGTACATCGCCCTTATGGACGATGTCACCCACTTGCGCATGTACGGTAAAGTGCTTGCCCTCGAGCTGAACAGTGTCCAAACCAACGTGGATGAGCACGTCCAAGCCATCGACCGTGTTAAGCGCAACAGCGTGTCCCGTGGGAAAAATGGCCTCGACCTTGGCATCAGCCGGTGCAATCACACGCGTTCCGGTGGGCCGAATCGCCACACCCTGGCCCAAAAGGCCGGTGGCAAACGTCTGGTCGTTTACCTCGGAAAGCGGAATGACGTCGCCCGAGATGGGAGCATCCAGCGTAAGGACTCGACCACGCATACCAAAAGACCTTAGGACTTTAGTGAACATGCTCCCCCTCGGACATACCGATCAATCAAAATAACCTTAACAGTTTACCACTTGGCAACGGTTTTTGACCATTAGGGAAGTTCGCGCTTGACAACCTCGACGATGTCGTCGACAACGCGCTGGGTCAACTCATGCGTCTCGGCCTCGGCCATCACGCGGACCAGCGGCTCGGTACCGCTCGGGCGCACCAGAATGCGGCCACGGCCGTCAAGCTCCTTCTCGGCAGCAGCGACAGCATCCCAGATGGGCTGGCAATCGTCCAGACCAGCCTTGTTGCCGGAATGCACGTTGACGAGTACCTGCGGGTACTTCTTCATGATACCGGCAAGATCGGTGAGGGTGCGACCGGTGCGCTTGAGCACGGCCAGCAGCTGCAGAGCCGTCACCAGGCCGTCACCGGTGGTGTTGTGCTCCAGGAAGATGATGTGGCCGGACTGTTCGCCGCCGATGACGGCGCCGTCCGCGAGCATGCGCTCCAGAACGTAGCGGTCGCCCACGGCGGTCTGGACCATCTCGAAGCCTTGTTCCTTCATAGCGATGGAGAAGCCCAGGTTGCACATGACGGTCGAGACGATCTCGGAGTTGGCGAGCTTGCCGCGAGCGGCAAGGTCAGAACCGCAGATAGCCAGGATGTAGTCACCATCGATCTCATTGCCCTCGCTGTCCACGAACAGCACGCGGTCGGCGTCGCCGTCGTGGGCCAGGCCGATATCAGCATGGGTGCGCAGCACGAGCTCGCGCAGGGGCTCAAGGTGAGTGGAGCCGCACTCGACATTGATGTCGGTGCCGCAATAATCGGTGTTGATGGCATGGACCGTGGCACCCAGGCGCTGCAGCGCGGCGGGCGTAGTCTGGCAGGAAGCACCGTGGCCACAGTCGACGGCAACAACCAGTCCGTCGAGCTTAAGGCCGTCGAGCGTGCTGATGGCATGATCGACATAGGCCTTGCGGGCGTCCTTCATCTTGATGATGTGACCCACACCGGCGCCGGTCGGCAGCGTGTCGGCAGCCATGGCCTCCTCGGACATGACCCAGGCGCTGATCTCTTCCTCGACAGCATCGGGAAGCTTCATGCCCTTGCGGCTAAAGAACTTGATGCCGTTGAACTCCGGCGGATTGTGCGAAGCGGAGATGACGATACCGCCGTCAAGCTCGTTTTGAACGGTGAGCAACGCCACGGCCGGCGTAGGGATAACGCCGCAGCAGTGCGGGCGGCCGCCCTCGGCCATAATGCCGGCGGTCAGAGCACTCTCGAGCATGGTGCCCGAAAGACGCGTATCGCGGCCGATGCAGATATCCGGGCCAAGGAACTTGGTCGCCGCGCGGCCCAGGCGAAATGCGAGGTCGCACGAGAGGTCGGCGTTGGCGACACCACGGACGCCATCGGTGCCGAAGATGTTCTGGGGCATAGGATCGCTCCTTCCCAAGTGGGCAAAACGCAGTCGCCCACCCTAGTCGAAAAAGAAAAGCGGGACCCGCCGAGCAATCGGCAGGCCCCGCTTGTACATTGTATCTCGTAAGGAGATAAAACCTTAGCGCTTGGAGAACTGGGGAGCGCGGCGGGCCTTCTTGAGGCCGTACTTCTTGCGCTCGACCACGCGAGCATCGCGCGTAAGGAAACCGGCCTTCTTAAGGTCAGCACGGTAATCGCCAGCATTCAGAAGAGCGCGAGCGATGCCCAGGCGCAGAGCGCCGGACTGACCGGAGATGCCGCCGCCATCGCACAGAGCGATAACGTCGAACTGACCGGCGGTGTCGGTCACCTTGAAGGGAGCAAGGGCGTTCTCAACGAGCTGATGACGGCCGAAATACTGCTCGGCGTCACGCTTGTTGATGGTCACCTTGCCGGTGCCGGGGACGAGACGGACGCGGGCGACGGCGTTCTTACGACGGCCGGTACCCTGGTAGACAACGGTGTTCTCAGCCATCTTTAAGCCTCCAGCTCAATCTTCGTGGGGTTCTGGGCAGCATGCGGATGCTCGGCACCAGCATAGACCTTAAGCTTGGTCATCTGGGCACGGCCGAGGGTGGTCTTGGGCAGCATACCGCGAACGGCGCGCTCGATGACCTTCTCCGGGTGCTTCTCCATAGCCTGGCGGAAGCTCTCAGCCTTGAGGCCGCCGTTGTAGCCGCTGTGGCGATAATAGGTCTTCGTGTCGGCCTTGTTACCGGTAAGCTGGACCTTATCGGCGTTGATGACGACAACGAAGTCGCCGCAGTCGCTGTTGGGCGTGAACTGGGGCTTGTTCTTACCGCGCAGGATCATTGCGATCTGGGTGGCAAGACGGCCCAGGACAGCACCATCGGCGTCGACGAGAACCCAGTTGCGCTGGACCTCGCCCTGCTTGGCGTAGTGAGTCGATTTCGAAATCACTTAGACTCCTCCATGTACAGTACGTGTTGTTACAGAGATTCACGGGGCTCTGCAAGTAACCCGTCCATATTACCCCGCTCGCCGTACGAGTCAACAGGTATTTTGGCTCCGACCAGAGTTTCTGCACATGTCATCCACGAGCCGTGATTTTCCAGCTCTTTAGCTGTTGTCATTTTTTGAGGGTTCGCCGTCGCTAGCGCTCAACGAACTCTTGGATTTCCGCGAGCAGGCGCTTTGCCTCCTGACGGCCCTGGATATACAGGTCCAGAAGCTTTGCCGAATCGTGCTCGACATGGCCGACCTCGACCGGCTTTTGCGGAGCGACGACCAACGCACGGCCCTCGCGCTCATACTTCCACAGGTGCATGCGCTGAATGTTGTAGCGGTCGTGGCGCGTCTCGATAGCCTCGAGCAGATAGGGGTAGTCGGCATAACGCGCACGCGCGGCCGGCAAAAACTCGTAGGGCTTTTTCTCGTACGAGCGGTCCTGCGTGACAATGACAACCGCACGGTCGAAGCCCGCCTCCTCGAGCACATGCTCGATAGGAACCGAATCGGCCACGCCGCCGTCGACGTATTTGTGCCCGTCAATCTCGACCGGCGGCGTCACCAGCGGCAACGAGGTCGAGGCGCGCACGGCGTCGAGGTCAAGTACGGCGCTTTTGACCGGCAGGTACGTGGCGGTTCCAAAAAGCATGTCCGTCGCGACGGCGTACATCTCGATGGGGCTCGCGTCGAACGTCTCATTGTCAAAGGGATCCAGGCGGTCCTGGACATCGTTGAAGATAAAGTCGTAACCCACAATGGAGCCCGTGGACGCAAACGATGCGGCGCCCATGAAGCGGCTGTCGCTGCAGAAAGCCAGGTTGATGCGGTTGGCACGGCCGATCTGGTGCGACTTGTAGTTCACACCGTTGAGGGCGCCAGCCGATACGCCATATACCGCCGGGATCTCGACGCCGGCCTCCATGAGAACGTCGAGCACGCCCGCGGTAAACTGCCCGCGAAAACTGCCACCCTCCAGGACGAGCGCGACCTTGCCGGCGTTCTTTGCCTTATCTTCTGCAGTCATGTTGACCTCCTGCGATTGCGTTTTGGCTTTCTTCTACCCAGTTTTGGGATGGCGAGCGCGCAGGTTTTTCAAGGCGGCAGGTGAAGCGGAAAGTGTGTCCCAGTTTGAGGCGAGATTCCGGGATGCGCTTTCCGCTTGGACCGCCGCTGGGAAAGCGCGCCCCACTCTGCGTCACTGAGGCGTTTTCTTTACGCACGCGCCCTGCACAGAGTTCGATTCTCCGCGGTACGGACTAGAAATAAAAAGGCAGGTAGATACGAATATCTACCTGCCTGTTACGTATGGTGGAGGCGCGGAGAATCGAACTCCGGTCCACGAAAGCCCCCTGATTGGCATCTCCAAGCTCAGTCGCTGGTTTAGTCTCGAACGCTTTGCGCGCAGCGACACGCTCGCGGCGTCCTAACCGGTTCGGTCTTAGCCTGCGCCATACCGATTACGTGCGCAGGAGCATTCCCCTAACATGACGTCGCACCGGTGGCGGGGAAATCACCGGGTTGACGCGCCGCTATAAATTAAGCAGCGAGAGCCATAGGCTCAAAAGAAGAGTTGTTGTCAATTCAATTTGACGGTACCCCTGTTTAACGAGGCGAGGAGACCTCGGCTTGCTTCCTCTCTCAGAGCTATCGTGTCGAAACCAGTCGCCCCCGAATGTCGGGAAAGTCTGGATGGTATTGGGCACGAGCACCCAACACCCGTCGACTTTTCAAGGAACATGCGGGGCGAGCCCCGCTTGTGGAGTGTTATCTTACCACGTTCTGAAAGCGGACAGCTGTTCTATGCACGAGCTGTGAAGACCCCAATGTGCGCCGCACTTCGCACTTTTGCTACCGATCGCGTCACGTATATTTTCGCCAAGCAAAATTGACCCGTCGAAAGGACCGTTATGGATGCCAAGCAGCAACTCGTCAATGCCCTCGCAGGCCTGGGCTCAACCATTACCGAAGCTATGGATGTCATCGAGGGCTTTGTCCCCTGCGGACATCCCGCCCTCACGGTATCGAACGCACTCGTCGCGCTGGACGCTGACGATGATGCGGCTCTCGCCCAGCAGCTTGAGACCGTCGAGGGCTTTATCGACCACGTGAGTGAGAACCGCGGCGTGGCCGCCTACCACGGCATCGAGGTAGAGCTCGCAGGTCCCAAGGCCGATCTGCTCGCAGCAATCCGCGAGGTAGGTGCCCTTATGCAGACTGCAGGCGTCAAGAACACCCAGGTCAACGAGTGGGTCTACCGCAGCTTAGCCGCGCTCAACAGCTCCGAAGAAAAGGCAGCCGAGCAGCTCGCAGAAAGTCCCACCATTAAGGCCGAGCTTTTGTAAATAGCAGACGCGGGTCCCTTGGCGCATCGTCGTCCAAGAGGCCCGCAAACAGTTCGCGTCAACCGATAGCCGCGCCGCCGCGTTCGGCCAAAGCAAGAATCGGCATCATTTGACGAGGTGTCTTTGCTGCAAGATCGGCATGTTCGAGCAGTTTACGATCGTTAGTTACCAAGTAATCAACCTGTACGCGCTTGCATGCGGCGAGTACCAAGTTGTCCTCGTAATCGCGATGGAGCGCTAAGTATTTGTCGGCAAGCCAAAGGTCCGACGCATCTGCACCCACGGCCGTGGCGTTTTCGGTCATGTTCCGCACAAACGCCAACGCCGCATCGCCAATCGCGCGGGCAGAAGCCTCGTCGAGCGCTCCCCCGCTGGCAAGAACGCTTCGCTTCAGCTCGTGTTGGACAACGTACAGCACGTCCTTAGCGATATGAACCGAGAAGAACAGCAACGCCCCCGTCTCCGTCGCCTGCCCAATAAACGCACGCGCGGCAAGCGACTCGGCATGGTCGACGCAAAACGAATCGACCCATACGTTGGCGTCTACCATGATCTTGAGAGGCGCCCCACTCACTGGATCATCCCCTTTTGGCGATAGCGCTCGTCCATGGCTTCGGAATAGATTGTGTCCCAATCGCGATCGTCGGATACGGGCGACGCAGCGATGCCCAAGTCTGCATAAAGCCAATCTGCCGCTGCCCACGACGCGGCGAACGGCGTATCGTGCGCGACGGTCTGTTGCCGGTCGTCGACAGCCGCAAGCACTTCCTCACACTGCCCGCCACCCTGCGCGACCTTGGCCACCACCTTTTTGATGAGCTCGGGCAGTGACCCGCCCGCAAGCCGCAGCGCCTCCTCGGCACGGTTCTTGACCTGGCGATCCACGCGAACATTCACCTGTGCCATGCTGCTAACAGCACCCACGTTGATCCCGCTCCCTTCAAATGCTAGCACCGCTAGCAACACTATATAGAGAAGCTAGCAAATGGTCAAATACAAAAGGCCTGCGCCCGGACGACACCGATGCCGTCTGGGCGCAGGCCAGATAACGTGGGCGAACACGTCTGCTAACGCAGGTACGCCTTTGCGTTGCCCAGGCTGTAGGCGATCGTTGAGCCGTTGTGCAGCAGTGACGACGTCTGCGGAGTGATCATGCCGGTAATGCCCAGCGCCAGGAGCGCCGAGTTGGTGAGCATCACCTTAGAATAGGAGCTCGTCAGACGATCAACGAGGCCCTGACTCATGCGGCGCAGACGCACGATCGCGGCCAGGTCCGTATCGGTCAGGATGATGTCGGCGACCTCCTTGGCGATGTCGCTTCCGCCACCCATTGCCAGCCCCACGTCGGCCAAACCGAGCGCCGGCGAATCATTGACGCCGTCGCCCACCATGGCAACATGGCGCCCCTCGCGCTTAATGCGCTCCACATAGGCGTACTTGTCCTCGGGCAGCAGCTCGGCCTTAAACTCGTCGACACCCGCCTCGCGAGCAATGCGCTCGGCCGTGCGCTCGGAATCGCCCGTGAGCATAACGACATGCTTGACGCCCAGCGCATGCAGGTCGGCGATGGCCTCACGGACCCCGGGCTTGAGCGGATCCTCGATGCCGAGCACGCCGACGACCTTGCCGTCGACCGCCAGGTACAGCGGCGACAGGCCCTGCATCTGGAGCTCGATTTGCTCCTTAATGTCGGACTCGAGCTGCGCGCCCTCATCCTCGAATACAAAGTGCGCGGAACCGATGATGGCGCGACGCCCCTCAATGGACGAAGCGATGCCGTGCGCCACGATGTACTCGACGGCGGCATGGCGCTCGCGGTGCTCGAGCCCGCGCTCGCGGGCGGCGTTGACCACGGCACGCGCCACCGGATGCGGGAAATGCTCCTCCAAGCAAGCGGAAAGGCGCAGGACCTCATCCTCGCTCCAGCCATCGGTGGTGAGCACGCAGGCAAGACGCGGCTGTGCCTCGGTGAGCGTGCCGGTCTTATCAAACACAATGGTGTCGGCCTTGGCAAACGACTCAAAGTACTTCGCACCCTTGACCATGACGCCCATCTTGGCAGCATCGCTCATGGCAGTCATGACGGCGACGGAACCCGTGAGTTTGAGTGCGCACGAGTAGTCGACCATCAGCGCCGCTGAGGTCTTGATGAGGCTGCGCGTGGTGAGCGCAACCAGGCCCGCGAGCAGGAAGTTCCATGGGACGATCTTGTTGGCGAGGTCCTCCATGTGCGACTGACCCTCGGACTTGAGCGAGTCGGCCGTCTGCACGAGCGAGACGATCGAGCGGAGCTTGGTCTGAGCCGTGTTGGCGCGCACACGCACCAAGATGCTGCCATCTTCCACAACGGTGCCGGCGAACACGTCGTCGCCCACGCTGCGCTCGACGGCCAGCGGTTCGCCGGTCAGGGTCGCCTGGTTGACCATAGCGCTCCCCTGCTCGACCACGCCGTCGATACAGATAGACATGCCGGTGCGCACGGCGACCAAATCGCCGGGTTCAAGCTCGGTGGCGGCAACGCTTACCTCGGTGTCGCCGACGACCTTTTGCGCCTTGTCGGGCACATCGAGCAGCGAGTTGATGAGTTCGTTTTCGCTCATGGCGCGGGTGTAGTCCTCGAGCAGCTCACCCACGTTGAGCAGGAACATCGTCTGGCCCGCGGTGTCGACATCACGTTTGACGAACGAAATGCCGATGGCCGAAGCGTCAAGCACAGGAACGGTTAGGCGCGGCTGCGCCAGCTCATGAAGGGCAGCGCGCAAAAATGCCATGTAACCGGCCACGACAAACACCGCACGCAGAGGCGTCGGCAAGAACCAGCGGCGCGCGTAGTGGGCGCCGATAAGTGTGGCAAGATCCATGACGAGCTTGTGCTTGCGTGGCTCAAGCTGCATCACATAACCCGTCTTTGCGTCGGCAATGGCCTGGGCATCGAGCGCACACAAAGCGTCGAGCACGCCCGCACGACACTGCTCATCATATTCGAGCGCCATCTGGCCAATACGGCCGTAAACGCGCACCTTGTGCACGCCGTCGATGTCGCCGCTGAGCTTAAGAAGCGCATCGAGATCACTCTCTGGCACAGGACCCGCCAACTGAAGGCGGGTCCTGCCGGGGATCTCGCTAATAATCGAGAATCTCATAGCTTGTGCCTGGGAGCGTTACTCGGCTGCCTCGTCAGCAGCGGCCTCGCTCTGGGTGATGTAGGCAGCCTCGGCAACCATGTCATCGACATTGGCCTTGGCCTGCTCGACCATATCCTGGTAGCAGTTCTTGACGCGCATACCGCACGCGATGCCCTGCACGCAGGCATTCTTGACCGGAGCGCTGGTAAGCAGCTTGATGCCGGCCGTGCCAAGCAGAAAACCGCCACCGACAAGCAGGGTATTGAACGTCGACTTCTTCATGTTGTTTCTCCCTTTTGCCGCATTGGACGCGGCACGGTGCCTCAGCACCCGAGTAAACAAGTTTGCTCGAGCACACTTTTGGAAAATAGTTTAGTTTATCTAACTATTAAGTTCAACAATGGTTAACTTTTTGGAAACTATGGGGGTGAACTCAATATGACAAAGGGACTGCCCCTTTGTCATATTCCTACAGCTGCCAGTCCGCCGCCTCCTTTTGCAGCGCAACCATGCGGGCGAATTCTCCACCTGCCGCCTTGAGCTGCGCCGGGGTGCCCTGTTCGGCAACCACTCCATTCTTGAGCACAACGATTTTGTCGGCATTTTCCACCGTACGCATACGGTGGGCAATAACGATAACCGTCTTACCTGCAAGCAGACGGGAGAGTGCCTGCTGTACCACGGTCTCGTTCTCCACATCCAAGCTTGCCGTCGCCTCGTCCAACAGCACGATGGGTGCGTCTTTGAGCAGCGCGCGGGCGATGGAGATGCGCTGGCGCTCGCCACCGGACAGCTTGGAGCCGTTCTCGCCGATCATGGTGTCGTAGCCCTGCGGCATGCGGCACACAAACTCGTCGCAGTTGGCGGCACGCGCGGCCGCAAGCACTTCCTCATCGGTGGCATCACGACGCCCGAGGCGGATGTTTCCCATCACCGTGTCGTCAAAGAGCAGCACGTCTTGGAACACGATAGCGTAGTCGCGCAGGAGTACCTCGGGATCGACGCCCGCAACATCCACACCGCCCACGGTAACCTTGCCCGCAGTGGCATCCCAAAAGCGCGCGGCCAGGCGGCTCACCGTAGACTTACCGGAACCCGAAGGACCGACCAGCGCCGTAACTTCGCCTTCCTTGGCGGTAAAGCTCACATCGGTAAGAACTTTCTCGCCGGCGCGGCCGTCCTCGCCCGCACCATAGCCAAATGCCACGTGATCGAACACCACATCGTGACCCGCGGGCTCAAATTTCTCGCTGCCCCGCGCCACAGGCTCTTCCATGATGGAACGCATGCGCTTGGCAGACGACTCGGCGGCAAACAGCTCGGACATTAACATTAACGCCTGGTCAAAGGGCGCATAGATACGGCTCACCATAAGCAAGAAGGCAAACATCACCAAATAGTCGACCCGCCCCGAGGCAACCATCGCGGCACCCGTTACCAGCGTGGAAGCGACCCCCAGACGCAAAATGACAAAGGCAGAGTTGACCAAAAGCCCGTTAACGAGTTCTCCCTTAGTGGTCTCGCGCTCCTCGTCATCGATCACGGCACCGAGTCCCTCAAGATAATAGGCCTCCTGGTTGGTAGCGCGGATCTCGCGCACACAATCGAGCGTCTCCTGGATCGCCTCGGTGACTTTGACCTTCTCGGCGCGAACACGGTCGAACACCGGGACCATGGGGCCGCGCGTCAAATACAGCACGGCAAAGGCCACGGGAACGCTCCAGAACGCCGTGATCGCCAACTGCCAGCAAAAGAACAGCGATGCTGCGAACACAATAGCGCTTGCGATAATGGCGCCCCAAAGCTCTCCCAACACGTGGCTGTAGGCATGTTCCATGGTCTGGACATCGCCCATGATGGTCTCGGTTAAATCGGCCAGATCACGACGACCGAAAAACGACAGCGGCAGTTTGCGCAAGCGTTCGGCGATCTCCATACGCTGCTTGCCGCACTCCTCGTAAAAGATGCAGTAGGTGTAGTAATACTGTTGCCAGTTAGAGGCAAAGAGCAACACGAAAAAGACCAGGAGGCCGCCCACGATCGGCAGGGCATCCGGCAGGTCAGCGCCAGTGGCGAGATGTTCGACAAAACCGGCCATGACCAGGAATAAAAAGCCCATGCCGGCCATGGTAATAAGATTGGTGAGCGTGGTCCAGAAAATGCCGCGCTTTACGCCGGCGACGCCTTTATCGGATAGGAAATACTTCTTTTGGAATGAGGCGAACATTTAGGCCTCGCCTCCCTTCGTGACGGCGGCATCCGCGGTCGCTGCAGTGATTTTCCAGCTCGCGGCCTGTTCGTATTCGGCCCACATCTTGGCATACAAACCCTCTTGGGACAGCAACTCGGCATGAGTACCCGACTCCTGCACCCTGCCCTGGTTGAGCACCACGATTTGATCTGCGCCCACTACAGTCGAGAGTCGATGAGCAATCATAATGACCGTGCGACCCGCCGCCAGCTTGCTAAAGGCGCGCTGGATGAGCGCCTCGTTCTCGGGGTCGGCAAACGCCGTGGCCTCATCGAGCACCACGATAGGCGCGTCTTTAAGGATCGCACGGGCGAGCGCCACGCGCTGGACCTCGCCGCCCGAAAGATATGCTCCGCCGGCACCGAGCATGGTATTGATGCCCTGCGGGAGCTTGGCCACAATGTCGTCGCACTGAGCTGCGGAGAGGGCCGCACGCACTTCGTCGTCAGTGGCCGTAGGCTTGGAGGCGCGCACATTATCGGCAAGTGTTTGCCGGAACAGCTGGTTAGTCTGGAACACGAAAGCGACCTGGTCCATAAGCTCGTGCGGATCCATATCGCAAACGTCCACACCGCCTACAAGCACTCGGCCCGAAGAGACATCCCAAAAACGAGGAATCAGGCTTGCGCAGGTTGACTTGCCGCCGCCCGAAGGACCCACTAGGGCGAGGGTGCTACCAGCGGGAACACTGAAACTTACATGGCTAACGGCAGGTGCTTCGGCACCCTCGTACGTAAAGCTTACGTCCTCAAATCGCACTTCGCCGCCGGCAGGGTGCTTGAGTTGGGCGGGCACGGAGAGCTGCTTGGAATCCATGATACTTCGAATACGAGCCAGCGAATCGGCACTCATCTGAGAGGCCTCGCCCACAAACATGAGCTTGGTCAGGGCCGTCGGTACCACGGCCGAAAATATCGCGTAAAACGTGAAGTTGGCCATAAAATGTGCGAAGTCCGTCTCGCCCGGCGCCAACAGCAACGCCACGGGCAACAGGAATGCCACAAGACCATTGAGCGCGGTAAGGTTGAGTACCTGCGGGCCTCGGCAGAACGTGCCCGCATAGTTTTGTGCCATGTCGGCGTATTCGGCGATCGCATCGTGGAAAGCCTTAAAGGAGTAGACCGTCTGCTGAAACACCTTGACCACGGGAATACCGCGTACGTATTCGGTGCCGGTCTTGTTCATCTTGACCAGCGCTCCCATGTAGGCCTTCATGAACTCGGCGCCTTTGCCGCTCATCATGGTGGCCATGGCGCCAAACGAAATGGCCACCGAGATGAGGCATGCCGCGCCCAAGCGCCAATCGAGGGCGAAAAGCAATACGAGCAGGCCCACGACCATGGCGGCGGCGCCTGCGATATCGGGCAGCATGTGTGCGAGCAAAGTCTCGGTGGAGGCGGCACATCCGTCTACAACACGACGCAGCTCACCGGTGGCGTGCGTGTCAAAGTAGCCAAGCGGCAGCTTAAGCAGGTGCTCGCTCGTAGTCTTGCGGATATTGGACGCACAGCGAAACGCGGACAGATGCGTGCACATGAGCCCCACGAAATAAGCTACGATGCTTGCCAGGGCAAAACCCACGGCCCACCAGCCATACATCGCGATGTCGCAGGCTTCGCTCCAGTTAGGCGCCACGGCGATCAGATCGCGCGCGACAAGCCAAATGCACACGTACGGGCCAAAGCTCAGCAGCTGCGAGAGCGCCGAGAGCGCCATGCCCAAATACGTTAGGAATTTGCGGTCACCGGCATACGCGAGCAACTCGCCGATGCCTCCACCTTCCCTTTTTGATCCCTTTGCCATGAGATTCCTTTCTAACGGCTTGAGAGTTAACCGTTCTCAACTTATCATTGATATGTTAGCCAAGGCACACAATCGAGCCAGGCGTGGACGTTTTCGCAAAGGAAGGGGACGCTTTTGAAAATGCATCGGGCTGCGACCGACATAACTGAGCTCTACGCACCACAGTTTGAGCAGTTTGGCCTGGAGCTTTCCGGCAAGGGCGCTGTCTTTACCGGCGAGGTGGCAAACGATCGGGCGCACGGACGCGCATGGATCATGCCTCTCTCCCCTGCCTGCATTGTCATGGAGCATTTCATCACCCCGACGCACGATATGTACCTGGCCGAATACACACCCGAGCCGTACGCCTGCGTGAGCGAAGTCAGCGCGCCCACACTTACATGCATGCCCGAGACTGGCATAACGCCCGCGAACCTCAAACCATCGCATGGACCGTGGCCAAACAATGCCGTTTGCAGCTTTATCCAAGATAGCTGTGGCGAGGAATTAAGCCCGCTGTTTGCGGGGGAACTTTATCACTCGCGCTCGGTGCTCTTTTTGCCTGGATATTTTGACGAACTGGAGCACCGCTATCCCACCGAGTTCGCGGGAATCTTTGAGGCGTTTGCCGAGCCATGGCACGAGGAAGCGACGTCTGCCATCTATCACACGCTGCGCCGGATTAACGAGGACCGTGCCCAAACCGTAGGCGGACACGTCTATATGCAGGGCATCGTGGAGACCATGGTCGCGGAGCTCGCCTGTTCGCGCGCGGCCCACAAGCAGGCGCGGCAGGCGGCAGACACACGCGTCAGCATAACCATGGCCGAAGAAGCAACGGCAATGATTGAGCGCACGCTCGACAAAGGCAGACATGTGGGTATCAACGAGGTGGCCGAGAGGCTCTACACAAGCCGCTCCAAACTATGCGCCACCTTTAAGGCCCAAACCGGCGAGTCCCTGGGCGCCTACATTCGCAGACGCCGTATGGAGCGAGCGCAGGACCTTTTGGCAGATAGCGCGCTCACGATAGCGCAGGTGGCAGAGCGTCTAGGCTACCCTCAGCAGGCCGCCTTCGCCCAAGCCTTCAAGCAATACACCGGCATGACACCCACGGCTTGGCGAAGCAAGCATCGCTAAGGCCCAAGCTCCCTGGCCGTAACGGAGCGATTAATTAGCCGCCGCCCGTCAGCTCACCCGGGATCTAAACGTCAAGATGCGCACAATCAAGCGCCTTTTTGATAAGAGGGACAGATCGATCAGCCAAATACAACGGAATGTTGAGCACCCCGTCGTCGAGCTTTAGGTTCTTAAGTGAGTAGCGGACCCTCAATGGAGTCGTCTCCGCATGCTTGTCGGCATAGTACTTAAGGCTCTTGGAATGAACGACCTCTCCCGATTTGACCTCGACGGGAACGATTTCGTTTCCGACCTGAATCAAAAAATCGACTTCGTGCTTCGGCTTCTCGTTTGTCCAATAACGCGGAGCAGCATCTAACTGTGAAAGTAATGCCTGAAGCACATAGTTCTCGGCGAACGAACCTTTGAACTCCGAAAATAGCGCATCCGAGATGGCAAAAGCGGACGCATCCAGCCTTGCCATGCGGCGCAGCAAGCCGACATCAAGACAGTAGACTTTAAATGCCTTGAGGTCATCGTACGCAGAGAGCGGCACACCACCGGCAGCATTAAGGCGAACCGCCGTGATGAGCCCAGCATCGGCAAGCCATTCCAGAGCATCCTCGTATTCTCGAGCACGAGCCCCCTCGCGCACCGCACCCCAAACGAACTTTTTGTTCTCGCGCGCCAACTGAGCTGGAATCGAGTTCCATATTTGCGAAAGCTTGGCGAACTGCGCACGGCCACCATGCTTGGCAAAATCGCGCTCGTAGGAATCCAAGAGATCAGACAACACCTTATCGACCTGAACGATATCGCCCGTCTCCACCCACCGGCCAAGAGCCTCTGGCATGCCGCCGCATGCAAAATAACGACGAAGATGCTCGACGAGACGGACATGGAAGAAATCGGGCACTGTCTCGATCTGATCCAGGCCGCCAAGGTATTCGTCGTAGTTTGCAGCGCCCTCGGCTTTCAGAAACTCGGAAAAGCTCATGGGGCGCATCTCCATGAACTCGACCTTTCCCACCGGAAAAGCGCTGGTCTCACGGGACAAGCGAACGCCCAACAAAGACCCTGCGCATGCGACGTGATACTCGGGGGCCTCGTCACAGAAGTATTTAAGGGCGCCGACTGCAGAAGGACAATCCTGGATCTCATCAATAATAAGCAGCGTTTCGCCGGGCTCGATAGGCTGTCCAAGTGCCAGGGAAAGATTTGAGATGATCCGTCGAGGATCGCGCGTACCTTCGAAAAACTGAGCGTACTCGCTCTGTACCCCAGGTGACGGCTCCTCGAGCGTCAGATACACAAAATTGCGGTACGAGGTTCGACCGAACTCCTTAAGCGCCCACGTCTTTCCAACCTGGCGCGCCCCCTTAAGGATAAGCGGCTTACGATATTCTGACGCTTTCCAAGCGTTAAGCTTGGCAATGATATCTCGCTGCATGGCCGAACCTCCCGCAAAGAATCTTCCGTAAACGTGATATTTCCCACATTTTACCCTAGGTAAAACGTGACATTTATCACATTTACGGAAGTTTTAAGCTCATTTCGCCACACTTTCATCACATTCAAAAGGCGGAGGCGCATTTTGCGCCTCCGTCACCATCTTTCCTATCAGCCCGCCTGACCCGAACGGCCGAGTCGTCACGGAACCGAGGGGCCGAGCGCAGGGCCTTGCCTCTCAATGAGTTCCGCACGAACAGGAGGCGCCAGTGGCGCCTCCGTCGTGAGTCAGGACTGTCCGAAATTGAGAGGCAAGGCCCTGCGCCCGGCCCCTCGGTTCCCGCTTACGAGAGCGACGTTCTCAGCAACTCGTTGAAGAGCTTCGGGTTGCCCTTGCCGCGGCTCGCCTTCATGCACTGGCCCACCAAAAAGCCGATGACCTTCTGGTTGCCGTCACGATACTGCTGCGCCTGCTCGGCACAGTTTGCCAGCACCTCGTCCACAATCGGCTGCAGCGCACCGGCATCGCTCACCTGACGCATACCACGCTCGTCGACGATCTTGTTGGGGTCGTCGCCGGTCTGGGCCATGGCCTCAAAGACCTCGTGCGCCTGGTTGGAGCTGATAGCATCGGTCGCCAGCAGCTTAGCCAGCGCCGCAACCTGAGCCGGCGCGATACCGGACTCGGTCAGCGACACGCCCGCGCCCTTAAGATAGGCGATCATCTCGTTCACCAGCAAGTTTGCAACCGTCTGGGCCTCCTTGCCAGCCATACCGGCAGCGGCGGCCTCAAAAAACTCGGCAAACTCGGGGTCGCCGGCAATCTGCTCGGCGTCGGCCGCCTTAATGCCAAAGTCGGCCTCAAAACGGACGCGCTTGGCATCGGGCAGCTCGGGGATCTCGCCACGGCAGCGGTCGATGAACTCGTCGTCCAGATCGAACGGCGCCAGATCGGGGTCGGGGAACAGACGATAGTCGTCTGCCGTTTCCTTCACACGCATGACCACGGTGCGCTTGCGACTGGGCTCCCAGTGGCGGGTCTCCTGATAGATGATGCCGCCCTCCTCGAGCACCTCGGCCTGGCGGCAGATCTCGTAGGCAAGGCCATCGTGCAGGCTCTTAAACGAGTTGAGGTTCTTGAGCTCGGTCTTGGTGCCCAGCTTGGTCTCGCCGCGGCGGCGCAGCGACACGTTGCCGTCGCAGCGCATGGAGCCCTTCTCCATGGAGCAGTCCGAAATGCCCAGCGTCACAAAGATGCGACGGAGCTTTTCCATAAACAGGCGAGCCTCCTCGGGCGTGCGCAAGTCGGGCTCAGTCACGAGCTCAATCAAAGGCGTGCCGCAGCGGTTGTAGTCGACGAGCGACTCGGCCGCGGCGGTAATGCGGCCCTCGGCGCCGCCCACGTGGACCATCTTGGCAGCGTCCTCCTCCATGTGGATGCGCAGGATGCGGATGGGCACCGTGTACGAACCGTCCTCGCGGCGCTCGGGCATCTGCAGGTTGGACGCGTCATAGCTGGCCAGATGGCCGGCGCGCTGATTGCCCTCGCGCATGGTAGAGGTCATGGACGTGGATAGGCCCTCGGCGTTGGCCGAGGCGCTCGCCAGGCTCTGGGCCTCGGCCTCGCCAAACGCGCAATCGGGGCGCTCGGCGGCACCGCGACCGGTCACGTCCAGGTCCAGGTGACCGTACATGGCAAAGGCGACCGGACCTTGCGTGGTCTGGAAGTTCTTGGCCATATCGGGATAGAAGTAGTGCTTGCGGTAGAACATTGAGTGGCGCTGGATCTCGCAGTTGGTGGCGAGACCGGCCTTGACGATGCTCTCGATGGCGCGCTTGTTGGGCACCGGCAGGGCGCCGGGCAGGCCCAGGCACACCGGGCACACGTTGGCGTTGGGCTCGTCATCGTGGCTGAGCTTGCAGTTGCAGAACATCTTGGTATCGAGTGCGGTGAGCTCGGTATGGATCTCCAGGCCAATCACGGCCTCCCAATCCTGCAGGACCTCGGAAAGCTCCTTCATTACAGCTCGCCTCCCTTCCCGGCAAAATCGGGCGCGACGGAAAGCGCGGGCGCACCCGTGGCGGCATCGGCAAAGCCGCGCTCCAGGGCGCGGGCAAACGTGAGCAGCTGACGGTCCTTAAACGCCGGACCAACCAGCTGGGCAGAAACGGGCAGCTTGCTGTCCTCGCCCAGGCCCAGCGGCACCGAGATGCCACCGTTGCCGCAAATGTTGAGCGAGATGGTGTACAGATCGGAGAGGTACATCTGCGTGGGGTCGCTGATCTCGCCAAACTTAAAGGCCGTGCGCGGCGAGGCGGGCATGAGGATGGTGTCCACCTTGGCATACGCGGCGTCGTAGTCCTGCGTGATGAGCGTGCGGGCCTTCTGTGCGGCGTAGTAGTACTTGTCGTACACGCCCGAGCTCAGCAGGTAGGCGCCGAGCATCTGACGGCGCTTGGCCTCGGCGCCAAAGCCGTGGGCGCGCGAAAGCGAGCTCTGGTCGGACAGGTTGGCGCAGCCCTCCTCCTGATAGCCGTAGCGAATGCCGTCGAAACGGGCCAGGTTGGAGAACGCCTCGGCCGGGCCGATGACGTAGTAGGCGGCGATGGCGGCGTCCAGGTGCGGCAGGTCGACCTCGACCAGCTCGGCGCCCTGGTTCTGCAGCTCCTGGGCGGCGCGCTGAACAGCGGCCTTGACCTCGGGCGTCAGACCTTCGGCCTCCATAAACGCAGGGATGATACCCACGCGCTTGCCCTCGATGCTGTCGTTGAGGTGCTCGGTAAAGTCGACGGCGCAATCCTGGCTGGTGCAGTCGTACGGATCGTGGCCCGCGCCGGTAAGCGCGTTCATGGCCAGCGCGACATCCTCGACCGTGCGACCGAAGGGGCCCACCTGGTCGAGCGACGAGCCAAAGGCAACCACGCCGTAACGGCTCACGGCACCATACGTGGGCTTAAAGCCCACCACGCCGCACAGCGACGCCGGCTGGCGAATGGAGCCGCCGGTGTCCGAACCCAGCGAGAGCGCGACCTCGCCCGCGGCGACGGCGGCAGCGGAGCCGCCCGAGGAGCCGCCGGGCACGCGCTCGGTATCCCAGGGGTTGTTGGTGCGATGGAACGCCGAGCTCTCGGTGGAGCTACCAAAGGCAAACTCGTCCATATTGGCCTTGCCCATGGGCAGGCAGCCGGCATCGAGCATCCGCTGGACGCAGGTGGCGGTGTAGACGCTCTGGTAGTCCTCGAGCATGCGGGAAGCGCAGGTGGTGCGCGTGCCCACGAGGTTCATGTTGTCCTTGATGGCCAGCGGCACGCCCGCGAGCGGGGGCAGCGGCTTGCCTGCGGCACGGTCGGCATCCACGCGCGCAGCGGCCTCGAGCGCAAGCTCGGGCGCCACCTGCAGGAATGCCTGAACCCCGCCCTCGCGCGCCTCGATGGCGGCAAGGGAGGCCTGGGCCACCTCGGTAGCGGTAAAGTCGCCGGCGGCAACGCCCGCGGCGATCTGGGCGGCGGTAAGGGAATCGAAGCTCTGCGCCATTACTCGCTCTCCCCCTCTCCCAAAATGGACGGCACGCGGAAGTAGCGGTCGCGCGCGCTGCCGGCGTTTTCGAGCGCGACGTCGAGCGGCAGGTCGCGCTCGGGCTCGCGCAGGTCATCGCCCATCACGTTGGACAGGCTTCCGATGGGATGGAACGTGGGCTCCACGTCGGGCAAGTCATATTGCAGGACGGGCTCGAGCATCTGGACGGCGTCGTTCATGTAGGACGTCATCTGGGTGAGCTCGTCATCGGTCAGTGCGATCTTTGCGTACTCGGCGATGCCGCGCACGTCTTTCTCGCTGAGTGCCATAGGCGCTCCCTTCCGCATAACAGATAAACCGCTCTAGTATACAAGGCAACGCCGCTTGGAGCAGGTGCTTTACCCAAATGCAGCGAAAACGTAACGAGGACGGCGGGTTGGCAGGGCGCGGTTCGACGGTTCTGTAGCGAAAACCGTCCCGCCCACAACAAAAACCGTCCCAACATCCAACGTTTTTCGCCAAAATCGCGATTTTCGTCGAATGTTGGGACGGTTTGAGCGCCCGACCACCACAAAGGTGCCTGTCCCCGTTGTGGTGGTTCTGAACGATGGCTATGCCGAGGCCTTGGTCTTGCGGCGCTTGCGGATCGTGTGGATCACGATGTCCAGTAGCAACAGCAGGATGGCAATAACCACGATGAGCACGGCGAACTCGCGCTTGCCCCAGTGGCGGCCGGCGAGCGACTTTTGCTTGTCGACGTCCTTCTTGTTGTACTTGGTGCGCACGCAATGCACCAGCAGGCGGTGGTCGTTCACACCGTAGGGCGTGCAGGTGACGAGCGTCAGCTTGTCGGCGCCGGGCTCAATGGTCAGCGACTCCATCTCCTCGGGCAGCACAACCTCGGAGTCCACCATCTTGTAGGCAAGCGTCTTGTTCATGGTGTGCAACAGCACTAGGTCGCCGGGCTCCAGCGAGCGGATGTCGTCGAACATGCTCAGGTTGCGCATACCCGAGTGCGCGGTAAGCACGCAATGCGTCGAGGTACCGCCCACCGGCAGGCTCGTGCCCTCCAGGTGGCCGACGCCCGCCATAAGGACTTCCTCGCTCGTGCCGTGGTAGATGGGCATGCTCACGTCGATGGAGGGAATCTCGACCCAGCTCATCATGGGGTCGCGGTCAAAGATGAGCTGCTGATCGTAGGGCTCAATCTGGTCGGTGGGAAGCTCGGTGGCCTCGCCCGCCAGCTGCTCGTTAAAGGAGCGCGCCTGTAGCAAGATGCGCTCGCGCTCCTCTTCGGAAAGCGCGTCCACGGTGCTGGACACGGTGCTGATCTGGTTGAACACGCCCGAGGCCTCGAGCCGGTCCAAGATCCACGGCCACGTCATAAGGCCCACGCCAATAAGGATGATGACGATAGTGATGAGCCGGTCAGCCCAGCGCGGCAACCGCTTGCGACGACGTTTAGGCTTTGGTTGAGGTTTGGGCTGGGGACTTGAGCCACCGTTGTCCACGGCGCTGTTGCTCTTCATATGTTTGGCGCCCTGCACCATCGCCGGTCACTCCTTTACAGCTCAGGTTGTCTAAACAAATAATAGCCGATTCGCGAGCCCCTACCCCGGACAACGCAGCCAGGACCGAAACACCGCCTACGGTTCGAATTCCTGAAGACCTTCTACAGCGCTTCCTGCCATGGATATTCCTTTTCAAACATGCGATCGAGTTCGAGTTGAATTCGCTCATCGTCGATTGCCGCCAAAGATAGCGCAAGTGAGATGTCGTCGATACGGGAGGAGTCGGCAAACACAGGTGCATAGCGCCACACTTGGATCATCGCCGTTTCGTTATCCGGCAGTTCCCCATCTGCGACCTCAAGGCCACGCAGTTCACGCCATGCACTTCTTAAGACGGCCTTTTGCTCCACGCCCGGCGCAGCGAGCATCGAACGCGCAGCGAGCGCCGTCTCCCCAGCGTCAGCAAGGCGGTCGACCTGTGGTGCCATCCTTGCAAAAATAACCTTCGAGACAGGCGAGGAAAGTTCTGCCATGTGCTCACTGAGCAGAAGATCCACGGCAACGGGAAACACAATGACACGCCGTTCGCGTCGCTCGCGCCTTGCGAGCCCCCTGTCTACAAGCTCGGTTATGGCCTCACTCGCGCGGCTTGCCGAAATCCCAAGCGCACGACAAAGGTCATCGGAATGATATGACTCCTGCCCTGCTCCCCAGATTGCGGCAGCCTGCGCGTTGGGTGACATCTTGGTCGTGCGACTATGAAATCGAGTGCCGCCCCTCTCCGTGCAGGCCGCGCCCATAAATGGAAGAAAAGCCTGTCTACCAGGGCAAACAAAGGGGATCCCTTGTGCGATCAATGCCTTGCGTTGGCGCGCATCGGCATCAGGAAACGAAACGACGACAGGAGCCTCCGCACGCAAGGCTAGCTGGCTATAGACCCTTTTGGCCTCGGGAAGCCCGACGCCAATAGGCAAACTTGCAAGCAAAAAAGAAAAACCATTTGCGTCAACGGCGCGGACCTCAATCGACCGTAGATGCAGCGGCAAGTGTGCAGATCCAGGCCAAATTTTAGCCTTGGCGGAGAGGCCCAGTGCTTCTTGTAAGTAGGTAAGCGCTTCGTTCATTTCCATCTTTTTCGCTTAGTTCCAGTTTATATTGGAATTATACATAATTTTCGGAAATAACGAGATTTCTATCAGGTATTGACCCGTAGGTTGATTTCCGATCTCAGCCGAACACATTGAGCAAATAGGCCATTCCCGCAGTTAGCCGAACGCCCCCGCGGCCCCTCCTGGGGTCCGGGGGCGGCA
>JAGZYM010000034.1:0-13609 GCA_018377855.1 Collinsella sp. | reverse complement strand
CACGGTTGGATTAGACACTCACCATTGTCGGCCTAATCCGCGGTCTTTCATGCAGCAGGGGCTCTCAATGTTTTTATGTCCTGCTCATATCGTCTGTGCAACAAAAAAAGCCGCTCAACCAGCGGCTTTTCTTATTTGGGCATGAAAAAAGGCGACCGCCCTATGTGGACGGTCGCCTTTGTTAATTGTTGTGTTGCTTGCCTTAGGCGCGGGTCTTGATCTCCTCGAGCACCTTGGCCACAAACTCGTCAACGCTCATCTGAACGGTCTCGTTGGAGCGGTCGCGGACGGAGATGTTGCCGGCCTCGACCTCCTTCTCGCCCAGGATGAGCATGTAGGGCACGCGGTCGATGCTGCGGGCCTCGCGGATCTTGTAGCCGATCTTCTCGTCGCGGTCGTCGCAGACAACGCGAATGCCGGCCTCCTCCAGCTTGGCGCACACCTCGTGGGCGTAGTCGCGGCTCTTCTCAGAGACGGGAAGTGCCTTGACCTGCACGGGAGCCAGCCAGGTGGGGAACTTGCCCGCAAAGTGCTCAATCAGAATACCGATGAAGCGCTCGATAGAGCCAAAGCACACGCGGTGCAGCATGATGGGGCGCTTCTTGGTGCCGTCGGCGTCCACGTACTCCAGGTCAAAGTTGAGCGGCATCTGGAAGTCGAGCTGGACGGTACCGCACTGCCAGGTACGGCCGAGCGAGTCCTCCAGGTGGAAGTCAATCTTGGGGCCGTAGAAGGCGCCGTCGCCCTCGTTGACCTCGTAGTCCATGTGCAGCTGCTCCAGAGCGGTGCGCAGGCCCTCCTCGGCGCGAGCCCAGTCCTCGTCGGAACCCATGGAGTCCTCGGGGCGGGTGGAAAGCTCAACGTGGTACTTAAAGCCAAACTTTTGGTACACGGAGTCGATGAGGTTGACCACGCCCACGATCTCGTCGGTCAGCTGGTCGGGACGCACAAACAGGTGGGCGTCGTCCTGGTTAAAGCAGCGCACGCGGAACAGGCCGTGCAGGGCGCCGCGCAGCTCGTGGCGGTGCACCAGGCCAATCTCGCCGGCGCGAATGGGCAGCTCGCGATAGGAGTGCGGCTTGGAGGCGTACACCAGCACGCCGCCCGGGCAGTTCATGGGCTTAATGCAGTACTCTTCGTCGTCGATGACGGTGGAGTACATGTTGTCCTTGTAGTGGTCCCAGTGGCCCGAGGTCTTCCACAGCTGCTTGTTCATGATGAGCGGCGTGGAGATCTCCACGTAGCCGGCCTTGTGGTGGATCTCGCGCCAGTAGTCCAGCAGCGTGTTCTTAAGGATCATGCCGTTGGGCAGGAAGAACGGGAAGCCGGGGGCCTCGTCGCGCATCATAAAGAGGTCCATCTCGCGGCCGATCTTGCGGTGGTCGCGCTTCTTGGCCTCCTCCAGCATGTGCATGTGCTCGTCGAGCTCTTCCTTGGTGGCAAAGGCGACGCCGTTGATGCGGGTGAGCATCTTGTTGTCCTTGTCGCCCTTCCAGTAGGCGCCCGAGACGCCGGTGAGCTTAAAGGCCTTGAGCGCCTTGGTGTAGCAGATGTGGGGGCCGACGCACATGTCGATGTAGTCGCCCTGCTGATAGAAGGTGATGCGGGCGTCGTCGTCCAGGTCGCCGATATGCTCGACCTTGTACTTCTCGCCGCGCTCCTCCATAAGGGCGATGGCCTCGGCGCGGGGCTTCTCAAAGACGGTGAACTTGAGGTTCTCCTTGACGATCTTTTTCATCTCGGCCTCGATCGCGGGGAAGTCGTCCTCGCTGATCTTGACGCCCTCGGGCAGGTCGACGTCGTAGTAGAAGCCGTTGTCGGTCGCGGGGCCGTAGGCAAAGTCGGCCTCGGGATAGAGGCGCTTGATGGCCTGCGCCATGATGTGCGCGGCGGAGTGGCGGATGACGTGCGTGACCTCGTCCTGCGGGAGCTCGGCCACCGAACCGTCATTGTAGAGTGCCTTCATGGGTATGTTTTCTCCTCTCGGATGCCTGATGCAAGTGCGTGCGATGCGCTCGGCGTTTTTGACTTGCATCATTATAGGCAGGTTGCCTTGGTATACAAGCGCCCGCCGCACCTTAATGGCACGGCGGGCGATTTTCTACGCATGCTTCATCGTGTGGGGCGGGGCTGCGGCGCGCGCGTGGCTTGCGCGGAACGCGCGGTGCCCGTGGCTTGCGGCCGGCCCGGCGATGGATGCGTTACTGGATGCGAGTTCGGCAGTAGGGGCAGACCTTCCAGTGCGCGTCGAGCGGGCGATGGCAGCTGGGGCAGACGTTGCGAACCTGGGTATCGCACACCGGGCAGACGACAAAGTCCTTCTCGATGGGCGCGCCGCACTGCGGGCAGGTTCCGTACTGGGCAAGCTGGCGCTCGCGCAGGGCCATGTCCAGCTCCTGCTCCTCGCGGTCGGCCGCGTAAGAGTGCGGGCGCAGGACCAGGTAGGCGATGAGGCCCACAAACGGGATGAGGGCGATGATGCCCCATGCCACGTAGGCGCTGGCGCCGCGGCGGCGAGCGTCGATGAACACATAGACGACCGACAGCACATACAGGGCGATGATAAAGCCAACGAAGGCATAGACGACGCCCATAAGCTGCGGCGACATGAGCTCGGAGATGTACTTGGACATTACGGGTACCTTTCGGAATATTAACAGTCCGGTCAAGTTTACCACGGGGTTTGTTTATATGGGACCACGGCTAGGGGCGGGGCTGGCGCGGACACAAACATCTCAATCTGTAACAGGTGGCGGCATCGACCGTAAACTTGTGTGGTGGTGCCCGCGGTCTAACGAGGTCGGCATCCGTGCCGGGTCACCCCTCGTCTGCCGTTGGCGGGTGTTGCGGGGCTGTTCGCCGCATTGCCGCCGTGCTGGGGGCGCGCAGACCGTAGGATGGTTTTATTGACAGCCTGTCAACTTATCTGGGAGGCACGGTGGCAGAAACGTTTGATATCGCAATTGTGGGCGCGGGCATCATCGGATGTGCCATCGCGCGGCAGCTCGCGCGGTTTGACCTGTCCATTTGCGTGGTCGAAGCGGCTAACGATATCGCGCTGGGGGCTTCGAAGGCCAACGGCGGCCTGGTGCACGCAGGCTACGATCCGACACCGGGCACGGTTAGGGCGCAGGTCAACGCCCGTGGCTGCGAGCTGTACGGTACGTGGGCGCAGGAGCTGGGCTTTCTGTTCTGCCGCACCGGGTCGATGGTGCTGGGGTTTAACGACGAAGACCGCGCACAGCTGGAGAAGCTGCGCAGCAACGGCCTGGCGAACGGCGTGCCCGAGCTGTCGATTATCGGCCCCGAGCGCATCCACGAGCTGGAGCCGCGTGCGAGTGCCCAAGCGACGTGCGCGCTGTGGTGCCCCTCGACCGGCTACGTTGATCCATTTGAAGTGGCCATCGCTGCTCTGGAAAACGCGGTTGCCAACGGCGTGACATTTATGCGGTCCGCGCCGGTGGAAGCAATTGAGGTTGCTGGCGGCGAGGCTACCGAAGGGACTGCGCGCTTTACGCTGGCAACGCCCGCCGGAGACGTGCACTGCCGTTACCTGATCAACGCCGCAGGCAATGGAGCCGCGAACATCTCGCATATGGCCGGCGCCGAGGAGTTTCAGATGGTCTGGCGCCAGGGCAACATCGTAGTGCTGGACAAGGAGCCGCGCACGCTCATGCCGCTCTACCCCGTGCCGACGCCGGTGTCGAAGGGTGTTATCGTGACGGGCACTGTGCACGGCAACACCGTGATTACCGCGACGGCTGCCGTGCGCGAGCCGGGCGACACTCAGACCTATGCGAGCGATGTGAACGCGCTGCTGACCGGTGCGCGCAAGCTGGTGCCCGATCTGGATACGCGCCGCGTGGTGCGCGCGTTTGCCGGCGGGCGTCCGGTCATTCAGGGTACGAACGACTTCTTTATTGGGCAGTCGGCCGTGGTGCCGGGGCTGTTCCAGGCGGCGGGCATTCAGTCCCCAGGCGTGGCAAGCGCGCCGGCCATTGCCGAGCGTATGGAGCTTATGATGCGTGAGGCGGGCGCAGAGCTGCACGAGCGGGCGGACTGGAACCCAATTCGCCACGCGCCGGACGACTTTGATCGCGCACCGCTCGCGCGTAAGGAAGAGCTCATTGAGTCCGACCCCGCGTGGGGGCAGATCGTCTGCCGCTGCGAGACGGTGCCCGAGGCCGAGATTGTGGCCGCGATTCGACGCCGCCCGGGTGCGGTTTCGGTCGAGGGCGTCAAGCGCCGCTGCCGCGCCGGCATGGGTCGGTGCCAGAGCGGGTTTTGCCAGAGCCGTGTGGTGACGATTCTTGCCCGCGAGCTGGGCTGCGACCCCAGCGAGGTATTACTGGAGGACGCCGGCTCCTGGCTGGTCGAGGGACCGCTGAAGGGGGTGCGCTAGGATGGCGGAATTCGGATCGAGCGCGATTGATTACGGCATCGTAGAAGCCGTACAAACGCAAGCCTTCGACGTGGTCGTTATCGGCGGCGGACCTGCCGGCATGGCGACCGCGCTTGCCGCGCACAAGGCCGGCGCACGCGTGGCCATCGTGGAGCGCGAGCAGCATCTGGGCGGCATCCTGCGCCAGTGCATCCATCCCGGTTTTGGCCTGTCGCACTTTAAACAGGAGCTCACCGGTCCCGAGTACGCGCAGCGCTTTATCGACCAGGTGCACGCAACCGACATTGCACTGTTCCTGAACAGCATGGTGCTTGGGATCGATTCGGGCGAGTCTACGGAAGACACCGCGATCCATACCGTCACGCTCATGAGCCCTGCCGGCATGCTGCGGCTCACCGGGCGCGCGGTCGTCCTTGCCATGGGCTGCCGTGAGCGCACCCGCAGCGAGATCAAGATCCCCGGCACTCGTCCCGCCGGCGTGTTTACGGCCGGCCTGGCGCAGCGATACATCAATATCGAAAACCTCAAACCCGGCTCGCGCGCCGTCATTTTGGGTTCGGGCGATATCGGGCTGATCATGGCACGTCGCTGCACGCTCGAGGGGATTTCGGTCGAGGGCGTGTACGAGCTCATGCCGTACGCCAACGGCCTGCGCCGCAATGTGAAGAACTGCCTGGACGACTTTGGA
Organism: Collinsella sp.; assembly: GCA_018377855.1. Classification (GTDB taxonomy): domain Bacteria; phylum Actinomycetota; class Coriobacteriia; order Coriobacteriales; family Coriobacteriaceae; genus Collinsella. The sequence goes on along the minus strand of JAGZYM010000034.1, from coordinate 8,519 downwards.
ATTCCGCTGCACCTTTCCACCACCGTCACACGCGTGATCGGGCACGACCGCGTGGAGGCCATCGAGGTAAGCCAGGTCGACGAGCACCTGGCGCCCATTCCGGGTACCGAGCGCATTGTTCCGTGCGACACGTTGCTGCTTTCGGTGGGCCTGATTCCCGAGAACGAGCTTTCGGTTGCCGCGGGTGTAGAGCTTGACCCGCGCACGCGCGGCGCCGTGGTGGACCAGAGTCTGCAGACGGGCGTACCAGGCATCTTTGCCTGCGGCAACGTGCTGCACGTGCACGACCTAGCCGACAACGTGACGAGCGAATCCGAGAGGGCTGGCGCAGCTGCAGCGGCGTACGCGCTGGGGACCGGCGCAGGCGCCGTTCCGGACTGCGAGCTCACCGTCTCCCCTGCCGGCATTGCGGGATACGCGCTGCCGGGACGCATTACGGCTGTGGCGCTCACCAAACTCAACTTCCGCGTACGCCGACCTGTCGACGCTGCCCGCGTGCGCATTCTGGCAGGCGACGAGGAATTGTTCGCAGGCAAGGTCCGTGCATTTAAGCCAAGCGTCATGGAAAGCTTCCCGCTGCCGGCAAAGGTGATTCAGCAGGCGTTCGACATGGGTGCCAGCGAGCTTATTCTGTCCGTTGATCCTGTTGAGGAGGCGTAAGGCCATGAGCAAGAATGCGACCGAGACCTTGCAGTTCAACTGCACGACCTGTCCATCCGAGTGCCTCCTGACCGTAGAGGTGGAGCGCGATGCCAACGGCGCCGTGGCAGAGGTGCGCTCCGTAACCGGCAACAACTGCCCGCGCGGCGATAAGTTCGCACATCAGGAGCTCACCTGTCCCATGCGCGTGCTCACGACGACCGTGGCCGTCTCCGGCGGCGACGAAGCCCTGCTCCCCGTACGCACGGCCGAAGCCATCCCACTAGCACTCCACGCCCAAGCCATGGGCCTCATCCGCGCCCTGGTCGTCGACGCCCCCACCCGCATGGGCGACGTCGTGCTAGAGAACCTCCTAGACACCAACATCAACCTAATCGCCAGCATGGACATCGACCCTGCCTAAGTAGCTCATTTGGGACGGGGCTCTTGTAGCTACCCCACCATCCACCCCGCCCCTCCTCAATTGCGGTGAAATAGTTCCTGATTTCCGCCAAACCCCGGCATCCAGGAACTATTCCACCGCAACCATCCTTGGAATCGGTATTTAGCTTGTGCCTACTTTAGTACCAATTCAAAACTATGCCGGATTACGGGGCTAATTCGGAGACCCCCATCCATACCGGCAATTTTCGATTTTTGATAAGCCGTCTACCTGCGGTTTTAATTTAGTGATTTTTCCCATGGTCAAGTAATACAGGTCCAGCCCCGTAATCCGCCATACTTTTGAAACCAGCCCATTTGGAACGGGCCTCTTTTAGCTACTTTTGCCCGAACGTTCGCTCAAATGATTTTTCTGGGACGGGGATTAAATAATCATTCGGCACCCAATGATTATTTAATCCCCGTCCCAGAAAAATCATTCCGCATGTTTGACGCAGCTAAAATAGCCCGTCCCAAATTGACTACCCTGGCATTGGGGATACCATGGTGGCAACCTAGCGAAAGGACGATGTATGGCACATGTCGATGACCAGCGCGTGGCGCGCGTGCTCGATGCGCTCGAGGCTCAGCACCCCGGCGCACAGCTGCTCGTAAACGACCCATGGTCGATCTATTACCTGACCGGCTTTTATGCCGATATGTTCGAGCGTTTTTGCGGTGTGCTGCTCGTGCGCAATGCCGAGCCGGTGATCCTGGTCAACGCGCTGCATCAGCTGCCCGAGTATGACAATGCCCGCGTCGCCTACCACACCGATACCGACGTCGTGGCCGACGCCATCGCGAGTGAGATCGACCCGACCAAACCGCTCGGCATCGACACCGTCATGCGCTCCGGCTTTTTGATGCCCCTCATGGAGCGCCACGCCGCCAGCGAGTTTTTCCTGGGCGACTTTGCCGTCACCGCCGCGCGCACCCACAAGGATGCCGCCGAGCAGGAGCTTATGCGCGTGTCCTCGGCCGCTGACGACGCCGTGATGGCCGAGGCGGTCAAACTCGTCCACGAGGGCGTAACGGAACGCGAAATTGCCGACCAGATGCTCGGCCTGTATCGCAAGCACGGCTGCGAGGGCTTTAGCTTTCCGCCAATCGTGAGCTTTGGCGCCAACGCCGGCGATCCGCACCACGAGCCCGACGACACCGTGCTCAAGCGCGGCGACGTGGTGCTGTTCGACATTGGCGGACGCCGCTGCAACTACTGTTCGGACATGACGCGCACGTTCTTTTGGGGCGAGCCGGACGAGGAGACCGCGCGTATCTACAATATCGTGCGCCGCGCCAACGAGGCTGCCGAGGCGCTCATCGCACCAGGCGTGCGTATGTGCGACCTGGACCGTGCCGCGCGCGATGTGATTGAAGACGAGGGCTATGGGCAGTACTTTACGCATCGCCTGGGTCACTCGATCGGCCTGCAGGACCATGAACCGGGCGACGTCTCGCTCGTTAACGAGCAGGTTGTCGAGCCGGGCATGACCTTCTCCATCGAGCCGGGCATCTACCTCCCCGGCCGCACCGGCGTCCGCATCGAGGACTTGGCCCTGGTCACCGAGTCCGGCGTCGAGATTCTCAACGCCTACCCCCACGATCCGGTCCGCTTAGGCTAACCTCATCCCCAAGTCCCCAAACTAAGTTGCGGTGAAATACGGACTGCTTAAGGCTTCTAGCCCATAAAATAGTCCCTATTTCACCGCAACTGCCAAGGGGACCAGGATAGTCAAAAAGCCCCGTCCCAAATTAGCTGCCCTGATGGCAAAACGAAAGGCCTCCCGATTCCCCAAAGAGAACCGGGAGGCCTTCTTGTGACCTAAAGCCCTACGCTCTCGACGCTACTCCGCGCGATGACGCAGCTTTTCGATCGCTGCGGCGATAAGAGCCAGCAGGCCGGTTCCGCCAAGCGCCGCGACGGTCACAGCAGTATTGTCGCCCGTCTCGGCCAGGCTTCCCTTAGCGGCCTTCTTGCCATCCTTCTTGCCCGAAGAATCCTTGGCATCGGGCTTGGCACCGTTATCCTTGCCGCCTGTCGGTTCCTGTACAACAACAGGTTCAACAACCTCGACGGTCACCGAAGCAGTGAGCTGTTGAGGCGCCGGCGTCTCCGCAGCGCCATCCTCGGCAAGCGTCGCAATCGCCGCGGCGCCACCGTCAACGGGCATCGTCGCGGTAATGACGACGGTTCCGTTCTTGAGGGCCTTGACCTTACCGTTCTCGACCGTGGCGATCGTCGGATCGGACGAAGCCCACGTCACGGTTCCACGCAGCAGCGCGCCATCGGCCGAATTGCTCGCCGCGGCAGCAAGGTCAATTTCCTTGCCGCGCTCGACCTTGAGCACAGTCTCGGAAGTCGTTGCCTTACCGTTTTGGTCAACGATAACGAGGCCCTTGGCCGCCGGGCGCGGCTTAACGCGTACCATGCAGCTGACTGTAAGCTCCGTACCGCGAACCTTACCGTCCACGGTCACATCATCGGCACCCCAATCCAGTGCGGGGACATTCTCCCAATCGACATCGTAGTCTTCCTGGCTGTCGTCCTTCATCATCACGGAGACCTTCTTGGGCAGCGCCTTCAGCACATCGGCGGCAGAGCTTGCCTCAAACACCTCAACGGGAGCGAACGTCGCAGGCCTCACGGGAATCTCGCTTGCCGGCGTCTCGACGACCAGCTTGCAGGTCGCCTTGAGCGTCGTGCCCTCAACGGAGCCCTCGATCGTGTGCTCGCCAACGGCGGCAAGATGCTTGTCAAGGCCATCCGTATTCCACGTGACCGCAGCCTCATCCGTGTGACCATCGGAGTACGTCACGGCGACCTTCTTGGGCAGCTGCCCCGTCACGGTGTCGGCCTTCGCATCACGCTCGACCGTAATCTGCGGCACCTCGGCAACCTTGTTGATCGTCGTCGTGGAGGTGAGAACGACTTCGACCGGCAGGTTGCCGTTCACCGTCACGCCCTTGGCAACAACGCTGCTGCCGTACGTGGCGGCCGCAGCCGGAACCTCGGTCCATGTGATCTCGGACTCCGCCTTCGTCTTGCCGTCCTTCATGCGAACGGTCGCCTTCACGCCCTTGAGCGCATCTCGCACGGCATCGGCCGATGCGCCCTCGGGAACGCTAACGCCCTCGACAGGCTCAACGGACGCCGGAATCTCGGCATCGTTCTTAACAACCGTCACCGTGCACTTGGCCTTGACCGAAGAGCCCTCGACCGCGCCTTCAAGTGCGATGTCACCCAGCTTGCCCAAGGCATCTGCCGTGAGCGGGGTCTTATCCCACGTGACGGCAGCGGCCTTCATCGAGCCATCAGACATGTTAAGCGTCACCTGGGTGGGCAGAGCAATGTCGTCGGCGGCAGTGTTGCGAGCAACCGAAAGCTTGATGTCAGCGACGCTCTCAACGACCGGCACCAGGTTTACCGTAGCCTTTACCTCAAAGCCGCCAACTGAGGTTTTGCCCGTAACGACAAAGCTTGTACCGTCATTCTTAATGGTGACGGCGTCCTTGGGAGCAGTCCAATTGATCTTCGAATCGACCTCAGATCCGTCCTTCATGGCAACCTTCACGGTCTTGGACAGTGCGGCCACAACGGCATCGGGCTTCGCCCCGTCGTCGAGCGTCACAGCGTCAACCGTGCCGGCCAGGTGATCAGGAATCTCGCGCAGTGGCTTGACGACCTTGATGGTGCACTCCGCCTTCTGATCCGTGCCGGCAACAGTGCCCATAACCGTAACTTTACCTTCCTTGGCAAAGTCCTTGTCGGAGAGGCCCTTGGTATCCCACGTTACGTCGGCTTCGGAATCGGTACCGTCAGAGTAAATCGCCGTGACCGTGGTGGGCAGCTTGGCCTTAGCCTCATCCGCCTTGGTATCGCGCTCGACCTCAATCTCGTCAACGGTATCAAAATCCACGATATGCGCCGTCACCTTGACCTGAGCCTTTACGGTCATGCCGTTGTCCGTTAGACCCGTGACCTCAAACTCGGTGCCGGCACGGCCCAGGCTGTCGACCTGAGACCACTTAACGGGCGTCTCTTTCTTGGTCTTGCCGTCCTTCATGACAACCGTCACCTTGGACGGCAGCTTATCCATAAGGTCGCTGACCTTGGCATTGTCCGCAATCTCAATAACATCGATCGGCTCAACGTAGTCGGGCGTCTGGGCCTCCTGATCCACCACGGTCACATTGCAGGTCACCTTAGCGCCGTTGAGCTTAACCGTGCCCGTGATCTCCACGGTGCCGGTTTCGTTGAGCAGCTTGTCCGTGACGTTAGAAAGATCCCAAACGTCAATGTCAAGCAGATCGGTCGAGCCATCGGAATAGGTCGCAACAACCTGCTTGGGCATCTGGGCGTACAGTTCCTGTTTGGACGTACCACTGGCAACGCTAAACGACTTGGCCTCGAGCTTGGTGATGGTTCGCGGCGCCTCGGAGACGTTGACGTACACGATAGCGTTAACATTGTCGACATCCTTGAGCTTGCCGACGAGTTTATACGTACCTTTCTTGGCGAGCGGCTTGGAGAGGTCGATGCCGTCGGTGTCAGTCCACTTTTCGATCTCGATGCCGCCTAAACTGCCCCGAGTATCCCGCGCTGAGCCATCCGAGAAATATACGGACACGGCATCTGGCAGCTCCAGCATCGATCCGACCGTGGTGTTGACCACAACGGCCTCGGGCTGCAACGCAACCTTCTTTGCCTTCTTATCGGCAACCGTCACCTTGGCAGTCACGTTGCCGTTCTCATCCACGCCGACCTTTTGGCCGTCATCGTCAAGCAGCGCCATAACGGCAGCGGCATCAAAGCCGACCACATGGCCCGTCGCATAGAACGTGCCAGGCTGCTCGTACTTCTCGGGCGCAATCGGATCCCAATCAATAGCCGCCGTCGAAACGGAGCCGTCGCTCATCTCGACCGCCATCTTGGAAGGCATGGCAGGCGCAGTGCCCGCCTTGGTGGTCACTGCGGTCTCGCCGTTATCGATTGCCTTCTCAACGCCTTGGATAACGATCTTGGTCTGAACAGTGAGACCGGTGTTAGTGCCGTCACCGTATCCGTCGAGGCCGCTTGCAAACAGCGTGCCAGACACTGCCGTGACCTGACCCGGCTCTCCGGTATAAACCGAGGGACGAACGTAATCCCATTGAACCTGGGCATTATGAGTTTTGCCGTCACTCGTGGCAACCGAGACATTCCACGGCAGCTCGGGGAAAACACCGCTGGCCGTATTAATGCGCTCAGGAACGGCAACGGAGATGACGGAACAGACGTCAACAGTGATTGTCGCCTCGGCACCACCTTGGAGCTTGCCCTTCACCTTAAACGAACCGTCCTTGGCATAAGCGTCTTCGGCGACACGGTCCCATGTGACCTTTTCGCGCTGGGGCTCAGAAGACACATCGTTGTCGTATCGAACCTCAAGGTATTCCGGCAGCATCGGCTTGGTGCCGGGGACGGTCCATATGGTTCCGCCCTGAACCGAGGTTGCCTTACTCGCGATCTTAACGGTGGCAGTAATCGGAACATCGACAGTCTGCATGCCGTACCCTGCATTAAAGCTAATTGTTGCAGTGCCGCGTACCACGCCGCCCTGGGTCCAATCGAAGCCCTTCGTGTTCCACTTGGTCTCGGCGTATTTGTGCGAATAGTCCGGATGTTCTGCCGCATCGGGACTGACAAGTTCAATATTGCTAGGAAGCATGGCAGTGCCATCACTGCCCTTGAGCACCGTAATGGTCTGCGGCTGAGCCTCCCAGCTTTTAGTCACGATGACGTGGACCCTCACGGGGATATTCGTTCCGGCGACCGTTCCGGTAATCGTGCAGTCCTTCTGGGGGCACCTATCGTAGGTATCCCAGTTGACGCCGAGACTGTCAAAAGTCGTTCCATCCTGCAATACGCCGGACACGTAGAAGTAGTCCAGATTGACTTCCTCACCGGGGAAAATAACGCGCCAGTCCTCGTACGACTGCCCAAGCGTCACGCCATTCTCGCTATAGTTATTGACGCCCTTGACCTCACTGCACACCGCGATCGCGTTGACCTTCGCCAGCGAGCCAGTGATAGTACCGGTAATTTCGTACTCGCCAGGCTTGCCGTCCAGCAGTTCTTGAGGAAACTCATCCCAGCTATAAGGCTGCCCCGACGAATACTGGGGATAGAACGAGCTGCCATCCGACAAATACAGCGTGGATGTGTAGCGCGGAGCCAGAAGTCCGGCGCCGGGAACATAAGCAATCTTGCCGATGTTGCTGTCCTCGAGATCGCAGACGTTGACCGTCGCCGTAGCCGGAATGTTAGAGCCGGTAAAATATCCGCTAACCGTAATCTGGCCAAGGTTCTTTAGGGCGTCCTGACTAATCGTCGACCACTGAACGGGGAAATTGCCTCGCGAGCCATTCCACATCGTGGCCTCGATTGAACCCGGCATATTAGGCTGGCAACCGATAAGCGTGCTTGTCGATGTCGAGGAAGGCATCTGCAGGGCGCGGACGGAGATGGTCGCCGTGACTCGGTTGCTGTCACCCAGCTCCACCTGAGTAGACGATGAAGATGAGGTATTGGTCCAATACGACAGCGAACCGGAAAGCTTAAACGACCCCTCACTTGCCACCTGCGTGTCCAAAATAGGGTCCCACGCAATGTTGCACTGCTTCTTTGTACCGTCGGTGAATGCAACCTCAACGCTGTAGGGAAGACCGCCGCCCGTTGTAGGACGTACGCCGACGGGCGTGTTAACGGGAGCAAGAGCGTCGATAGAGGCAACTTCTTTGACCTCGACCTGAGCAGTTACCTTTAGGCCATTAGCGGCTGAAGATTCGTTATATGTCACAAGCGTGCCCGTGACCGTATAGGTGCCTGCCTTTTGGAATTGAGACACGTCGGCGTTGTCCCAGTTAACCTGATAACCTTGGGTGTATGTAGTGTTATTTGACTGCGTAAACGGGAAATAGACATACGTGCTAAGAGGAGAAATGTCGCCGACCACGCGCTCGAACCTCAGAGAATTAAGATCGAGTACGTCCTTAGGATCTTTGACGGTAACGGTGCAGGTAACCTCACGGTAATCAAAACCGTTTAGTTTACCTTTAACCGTAAACGAGCCCACCTTAGAGTAAAGCGACGCGTCGAAAGAATCCCAAGACACCGGGATCTGCTCGGTGGCCCCGCTATCAAAGACAACCGAAGCAGAATACGGCAGAGACGGGACCTCACCAGTTAGGGTCGTACACGTCAACTCGGTCTGGACGCTCTTAACAGAGCGGACTGCGACCGTGCACTGTGCGAGCATAGAGGGATAGCTCTTCAAATGTCCCTCGACAACAAAGGTTCCTTCCTTTTAATATGAGCAGGACATTGTCAAGAGGCAAAATCGGGCCTGGCCCCAACGATATGGGGTCAGGCCCTCTCCCTATATCAGCCCGTCCGCGGC
>JAGZYM010000033.1:0-14238 GCA_018377855.1 Collinsella sp. | reverse complement strand
GTCGACGAAACTGGAGAGGAGGTATTACGAGCTCCTGTGCGAATTGGAGAGAACGCTCCCGCAAACTGCCTCTTGACAACTTATAGGAGCGTCGGTTTTGTTTTAAAAAAAGCCGGTCTGGTCGGCGAAACCTGATTTTTCCCCGCACTTCCGAAAACAGCGGTTCAGCAGCGCCAAAAAATGCCCTCAAAATCGAGAGTTAATGAACAGGTGTTGCCGTTCGCCGCAAATTACCGTCCGTTTATAGAACCCACCCCCAGCGCGCGTTCTCCTTACGGTTCAATAAATACACATCTATGGAATTACGTAAGAGAGGACCGTCCCATGAGCTACAAGACCGTTTGTGTTGCCGGCGGCGGCGTGTTGGGAAGTCAGATTGCCTTTCAGGCTGCCTACTGCGGCTTCGATGTAACGATTTGGCTGCGCAGCGAGGGCAGCATCGGCCGCACCCAACCCAAGATTGATCACGTGCGCAAGGAGTACATCGCGGCTATCGAGGGCATGGCGGACGGTACGGGTGAGTGGTGCGCCGGTATCGCCGATAGCGGCCAACCCTTCGACAAGGAGGCGGCACTCGCCGCCGTCGAGCGTGCCTACTCCACGCTCAAGCTGGAGTTAGATCTTGCCAAGGCCGTGGCCGACGCCGACCTGGTCATCGAGTCTATGGCCGAGGACACCCAGGCAAAGATCGACTTCTACAAGAAGCTCGCCCCGGTTCTGCCGCAAAAGACCGTCATCGTGACGAACTCCTCTACGCTGCTGCCGAGCACCTTTGCCAAGTACACTGGTCGCCCCGAGAAGTACCTGTCGCTGCACTTTGCCAACTCCATCTGGAAGAACAACATGACCGAGGTCATGGCCCAGAGCCAAACTGACAAGCGCTATTTCGACGAGCTCGTCGACTTCGCCAACGACATTCGCATGCTGGCACTTCCCGTCAACAAGGAAAAGAACGGTTACCTGCTCAACTCTATGCTGGTGCCGTGGCTGCTCTCGGGCCTTGACCTGTATGTCTCGGGCGTGAGTGACCCCAAGAGTATCGACCTCGCATGGACGCGCGGCACTGGCGCGCCCAAAGGTCCGTTCCGCGTGTTCGACACGGTGGGCATCCAGACGGCCTACAACATCGTTATGCAGTATCAGAAGGTCCCGGGTCTGGTGAGCCCGCTGCTCAAAAAGATGATGATGCCCTACAACTTTAAGGCCATGGCCTCCGTCCTCAAGAAAATGCTCGACGAAGGCAAGCTGGGCGAAAGCTCGGGCGAGGGCTTCTTCAAGTACTAAAAAATGATCCCTTGGGGACGGAGGTAAACGGATCATTTTCGGCCGCCAACAGTGAGAAGATGGACTCAGAAATAGAAAGGAGTGGCAATGGGCCGGCTCGGGCTTTGAGGACAAGCTGCTGCAAGCCCAAGGCGATTTTTCGCTCAACGCGGGCAGCACAGTGTGACGTATCTGCCGAGTTCTGACGCGGCAACGACCGGTCGCTACCAGGTACTGCTGTACGACAACAACTTTGGCGCGGCCGAGAGCTATCCCAAGTTCGAATGGGGCCAGCTGGGCGCCGCGGTGGCGACCGACTATAGCAAGGGCACGCATCCGTTTGGGCACATCTTTACAGTGGACGAGACGGTGCGCACCTACGAGCTTGAAGACCAGACCGCGGTGCCGTTCTCGGGCTACGTCAGCAAGGCGCAGCGCGTCGGCAATTCAAACAGTATGCTCGTGGCATCGGGCCAGGCCAAGACCTTCACCGAGTACGATCGGTACGGTCTGGCCATCACCACCTACGAGATGGAAGCCGAAAAGTACATCTACCGCGTGTACAAGTACGAGCTGTAGGGCCGCCCCGCATCACTTCACGTCAAACTCCACGCGATCGAGTTCGGGCACATTGAGGTCGATGAGCTTGCGGGCGACGTGACGGTCGTGCGCCCCAAGCGCCTCGCTTGTCGTCACATGGGCGACAATCTCGCGCTCGACGATGCCCTCCTCGTCGCCTTCGGTAGCCGAGGTCTCGACGGCGACGGTGTAGTCCTTAAAGCCTGGCAGCACCGCCGCAAGCTCGCGCGTGGTTTCGGTGACGCCGTAGCCGTCCTGCACGCCGGCTTGCGCCGAGCCAATAGACCCCGCCGTCATAACGATGCAGGGGATGGCAAAGACTACCGTGCCTACAATGATGCGGCGGCGCACCTTGCGTGACAGCTCGTCGACCTCGGCGTTTTCTTCAGCAGTCACAATACCGTCGCCGTTCAGGTCGCGCTTGAGCGGCACGCGCAAAAGAAGCAGCACGGCCTCGGCCGCGAGTGCGATAAAGACCACGTTGATGCCAAACTCATAAAGCGCCGAGAGAAACAGTGATCCGCTTGCGATGGCGATGCCATAGCCCGCCGCGCACAGGGGCGGCATGAGCGCGGTCGCCACGGCCACGCCGGCGATGAGCGTGGCGGGTTCCTGGTCGCGCGAGTTGCCCAGGCCACCCGCAAAGCCGCCCGCGAGCGCGACGGCAAGGTCCCACACAGTCGGTGTCGAATTGTCGACGATGGCGGCCGTGGTGGTGCCAAGGGGCGAGAGCTTAAAGTACAACGTGGACGTGACCAGGCAAAAGGCCATCTGAAGCGCGAGGCTGGCGACGGCCTCGACGGCAATCTCGCGGTCGAGCGTGGCGATGCCGTATGCCATGGCAAGGACCGAGCCCATGAGCGGGCAGATGAGCATGGCGCCTACAATGGCGATATCCGAGTCGATATCGAGGCCGATGCTCGCGATCAACATGGCAATGATCAGGATGCATAAGTGCGAGCCAGTCAGCCGCGCCCCGTTTACAAAGCGCTTGCGAATCACGTGATAGGGCGCGCGTCCCTCGCGAATGTTGAATGCCTGCTTTAGAAAGCGGCTTGCGTTCTCCATGGCCTCGCTGTGAGCGGGGCGGATGCCATGGCGCCGATGATGGCGCTCACGCAGTCGCTTGAGCTGTTGTTTGTCGAGTTCCATGTCCACCTCGTATTGCCGCAGGAACGCGGGTGCGTTCGCAGCATGTACTCTACACCGTGACGGGCGGGGCGGTCATCTTGACATGGAACTTAGGCGAGCAGGCAAAGGAAGACAGGCCACATGCGAGTGCTGCTGAGGGTTTCGGCAGATACAAAAAAGCGCGGGGCCGGATGGTCTCCGACCCCGCGCTCTGCACGGGTACGTTGTTGTTGGGTTTAACCCAGCAGGCTCAGGCCAACAGAGACAAACGCCAGGATAACGCCGACGATAGACTCGCCACCGAGCAGGCCGCTGGCGACAACCAGGCCCTGCTCCTGGAAGGCGGCGTCCTTGGCGGCCTTCTCCTCGTCCGAAAGACCGGCGTTGGCATCGCGGTGGGCGGCCCACTTGTCGTAGGCGAGTTTGACGCAGGAGCCCAAGAAAGCCGTGAGCGACATATAGAACGGCAGGTACACGCCCAGGCCGATCATCATGGCCGGAATGCCGAGCCAGTACATGACGATGCCGGCGATAAAGCCGCCTGCGAACCACGGCACGCTCGGGATGCCCGAGACCATGGTGGCGACCACACTTGCCTGCGCGGCCACAAAGCTCTTGTCGGGGCCAAAGGCGTCCGGACCATAGGCAGTGACGAGCGCGACCATGACAGCGGCAGCGACCAGGGCGCCCACGATGCCGCCAATGGCCTGACCGATCCACTGCGCACGTGGGTTGGTGCCCAGCACGGCGCCGGCCTTAAAGTCGTTCATGACGTCGCCCGCAAGGCCGCACGCCACAGCCACGATGCCGGCGATAAAGAACAGCTTGACCTGCGCGAGCTGCGCGAAGGCCGCCACGATGAGCATGACGATGAGGCCGAAGATCTCCATGGGGTCGATGCCCGTCTGGCCGCAGCTCTGCGCGCTCATGATGGTGGTGACAAAGGTGAACAGCGTGACGATGACGGCTGGAACGGGACCAAGGTCGAGCGCGATGGCGACGATCACGGCGATGGCGGCGGCGCCCAGGCCGATGATGCCGGCGTCGAGCTTAAGGGAGCCCGAGATGAGCGACTGCTCGTCGGTGTCGGTGGAGCTGTCGGCGGCGAGGCCGCGGACGATACCGGCGACCTGCGGCAGGATGTCCTTGAGGACGACGGCGACGCCAAAGCCCATCATGAGGCCCATACCCAGGGACTTAACAATGCCCTGTGCGGTCATAACGTCAAACAGGCCGGCAGCGGTTCCGCCAACGATGATGCCAAAATTGCCCAGCAGCGCGCCAGCAAACCAGAAAGCGACCGGGGCGAAGCCCACGAGGAAGCCGACGGAGAGCAACATGGGCGAGTTGTAGATGGCAAAGGTCACGCCGGGGATATTGAGCGTGCACAGCATGCTGGGCACCACGCCCAGAGCGTCGCGAAGCACGCTGTAGATGCCTGCGATGGCCATGGAGCCAAAGAGCTGCTTGCCGGTCTTGCCGCCGGCCTCGGTCGCGCGCAGGGTTTGAGCTGCGGCGTTGCCGGTGGGGAACTCAAGCGCGGCGTCCACGATAAAGTGACGGTGGATGAGTGCTGTCGCCAGAAGGCCCAAGATGGTGCCGGCGAGCGCCACAATAAACATGTCGAGCCAGCTGATCTGGTCGGCATAGCCCAGCATCCAGGCGCCCGGGATGGTAAACGCCAGACCGCCGGCGACCATGGCGCCTGCGGACATGATGGTGTGGGTGACGTTTGCCTCGTTGAGGCTGGCGTTGCCCATGAGCTTCAGGAAGAACAGCGAGATGACGGCAGCGAAGACGATCGGCCAGGGGAGTGCGCCCATCTTGAGGGCGGTGTAGGCCGAGCTTGCCGTGATGATCACGCAGCCAAGGACGCCGATGACGACGCCGCGCAGCGTGAGTTGCCCGCGCATCGAAGCGCGGTTCGAGGGATTGCTCATATAGAACTCCTTTGCGTATATCCGCTTCCCCCGGGAGCGCCGTTACGGATACGGCGCGGGAAGTCGGGTTACCAAGGGCCGCCGCATGAGCTCGCAAACGACCGCGCACCAGTATAGCCTCAAGCTAGTCATTTTGGGATGACTGGTTTAGGTAGGCGATATACTGCTGGGCAGACGAAAGGAGCGCCGACGATGCTTAATGGGTGCACATATATATTGACGGTCGACGTGGGCAACACGTTCATTCGCTTTGGCCTGTTTGCAGAGGATTCGGCCGCGGCGCAGGAATGTCCGCTTGCGACGTGCGAGATCACCACGCCGTCGAGCATCACGGCAGACGAGGCGCGCATGCGTCTCGTGCAGGTCATGGCCGCACTGGTGGCCGATGCGGGCATGCCCGGCGCGCTCGTTCCCGCAGCTGCAGTGCTGAGCTGCGTGGTGCCGGCGCTCGAGCGCCCGTGGAAGGCGGCACTTTCCCGTACCTGCACGGGGCGCGTGCTCACGGTGGGGCCGGGCCTCAAGACCGGCATACCCGTGCACTACGATGACCCGGCCGAGATCGGTCCCGACCGCATCGCCGACGCCGTGGCAGCCCGCGCCGTCTACGGCTCGCCGTGCATTGTGATTGACCTGGGCACGACGACCAATATCGAGGTCATCGACGCGCACGGTACCTTTGTCGGCGGCGTTATTGCGCCAGGCTTGGCCCTCGGCGCCCGCTCGCTTTCGGCGGCAGCAGCGCGCCTGCCCCAGGTTGAGCCCTCGGCGCCGACACACGTCATCGGCCGCAACACGCGCGAGGCCATGCGTTCGGGCGTGGTTCTGGGCGAGGTAGCTCGCATCGACGGCATGCTCGACATGGTGCTCGCCGAGATGCGAGCGACCAAGGCGGCGGGGGAGGGCGATGTGCCCATCGTCATTACCGGCGACGATGCCAAGGCGCTTGCGGCGCTGGTCGGCCATAGCCTGACGGTCGATGACGCGTTGACGCTGCGGGGTCTCGCCGAGCTCTACCACATCAACCAAAAGCCTCGCCGCGCGTAGGGCGAGGGGCTGGTAGGACAAAAACGTCTCCACCTTCCACCTGCTACAATGGGTCAAACTATTGCGATTTCGGAGGTGTCTGCCATGTCGGACGATCTTCATCAAACCGCGTCGGGCAAGCGCCGAGACGTCATTAGCTGGGACGAGTTCTTTATGAGCGTGGCCATCGCCGCGCAGCGCCGCAGCAAGGACCCCAACACGCAGGTGGGAGCGTGCATCGCCAGTACCAACCACCGCATCCTTTCGGTGGGTTACAACGGCACGCCCTCGGCGCTCAACGATGACTTTTTCCCGTGGGGCACGAGCGATGACCCGTTGCAGGATAAGCACAACTACGTGGTGCATGCCGAGGCCAACGCCGTGCTCAACTACCGCGGCTCGCTCAAAGACCTTGAGGGTTCCACGGTCTACGTCACGCTATTCCCGTGCCACGACTGCGCCAAGATCCTGGCGCAGGTGGGTGTGGGCGAGGTCGTCTACCTGGACAATAAGTATGCCGATACCGACGACGGCCGTATCAGCCGCCGCATTCTCGACTCCTGCGGCATCAGCTACCGCCAGGTCATCGTCGATGTCCAGATTGGTACCGGGGGACAGGCTCGGCAGTAATATGCGTTGTCGCTATCTGACGACGAACGCAGCTCAAAGAGCCCCGTCCCAAATTGACTACTCGTGAAAGTCGCGTCTGCGCGCATGGACGGCTCGTGAGCGGGTACATGGCTGTAGTAACATAGCTTCTGTCCGCGGGCGTGCCCGCGTTATTGTGAGAAAGGAGCCCCTGTGGCTGTTAACGAAGAGCTGCTTAAGAAGGTTCTTGAAGAGATCCGCCCCAACCTGCAGGCCGATGGCGGCGATATGGAGTATGTGGGCGTCGACGACGAGGGTGTTGTCAAGCTGGAGCTGCAGGGCGCCTGCGCCGGCTGCCCCATGAGCTCGCTAACCCTTTCCATGGGTATCGAGCGCATCCTGAAGGAGCATGTGCCCGGCGTTACCCGCGTTGAGCAGGTCAATGCTTCCGGCGAGGCCGAGGACCTGTACGACGAGTACGCGCCGTTCTAAGATGCGAAAGCTGCGGACGGTACGCTCCGCATAGACGTTACGCCCAGATATGCGGCTGCGAGCGCAAGGTCCGCGGCCGCATTTGTATGTAGGGAGCAGGGGATCGATATGCTCAACGACCTCTACCACATGCTTGATCCCGTCGCGATCTCGGCGGGCCCCATCACCATCTACTGGTACGGTCTGGCCTACGTGGTCGGCGCTCTGCTCACGGCGGTCGTTATGTACCGCACGCAGCGTCGTTGGGGCTTCGACATTACGATTGATGACCTGACGAGCGTCGTGGTCGGCGCGGTCTTTGGCCTCATCATCGGCGCGCGCCTGTTTTACGTCGTCTTTTATGGTGATGGCTACTATTGGACCCACCCGCTCGAGATCTTTGCCACCAACGAGGGAGGCATGAGCTTCCACGGCGGCCTGGTGGGCGGCATCTTGGGCGGCATCATCGTGTGCCGCATGTACAAGCTTGATGCATGGACCGTCGCCGACCTTGCTGTGATCGGCGCCCCGCTGGCCCTGTGCCTGGGCCGTTGTGCCAATTTCGTCAACGGCGAGCTGTGGGGCAAACCGACTGATCTGCCTTGGGGTGTGGTCTTTGGCGGCACCGCGGGCGATATGCCGCGCCATCCCTCCCAGCTCTACGAGGCGTTTCTTGAGGGCGTCGTGCTCTTCTGTATTTTGCAGGTGCTCAGCCGCAAAAAGCCGCTGCTGCCTCAGGGTACGTTTATGGGCGTGTTCGTGATGGGGTACGGCATCGTCCGCTTTCTCGTTGAGTTCGTGCGCGTGCCCGATGCGCAGCTGGGCTATCTGCTGGGCGGCGTCATCACTATGGGCCAGCTGCTGAGTTTGCCGCTCGTGATCGCCGGCCTGGCGCTCATCATCTTCGCCCGACACCGCAATCGCCCCCAGCGCGTCTATTTGGACGCCTAACCACTAAGACCACCGCAAAGGGGACAGGCGCCTTTGTGGTGGTCTTGCCGAGTTTGATAGGTTTCTAGAAAGGCTTTCGGACTGTGAAGGATTCCGACCTCTCCACAACGGCTGCGCGCGACGCTGCCCGCATCGTCTGGTTTAAGCGCTACCCCGCCAAGCAGACGCTCATCGCATTTTTGCTCGCGCTGTTGGCAACCACGGCGTTTTCCATCGATCCCGCCCCGGTGTCGAGCAACGCGGTCTTGGCGATTGACCCCAAAGCCTCGGGCATGCTGTACGTGTGCTACGAGGTACTCCTCTCGTTTGCCGGCCATACCGACGCGGTCATGCTGCTTGCGCTTGCCTGCCTGCTCACGCTGCCGTTTCGCTACGTATTCTTTGGCCGCGGCGACGCCTGGCGTCCCTCGGTGATCCTTCCGTCGCTGTTCTTTGCCGTCTGCATGGTGTTTGGCCGCAGCTACGACCTCACCGATTCGGCCGAGATCGTGCTCGGCGACAAGGCGCGCATCATCTGCGCCTGGATAGGCGGTGCGGGCTGGATGCTCTTGGCGGTCGTTGCCTTCTACCTTGCCTTTGAGTGTCTAGATTGGCTGAGCTCTCGGCGTATTCCGTTTTCCGAAGCGCACTTTGGCCGCGTATGGCGTATGGCTCACGCCGTGCTCTCGGTCCATCCCTTTGCCGGGCCCTTCCTGGTGCTTATGGTCGCCTGGGCGCCCACGCTCATCGCTTCGCTGCCCGGCCTTTTTATGGGAGATACGGGTGCGCAGATTCGCCAGTGGTTCAACTACCCCAACGGTACGAGTGACTACCTGCGCCTGCTCAATCCCAACGTGTTGCTCAACGGGCATCATCCGGTCGTGCACACGGCTATCATCGGTTCGTGCGTCCAGCTGGGGCTTTCACTGTTCAACAGCGCCAACGCAGGTCTTGTCATCTACACCTGCGCTCAGTTCGTCATTACGGCCGCCTGCATGGCCTATTCCATCTCGTCGTTGCGCAAGCTGGGCGTGAGCCTGCCGGTCCGCGGCGTGATCTTGCTGTTCTTTGTGTTTATGCCCATGTTCTCCAACTACGCGGCCCTGCTTACCAAAGATGTGCTGTTTGCCGATGCGTTTTTGGTGCTGTTGGTGCAGACCGTGAAGCTCGTGGCCTGCGGCCTGCCCCGTCGCGATGCCAATGCCGAGCGTGCAGGCGAACAGAGGCCTGTGCTCTTTGCGCGCCACGACTGGCTGCTGCTCGCTCTGGGCGCCATGGGTTCCACGTTTCTGCGCAATGGCGGCCTGGTGTTTTCCCTGGCGGTATGCGTGATCGCGGCGGCGTTTTGCGCGTGGGACGCGCATGTGGCTCATCGTGCAGCCAAGCAGGCTGGTGCTGCGACTTCGGGCGCCACGCCGCGTTTCCGCTGGGTGGGAGTTCTTGCGGTGCTTGCGCTCTGCCTTGCCTCTAATATGTACTTCACTAAGGTCTTTATGCCGGTGCACGACATCACGCCTGGTTCCAAGCGCGAAATCCTCTCGATTCCGTTCCAGCAGACGGCTCGTTTCGTCCAAAAGCACGATGGCCTCAACTCGGGCGTCAATCCCACGGTTAAGGAGGACGGCACCGTCGTGGAGGCTCCTTGCGACGGCTTGGTGACCGACGAAGAGCGCGCCGTGATCGACCGTGTGCTCAAGTACGAGAATCTGGGCCGCCGTTACAACCCAGATAAGTCCGATGCCGTCAAGAACTGCTTTAACGAGTACGCCTCGCAGGAGGACATCAAGGCCTATTTTGAGGTGTGGGCCCAGATGTTCAAAAAGGATCCCGAGTGCTATATCTCGGCGCTCATCAATAACTACTACGGCTACTTTTATCCGAGTGCCCGCGATGCGTGGGTCTACAGCACGGCGCGCAGTGCCGAGATAATGGCAAAGCCCGATAACCTCAAGTACTTCGACTTCCATCCGGTCGATAGCAAGGTTGTGCGCTGGTGCGACCACCTGATCAACCTGTACCGCGTGGCGGTGCAGCGCATCCCGTTTATCTCGCTCACCATGAGCTCGGCCACCTATGTGTGGATCATGATCGCCGTGGTGGTCTATCTGCTACGTCGTCATTCGTGGCGCGGGCTGGCCATTTGGGTGCCGCTGCTGGGCGTGCTCGCCGTGTGCCTGATCGGTCCCTGCAACGGCTCGACCTACATGCGCTACCTGTATCCGGTCATCGCCTGCATGCCCTTTGCCATCGGCGCCACCATCACCCGCAGCGACCTCCTCTGGTCCTAATTTGGTGCAAAGGGGACAGGTTACTTTGCACCAAGGGGCTGTATCATCACGACGCCTTCATTTTGGGGTTTATCTCGCAGGCCAGTAGGTATATCATAACGACGTTTGTTTATATTGCCCGAGCATCTGCGCTGGGCTTTAGGTCGAAACCGATAGGAGACACGTATGTCCGGACACTCTAAGTGGGCCACAACCAAGCATCGTAAGGGCGCGCAGGACGCCAAGCGTTCCGCCCTCTTCTCCAAGCTGAGCCGCAACATCACCGTTGCTGCCCGTCTCGGCGGCGACCCGCTGCCTGAGAACAACGCCAGCCTCGCTGCTGCTGTTGCTAAGGCCAAGGCTCAGTCCATGCCCAAGGACAAGATCAAGTCCGCTATCGACAAGGCCTTCGGTTCGGGTGCCGACGCCGCTGTCTACGAGAACATCGTGTACGAGGGCTACGGTCCCGCCGGTGTCGCCGTGTACGTTGACTGCCTGACCGACAACCGCAACCGTACCGCCGCTGATGTCCGTTCCGCCTTCTCCCACGCTGGTGGTAACCTGGGCACCTCGGGCTCCGTCGCCTTCCAGTTTGAGCGCAAGGGCCAGATCGTCGTCGCCAAGGAGATCCTGGACGAGAACGCCAAGAAGGAGACCATGATCGCCAACGGTCCTGCCGGTGACGAGGATGAGTTCATGATGGCCATCGCCGAGGCCGGTGGCGAGGACTACGAGGACGCCGGCGAGGAGTGGATCGTCTGGACCGCTGCTAACGACGTCATGGCTGTTTCCAAGGCGCTCGAGGAGCAGGGCGTCCAGGTCAAGGGCTCCGAGACCACCATGGTCCCGACCACCCCGACCGAGGTCTCCGGTACCGACGCCAAGAAGGTCCAGCGCCTCATCGACCGTCTCGAGGAGCTCGACGACGTCCAGGACGTCTACAGCACCATGGACATGACCGATGAGGTCATCGCTGCCCTCGAGGAGGAGTAGCGCCTGCACGGGTTAAGCCGTGCATATCTGGGCATAATGAAGCGAGCATGCAAGCCTCGTGGAATAGATGAGCCGGATCCGCGTGCGTATGGCACCGGACCCGGCTCTTTTATAATGATGCGAATCGTTTTGCATTCTGTGGACCGAAACCTGAAGGGAGCGCGCGTGCGCGTACTCAAACGAGCCCTAGCGATCGTGTATCTTGCCGCCGCCATCGTGGCGCTGGGTACGCTTGTCTGCCAGTTCTGGGGACCGTATACGTATCGCTTTATGCTGCTGTTGCGCGACCCCATGCCGCGCATTGTCGTGACGGCATGCGGCGGAGTTGTGGCGATCGGCGTGCTGGTAAGCTTCTTCCGCCTGATGTTCGCCCGTCGCGAGCCGTCCTGCGTGCATCCGGCGGGGGAGCGCAATATCGAGGTCACGCTCGCGGCGCTTTCTTCGTGTGCCAGGGCTGCTGCCGAGCGCGACGACCGCGTGATGGTCGAGCATGTCGAGGCCCGCGTCCAAGGCTCCGACGATTCGCACGTTCGTTTTAAGGTCGAGGCTATCGCGCTTGACGATAAGGACGTGGCATCTCTGGCTACCGCGATGCAGCAGCGCATCGAAGAAGCCTGCGATACCATGCTCGGCACGCCGGGTACGACTACGCGCGTCCGTTTTTTGCCGTCCAAGACTACCGTCCAGACCGTGGAGGTTTCCGGTGAGTGATACCAATCAAGATAAGACCGCTCGTACGCCGCGCCTGACGATTGACCAGAGCGCCACGCCGGCGAGCGAACCTGTTGATTCCAAAGCAGAGGCAACCGAGTTGCAAGATATGGCAGCCGCGGATTTTGACGAGGCTATGGGTCTCATCAAGGGTACGGGCGCTGCCATCTGGAGCTATGCTGTGCGTCATCCCAACACCACGCTCGGCGCCGTCGCTGGCTTTATCCTCGCTGTGTTGGTGCTCACGTTGGGCCTGTGGGACACGCTCGTCATTGCATTCTTCGTGCTGATCGGCGCTGTGATCGGCCAAATTCGCGACGGCGAGAACGGGATCGTCAACTTCTTCGGCTGTCTGTTTAGCGGCCGCTAATATGTATTCGACTGTCGCATCTGCGGCAGGCATAAGGAGGAACCATGGCTTTTAATACGAAGGTCGATGTAGCCGATACCGAGCTCGAGGAGAACGAGGCGGTCGTCGCCGAATCCGAGGATGTAGAACTCGAAGGTCAGTCTCTCGCCGAGGTGGAGACCGAGTCCGAGGTGGACGAGGATGATGAGGAGTCGGATGAGTCCGAGGACTCGCTGACCTATTCTAACGGCGTAATCGAGAAAATTGTCGCCATGGCCACCCGTGAGGTGCCGCACGTCCTGGGCATGAAGGGTAACCTCATGCACTTTGTGCAGGAGCAGTTTGGCGCCGAGAATCTGACCAAGGGCGTGACGGTCGAGGTCACCGACGACAACCGCGTAGTCGTCAACATCTCCGTCATCATCGAATACGGCGCCTATGCACCCGCGATCTTCGATGATGTCAAGGCGCGCGTGACCGAGCGCTTGGCCGCGATGACTGGCCTTGAGGTGGCAGGCGTCAACCTGCGTATCGAAGACGTCATCACTCCCGAGGAGTACGAGCACCGCACCAGCCAGCACGAGTAACCTACCAAAAAGGGACAGGTTTGTTTTGTCAGGTTTTATCTGCGAAAACGTTGAACCGCCGACCGCGCACCAAAAAGCACGGTCGGCGGTTTATTCGTATCCCTCTGATGTGGGCATACCACTCGTCTAACTAAGGGTTGCAATTGCTGCGTTCCGCGTTACCCTAATGGGCGCATTGGTTCCAAATTGCTAACGAGGGGTTGCCGTAATGGCCGACGAACACGAGACCGAAAGCAAAGCATGGGCGATTGAGGCCGCTGCGGCAGAGGCGGCGTCGCGTGCCGCCGAGGAGGTGCATCGTCCTCCGGTGGTGCCGATGGAGCGCGTTGTCGGTCGCGAGGATATCGAACGTGGCGAGCGCGCCGGCCGCAAGCGCAGCCAGGAGCCGGGCTTTCCGCGCTTTTTTGCCGAGCTCAACCTGGGCCTGATTCTCACGGCGTTTGCCATTGTCGCATTTAAGACCCCCAACCACTTTGCCTTCGGCGGCACCTCGGGCGTATCGGTCATCCTATCCACGCTGTTCCCGACTCTGCCCGTCGGCGTCTTTATGTGGATCATCAACGCGGTCCTGGTCATCTTGGGCTTTATCTTTTTGGAGCGCAAGGCAATCCTGTGGAGCGTCTTCGCCTCGTTTGCCCTCTCGGCCTACGTGTCGCTGTTCGAAATCTTTATCCCATCCGATGTTTCGCTGACGGGCGATATGTGGCTCGACTTGTGCTTTGCCGTGATCCTGCCGGCGCTCGGCAGCGCCATCGTTTTCGACATTGGCGCCTCGACGGGCGGCACGGACATTCTCGCCATGATCCTCAAACGCCGCACGACGCTCGAGATCGGTCGCGCGCTGCTGCTGGTGGATATCGGCATCGTGACGATCGCGGCTTTCCTGTACGGTCCGCGCGTCGGTCTGTACTGCGTGCTTGGCCTGTTTGCCAAGACGCTTGTGGTCGATAAGGCCATCGAGAGTATTCACCTACGCAAGGTCTGTACAGTCATTTGCTCCGAGCCGCGCAAGATCGAGGAATTTATCGTCAAGCACCTTAACCGCACGGCAACTATCAGCCGTGGCTACGGCGCCTTCTCGGGCAAGTGCGTAACGGTGATCATGAGCGTGCTGAGCCGCCGCGAGGCCGTGCAGCTGCGTCGCTATGCTCGCGAGATCGACCCGGACGCGTTTATCACCATCGTGGACAGCTCCGAGATTGTCGGCAAGGGCTTCCGCGGAACGAACTAACGCAGACGTATTCAACGAACCGCCTGCTGGCGCCGTGTACCTTGCAAATCGGTCATCTTTGAGTATTTGACCCCACATGGGGGTGCGGACGATTTCTTGGACCGCGCCTAGGCGTATCCAAGCTTCCTGCGGTACTCCATCGGGCTCAGCCACCCGAGGGACTTCTTGATCCGCT
>JAGZYM010000032.1:0-15558 GCA_018377855.1 Collinsella sp. | reverse complement strand
CACGGGCCGATACTCAAAGCCCATTGTGGCACCCCGAGCCCGCGGAAAGAAACTGCAACGCGGGGGAGGCGACCCCAATGGCTTTCTCATATCGTCTTTAGTCTCCCGTTCGGATCACTTGGAGATAGGCTTGGGCCCAAAGTAGTGATACTTGGCGGGTTCTGTGTTTCTTTGGTTGGCGGCGCTATCAGAATTTTCACCCTATCGAACTATCCTGCTCAACTTGTCTCGATGTTTTGCATCGGCGTGGGGATGGCGGCATTGACTGCCAATAATGCAAAGACGCTTGGACTTTGGTTTGCAGATAAGACGGATGTTGCGATGGGCATTTACTATGCGGCGACTTGCTTTGGCATTGCGGCGGCGCAAGCGTCATCGGCGTTTATGTCTTCCGTGCTAATGGGCTATACAGTTGCAGAAGCGTTGTTGGTCGTTCTGACTATCTTCTGGGGTTTATTTGGTAAGAACGTACAGCATGACTCACTTATTCCTGATGGCGTTGAGCACGACCAAGCCCTTCTGACTGCTTTTCGTTCGCGTAACGTTTGGCTTTGCGCGATTTGCGCCGCTTTCTCACTTGCCGCCACGACCGCCTTTTCCGGTGTGCTACCTCAGGCTCTTGAGCTTGTGCGAGGCACCGATGCTTCGACGGCCGGCGAAATGGCGGCGCTGACAACCGCTGCTGGGATTATCGGCTGCTTGATTGCTCCGATACTTTACGGTAAATGCCGCCTTGCGCGACCGTATCTTGTGATTGTCGGGCTTCTTGGCTCTATTTCAATTGCAGTTGCGTGGTTTGCCTCGGGCTTGAAGTCCATGGGGGTATTGCTTGCAGTGTGCGGCATCGTTACGAGCATGATGGGTCCAGTTGTTCAAGCTCTGCCAGTTTCATTTGCAGAAATCGGCACTCGTTATGCGGGCAGCGCTGGCGGCATTATGGCCGAAGTTAGCCTTTTGGGTTCTTATATGCTTCCTATTGGGATTGCGGCTATTTCCGGTTCAGATTACGACAAACAAATGATGCTTATTGCTCTGCTTTACGGTCTATCTGTCCTTCCGGTATTGATCATTCCTGAGGTCAAGGCTTCTAAATAGATGCGAGCGTATGGATGGAGCTCTCTGGCCATTGCGATTGCAGAGGAATAGAATTCGCTCAATTGGGATCTTTGAAGTGGGCTAAACTGTCTTGGTGTTTCACTGAACAACACGACTTTTTGCGTTGTCACTAGAAAGGAACCAGCATGTGTGATTGCATTTTCTGCAAAATTGCCAACCACGAGATCCCCTCGACTGTCGTCTATGAGGACGATCAGGTCATCGCGTTCGATGACCTCAATCCCCAGGCGCCCGTCCACACGCTCGTGATCCCCAAGAAGCACTACGGCGACATCGCCGACAACGTGCCGGCTGAGACCATGGGCGCCATGGCCCACGCCATCCAGGAGGTTGCCAAGGCCAAGGGCCTGGAGGACGGCTTCCGCGTCATCTCCAACAAGGGCGTCAACGCCGGCCAGACTGTCATGCACTTCCACATGCACGTCCTCGGCGGCAAGAACCTGGGCGAGAACCTCATCTGAGGACGCCTGCGCCGTGCAATGAAACGGAAGCTGCGGCATCGATAACTTATATATCAACGCAATAAACCCGAGCGCGAGGGCGTTTGGGTTTATTATTGAAGCGTATGTAACCTGGCGGCGCCACACCGCCTGTTAGTAGGGAGACACATGAACGTTCTGGTCGTCAACGCAGGATCTTCGACCCTTAAGTATCAGGTCATCGATACCAAGTCCCACAAGGTGTCCGCAAAGGGCTCCTGCGAGCGCGTCTGCTTTACCGGCGGCACCTTCACCCACGCTGCCAACGGCTCCAAGAAGGTGACCGAGAACATCGAGTTCCCCGACCACAAGGTCGCCATCGAGGTCGTCCTGAAGGACCTCGAGGCTAACGGCGTCAAGATCGAGGGCATCGGCCACCGCATCGTTCAGGGCGGTTGGTACTTTGGCGATTCCTCCCTCGTCGACGAGGACGTTCTTGCCAAGATCCGCGAGGTTGCCCCGCTCGCCCCGCTGCACAACAACCCCGAGGCCAACGTTATTGAGTACTGCCTGGAGCAGTATCCCGACCTGCCCAACGTCACGGTCTACGACACCGCTTTCCACTTCAACATGCCCGAGGTCGCCAAGACCTACGCCCTGCCCAAGGACGTCTGCGACAAGCTGCACATCCGTAAGTACGGCGCCCATGGCACCAGCTACCGCTACATCTCCAAGAAGGTTGCCGAGATGACCAACGGCGAGGCCCGCAAGGTTGTCGTGTGCCACATTGGCTCCGGCGCTTCCCTGTGCGCTATCGAGGACGGCAAGTGCATGGACACCACCATGGGCCTTACCCCGCTCGACGGCGTCATGATGGGCACCCGCTGCGGTTCTATCGACCCGGCTACCGTGTGCTACCTGCAGCGCGAGGGCGGCTACACCTTCGACGAGGTCGACGAGATGATGAACAAGAAGTCCGGCCTCATGGCCGTGACCGGCGGAAAGACCAACGACTGCCGTAACGTCGAGGAGCTTGCTGCTGCTGGCGATCCCGAGGCTCAGCTCGCCTTCGATATGTTCGTCTACAAGATTGCCGCCAAGGCCGCCGAGATGGCCACCTCCATGTGCGGCATGGACACGCTCGTCTTTACCGCCGGCATCGGCGAGCACGCTCCGGCCGTCCGCGCCGGTGTGGCCGACCGTCTGGCCTTTATGGGTGTCAAGATGGACCATGCCCGCAACGCCCTGCGTGGCGACGGCGCTTGGTGCCTGTCCGCCAAGGATTCCAAGGTCAAGATCTTCGTCATCCCCACGGACGAGGAGTTCATGATTGCTTCCGACGTCGAGCGCATCGTCAACGGCAAGTAATTGATGCAAGGGGAGGGGACTGGATGGCCTTGTGCCGTTCAGCCCCCTTTTATGCGCTTTGAGCGAAGAGTTTAATAGATAATTATTGAACTCTGATAACTTCTTATTAAGGATACGGCCGCCTTATAGGTTTGCCGACCGTACTGTAATCACGAAGGAGTCTCATGAACGTACTTGTTGTCAACGCCGGCAGCTCGAGCCTTAAATATCAGCTTTTGGACACCGATACCCGCGAGGTTTTCGCCAAAGGTAACTGCGAGCGTATCGGCTCGGAGATGGGCATCTTTGGCCATTCCGAGAACGGTGGCGCCAAGCAGACCGAGGAGATTCCCTTCCCTGATCATCGCTCTGCCATCGCGCGTGTGCTCGAGGAGCTCGAGAAGACCGATTTTACGATCGACGGCATCGGCCACCGTATCGTTCAGGGCGGCTGGTACTTCGATGATTCCGCGGTCGTCGACGATGAGGTCATGGCCAAGATCCTTGAGGTGGCGCCGCTCGCCCCGCTGCACAACTACGGCGAAGCTGCGGCGATTGAGTACTGCCGCGAGAAGTATCCGGAGCTGCCCAATGTGGCCGTCTTCGACACGTCGTTCCATATGACGATGCCCGAGGTCGCCTACACCTATGCACTGCCCAAGGACGTGTGCGACAAGTATCACGTGCGCAAGTACGGCGCCCACGGCACGAGCCACCGTTACGAGTGGATGATGGCCAAGGAGATCCTGGGCACGCGCTGCCACCGTCTGCTTTCGTGCCACCTGGGCAACGGCGCCTCGCTCGCCGCTATTGAGGACGGCGTGTGCCGCGATACCACGATGGGCCTCACGCCGCTCGACGGCCTGATGATGGGCACCCGTTGCGGTTCCATCGACCCGGCCACCGTGTGCTACCTGCAGCGCGAGGGCGGCTACAGCTACCAGGAAGTCGACGACATGATGAACAAGCAGTCCGGTCTGCTTGCCATCTCGGGTATCTCCAACGACGCCCGCGACATCCGCACGCGCGCCTCCGAGGGTGACGAGCGCTGCCTGCTCGCCTTCGACATGTTCGCCTACAAGGCCATGCAGCAGGCCGGTTCCATGATTGCCTCCATGGCGGGCGTGGACACCATTACCTTTACTGCCGGCATCGGCGAGAACGACTGGTCGATCCGCAAGGCTTTCTGCGACTGCTTTGAGTGGCTGGGCGTGCGCATCGACAACAATAAGAACCGCGAGGCCGTGGGCAACGGCCCGCAGGTCATCAGCGCTGCCGGCTCCGCCGTCACGGTCATGGTCATCCCCACCGACGAGGAATACATGATCGCCCACGACGTCGAGCGTCTGACCAAGAGCAACTAACGCGCGCATTTGCAAGTAAACAAAAGGCCTCCAGAGCAACGGCTCCGGAGGCTTTTTTACTAGCAAGCGGACGGTGGAAACTCCATCCTATTTCGAGCGCAAATTCTGGGACATGCTTTCCGGTTGAGGCACGTAGCGGAAACCGCATCCCACAATCAAGTAAAATTCCGTCCCGCAGTTTCCCAAACAGGCTCCAAGCGGAAACTACATCCCAGAATTCGCCCTCAAACTGGGACGCGCTTTCCGGTTGAGCAAACGCCAGGCTGCATTCACTTTTGGGATCCAAAGAAATCAATCCCAGAAACGCTTACGCTCCCAGCAAAGGCATCCAACCATTCAGATCCTCAGCCCCAGCTCGTAGCCAAGCCGCCGTCCACTCCAGATACCCTGACTGCCACGTGGCGGCAGGGGCCCTACAGGGTAAAGCTCTGAAAACTTTCCGCAGGACGGAGGAAGCCCCCGCCGCACGTAGTGCGCAGCGGGGGCTTCCGACATGTCCGAGGACGTTTTCAGAGGTTTACCCTGTAGGGCCCCGAGGGGATATGTCCGCTACTCAGCCATCTGAGCCTGGACGGCGGTGATGGCCACGACACCCACGATGTCGTCGGCAGAGCAGCCGCGCGACAGGTCGTTGACCGGCTTGGCGATGCCCTGCAGGATGGGGCCGTAGGCGTCGGCACCGGCGAAGCGCTGGACCAGCTTGTAGCCGATGTTGCCGGCCTCGAGGTCGGGGAACACGAGCACGTTGGCCTTACCGGCGACAGAGGAGCCGGGGGCCTTGAGCTGGGCGACGGTGGGGACGATAGCGGCATCGAGCTGCAGGTCGCCGTCGATGGCGAGCTCGGGGGCCTTCTCCTTGCAGAACTTCACGGCTTCCTGGACCTTCTTGGCAACCTCGCCGCCGGCGGAGCCCATGGTGGAGTAGGAGAGCATGGCCACGTGCGGCTCGACATTGCCCATGAAGGTGGACCAGGAGTGAGCGGAGGCAATGGCAATCTCGGAGAGCTCGTCAGAGGACGGGTTGATGTTGAGGCCGCAGTCGGCAAAGATCAGCGTGCCGTCGGTGCCAAACTGCGGGGTGTCGGTGCACATCACGAAGAAGGCCGAGACCAGCTTGGTGCCCGGGGCGGTCTTGAGGATCTGCAGCGCGGGGCGCAGGGTGTCGGCGGTGGAGTGGCAGGCGCCGGAGACCAGGCCGTCGGCATCGCCCATCTTGACCATCATGGTGCCAAAGTAGGTGGCGTCCATCACCTGGGCGCGAGCCTGCTCGATGGTGACGCCCTTCTTGGCGCGGAGCTCGGCAAACTTCTGCGCGTACTCCTCGTGCTTCTCGGCGTTGCGCGGGTCGATGACGGTGGCGCCGGGAACGTTGATGTCATCGGGGTTGCCCAGGATGACGATGTTGGCCAGGCCCTCCTCGATGATCTTGTTCGCCGCGACGATGGTGCGCGGGTCTTCGCCCTCGGGCAGGACGATGGTCTTAAGGTCGGCCTTGGCGGCAGACTTCATACGGTTTAGGAAATCGCTCATGTTACTCCTTACAAGCGTTCCGCTAAGCTCCAGGCCCTCGGCTGTACACGAATAAACCCGCTGCTAGCGGGTTTACCTTTCAATTATGTACGCCGCGGTGCTTGAGCTTTCCTTGTGTGGCAAGCTCATTATAGGACGCATTAGCGCTATAATCGCTCTGATAAATATGTCTCGAAGAATGTTCGAGAAAAGCCCAGCTAACGAGCCCGTGGCTTTTGACAAGGAGTATCGATGCAGATTACCTCAGGCCTGCCTGAAGGCTTTAACGCCGGCGCGTACGACATGATTGTCGTCGGTGCTGGATATGCCGGTGCCGTTTGCGCCCGCCGTCTTGCCGAGACCATCGGCTATCGTGTTGCCGTTTTGGAGCGCCGTAGCCACATTGCGGGCAATGCCTATGACTGCACTGACGAGGCCGGAATCCTGATCCACGAGTACGGTCCGCATATCTATCACACCTTTAACGAGCGCGTGCACAATTTCCTGTCGCGCTTTACCAAGTGGACGGATTATCAGCACAAGGTGCTCGCCAACATCAACGGTACCCTTATGCCCGTGCCCTTCAACCATGCGAGTCTCAAGCTCGCCTTTGGTGACGAGCGCGGCGAGGAGCTGTATCAGAAGCTCGTGGAGACCTTTGGCAAGGATGTCAAGGTGCCCATTATGGAGCTGCGCAAGAAGAACGACCCGGATCTTGCCGAAGTCGCCGATTACGTCTATGAGAATGTCTTTTTGCATTACACCATGAAGCAGTGGGGCCAGACGCCCGACCAGATCGACCCGTCGATCACCGGCCGCGTTCCCGTTTTTGTGGGCGACGATGACCGCTACTTCCCGCAGGCTCCCTTCCAGGGCATGCCGCAGGACGGCTATACCGCGCTGTTCGATCACATGCTCGACCACGATCTGATTGATGTGTTCTGCGATGTGGACGCCCGCGACCTCTTCGAGATCGACGAGACCACCGTCAAGATCGACGGCAAGGTCTATGGCGGCGAGATCGTCTACACCGGTCCGCTCGACGAGCTGTTCAACCTCGACCTGGGCGCTCTGCCGTACCGTACGCTCGACATGAAGTTCGAGACGCTCGATATGGATCAGTTCCAGCCCGTGGGCACCGTCAACTACACCACGAGCGAGGATTACACGCGCATCACTGAGTTCAAGAATATGACTGGCCAGGTCCTGCCCGGCAAGACCACCATCATGAAGGAGTACTCCAAGGCTTATACGCCCGGCTCGGGCGAGACGCCGTACTACGCCATTCTTGAGCCCGAGAACCGTGAGCTCTATGAGCGCTATCTTGAGCGCGTCCAGAACCTGACGAACTTCCACCCGGTGGGTCGTCTGGCCGAGTATCGTTACTACGATATGGACGCTGTGACCAATTCCGCCCTCGATCTTTCGGATGAGATTATCGCCTGCCATGCATAAAGTCATAACATTCGGTATTCCCTCGTATAACGCCGCCAAGGACATGGACCATTGCATCACCTCTATCTTGGAGGGGAGCAATTACGCCACCGATATCGAGATTGTCGTGGTGGACGACGGCTCCAAGGACGAGACGGCCGCCAAGGCCGACGAGTGGGAGGCCCGTTATCCTGGAATCATCCGCGCGGTGCACCAGGAGAACGGCGGTCACGGTATTGCCGTCCTTTCGGGTCTGCGCGAGGCGCAGGGCACCTACTACAAGGTCGTTGATTCGGACGACTGGCTTGACGGCGCTGCCCTTTCGACCATGCTGTCGATTCTGCGTGGCTTTGAGGAGCGCGACCAGCGCGTTGACCTGTTTATCTCGAACTACGTGTACGAGAAGGTTTACGAGGGCACGCATACCGCTATTGGCTACAAATTTGCCCTGCCGCGCAAAAAGATCTTTTCCTGGGATCAGATCGGTCATTTTCGCCTGGACCAGAACCTGCTCATGCACAGCCTGTGCTATCGCACGGATGTGCTGCGCGAGTCCAACCTTCCCATGCCGCCGCACACGTTCTATGTGGACAACATCTACGCCTACGTGCCGCTGCCGCGTTGCAAGACCATGTACTACGCCGACATCGACCTCTACCGCTACTTTATCGGTCGCGAAGGTCAGAGCGTCAACGAGGCAACGATGGTCAAGCGTCTGGACCAGCAGTTCCGTGTTACGCGTATCATGATGGAGTCGTACCACTTGTACAGCGATGTTGAGTCGTCGCGTCTGCGTTCGTACATGATGGGCTACTTCACCATGATGATGGCGATCTGCTCGGTTCTCACCAAGCTTTCCGAGGAAGATTGCGCCGACGAGCGCCTAAAGATGCTGTGGAATGATTTGAAGGCCTACGACGAGCGCATGTATCGTCGTGCCCGCTACGGCGTGGTCGGGTTCTTCACCAATCTGCGAGGACGGGCGGGAGACAAAACCACACTCGGCCTATACCGTCTTGCCTCAAAGATCTTCAAATTCAACTAGCTGTTGAGTAATCGCTGCTGATAGGTTGACTGGGCCCCTTGGCCTTTAGTTTGCTACTGCGAACAGTCCTGCTCGCACGGAAAGCACATTAAGTGCTTTCCGGCTCGTGCGGAACTTGTATCAAACTAAAGGCCAAGGGGCCTCTGCTATAAATCGATTGTCAGATAGGTGAATTTGAAGATCTTCGACGCGCGGTACACAGGGGCCTGGGCTGAAAAAAAATAGTTGGTAGTCGGTCGGAGACGGGCGGGCGTTACGTTTGTCGCGAGTTCCGCATGCAAAGAAGGCCACTTAATGTGGCCTTCGTCTTGCATAGGACTGTAGAGCAGCAAACGTAACGCCCGCCCGTCTCCGACCGACGGTCGAGTGGACTACTTAGCGGCGCCGGGGATGCCGTGGGAGGTTTTGGCGTTTTTTGCTCCGTTTACGATGGCGGTCTGTAGGGCCCTTACTGCGAGCATGCCCAGCAGGTCTAGGGGAACGGCGGCGCTTGCCTGGGCGCCCAGTTTGCCGCTGGCGAGGGTGTAGATGGTGTCGCCGTCGTTGGTGGTGTGCGTGGGACGGATGGCGTGTGCGTAGGCGTCTGCGGCCATCTGGGAGACCTTGGTGGCTTGTGCCTTAGTGAGTTCCACGTTGGTGACGATGCAGCTGATGGTGGTGTTGGTGCGGTCGAGCGGCATCTGCATGGATCCGGCGGCGGCAAAGGCTGCGAGTTCCATGTCGACAATCTGGTCGCTATCGGCTGCGGCGCGCATACCGGCGACCCACTCGCCGGTGAAGGGGTCGACAACGTTGCCGCAGGCGTTGACTGAGACCACGGCGCCCACCTTGACGGGGCCGAGTGCCACGGCAGCAGCGCCTAAGCCGGCCTTCATGCAGGTGGCGGGGCCCATGAGCTTACCCACGGTGGCGCCCGTGCCGGCGCCTACGTTGCCCTGTTCGAGCTTGGTGGGGGTGTTGTCGAGTGCTTCGCGCACGGCGGCGATGCCGGCCTCAATGTCGGGGCGAACGGTGGGGTTACCAAAGGCGAGGTCGAAGATACAGCTGGAGCACACGATAGGCACCTGCGTGGGGCCGACGGGAAGGCCGATGCCGCGGCTCTCAAGCTCGCGAGCGACGCCGCTTGCAGCCTCGAGGCCAAAGGCCGATCCACCCGAAAGGCAGACGGCGTGGACCGTGTCGACGGTGTTCTCGGGTCGCAGCAGGTCGGTTTCGCGCGATGCTGGAGCACCGCCGCGAACGTCAACGCCGCCGGTGGCGCCCTCGGGTGCCACGACTACGGTGCAACCGGTGCCGGCCTCCTCGTCCGTATAGTTGCCATAGCAAAAGCCATCGACATCGCAAACGTCAATGGCTTCAAGCAGTGTGTCCATGTTTTCTCCTATCGGTTTTCCGCCGGGCCTTATGCCCGGTCGGGATCCGTACGGTACGGCAAAATTGTAGGCGCTGGGGGATACCCAGCGCCAGATGCAATTACGAGAGTTTTTGAATCGCGCGTGCGACGCGTGCGATGGGCAGGCCCACCACGTTGTAGAAGTCGCCCGAAATATCGTGCACGAGCATGCGTCCGCCGACACCCTGAATACCGTAGGCGCCGGCCTTATCCATGGGCTCGCCCGAGGCGACGTAGTGTTCGATCTGCTCGTCAGTGAGCTCATAGAACGTCACGTCGGTCACATCGACAAAGGATAGGCTCTCGGCGGCATGCGGGGCGGCAGTGTCGCCGGCCTTAACGATGCAGACGCCGGTCGCGACCTGGTGCGTGCGGCCCGAAAGCTCACGGAGCATAGTGCAGGCCTCGTCCTCGTTTGCCGGCTTGCCTAAAATCTTGCCATCGAAGGTGACGATCGTGTCGGCCGCGACGGTCAGCTCGGTGGGCTCGGCATGCTCGGCAGCGACAGCAGCGGCTTTGGCCCGTGCCAATCGCTCGACAAGCGTGAGCGGCGCCTCGTCGTCAAACGGCGTTTCATCGATATCGGCAGGGATGATGCGGATGTCATAGCCCGCCTCGCGCATCAGCTCGATGCGGCGCGGCGATTGCGAAGCCAAAATCATAGTTGGATGCCCTCTGCGACCTTCTCGACAGCCTTATCGCCGGCGAGGGTGCGAAGCAGCTCAAGCGCAAAGGGGAGCGACTGGGCCATGCCACTGGCGGTGATGATGTTGCCGTCCTGCGTGACCTTCTCGCCAGTATAGGCTCCCTCGGGGAAGCTCTTCTCAAAGCCGGGGAAGCACGTGGCGTGGCGCCCCTCGAGCAGGTCGAGCTCGCCCAAGATAAACGGGGCGGCGCAGATGGCGGCAACGTGCTTGGTCGCGGCGAACTCGCAGACCACATCGCAGACGCGCTGATCGGCGCGCAGATTGGTGGCGCCGGGCAGACCGCCGGGCAGCACAACGCAGTCGTACTCGTCAAAGTTGATCTCATCAAAGAGCGCATCGCAGGTCACGGGGATCTGCAGCGAGCTGACGACCTCACGCGTGGGCATGATAGAGACGAGCGTGGCACGCACGCCGCCGCGACGCATGACATCGACCATGGTCAAGCATTCAATAGTTTCAAAGCCATCGGCGGCGAGAACGGCAACGCTGGGCATGAGGATTCCTTTCGTAAGGCGGCATACAATTAGCCGTCTTATACCCCGAAGGTGCCCGCTTGCCACGCTCAATCGCCGAATGATTTTTATGGGCAATGATAGGGCGCTAGTTGCGCTTGAGGTGGACGACGGTTTCGCAGTGGAAGGTTTGCGGGAACAGGTCGACCGGCGTGATCTTGACGGGGGAGAAGGTGCCTTCCTCGACAAAGCGCTTGAGGTCGCGCGCCAGGGTGGCCGGGTCGCAGCTCACGTAGGCGACATCGCGGGCGCTCGTGCTGGCGATGAGGTCGATGGCCTCGGGTGCCAAGCCCGCGCGCGGCGGGTCGACCACCAAAACGTCGGCATCCTGGTCGGGGAACTCGCGCACGGCGTCACCGCCAATGACGTCGACGTTATCGAGCTTATTGATCTCGAGGTTGCGGCGCAGGTCGCGCACGGCAGGGCCATAGGCCTCAACGGCGGCGACAAAATCGCAGCGGCGGGCGAGCGGCAGGGTAAAGGTGCCGGCGCCGCAGTACAGGTCCACAGCCAGTTCGTCTTCCTGAGGGTCGAGCGCGTCCATGACAAGTTCGATCAGAATCTCGGCACCCTTGGTGTTGACCTGGAAGAACGACGGGGCCGAAAGGCGCATTTGGCCCTCGGCGATATTCTCGGTCCACGAGCCCTCGCCGGCGAGCATCTCGACCTTGGAGACGCGGCGGGCCTTCTTCTCGCCCTTGCTCATCACGCGCACGATGCTCGTGGGATGAGCGGCGTCTGCCAGTACGCGCGAGACCTGCGAGCGTGGGAAAGAGCCCGTGGGCGTCCAGAGTGCGACCTCGAGCGCCTTGGTGCGGCGCGAGGCGCGAATGCCCACGCGCTCAAGGCCTAAGTCGTGGCTACCGCTCAGATAGTTGAGTGCGCCGACGACAGATTTGAGTGCCTTGGGGAAGCGTTTGTCGAACAACGGGCACGAATCGACGGTCACGATCTTGCTGGGATCTACGCCGTGCATGCCGAGGCGCACGCGACCGTTGACAACGGTCGGCTCGAGCTCGATTTTATTGCGGTAGCCCCAGTCGTCCTTGGTATGACGGATAGGCTGCACCAGCTCATCGACTTGATCGGGGCTGAACTTGCCGATGCGCTCGAGCGTGGAGCGCAGGTTTTGCTCCTTGGCGGCAAGCTGCGCGGTGCGTGAGAGATTGCCCCACGAGCAGCCGCCGCAAATGCCCACGAAGGGGCAGGGAGGCTGGATGCGATCGGGGCTCGGCTCCAGAATCTCGGTGGTGCGGGCGCGCATAAACGACTTGCCGTCCTGCACGATCTCGGCCTCGACGGTGTCGCCCGCCACGGCGCCCTGCACAAAAACGGCCTTGCCGTTGTCGGCGTGCGCCAGCCCGTCGGCGCCGTACGTCATCGATTCTATGGTGAGCTTCATATTCCTGCCTGTCATTCGCGTTGTTGTCCGCACCATGGTAGCAGGGAAAAGCGCCCCGCATCCGAGGCTTTCCTCAAATACGGGGCGCTTCTACAAACGTCTATTTGGTCTTGCCGGTAATGAGCGTCTTTAGGCCTAAGCCAATCAGGCCCAGACCCATGCGCACACGACCGGGGCGATGGCGCTCGATGGCCTTGGTCTTGCCAGCGGGCTTCTCGCGACGGGCGCTCGTCTTGGACGTGGGCTTGGCGACCTGCGGCTCGGGCTGAGGCTCAGGTGCGGGCTCGGGCTCAATGACGGTCGCCTGGACCTGCTGGACCACGGGCGCCGCCGGCTGCGGCTCGGGGGCGGCAGCGGTGACGGGCTCCGTCTCGACGACGGGCTCGGCTACGGCCTCGACGACGGCCTCCGGCTCCTCGACAGGCTCGGGTTCTGCCACCGGGGGAGCGACGGCAGCTTCCGGCTCGGTAGCAGGCTCGACTGCTGCTTCGTGCTCAAGCTCGCTGTGAATAGCCTCCTCGGCCACACGTTCCTTCTCCTGCGCACGCTGCTGCGCGGCGGCCTCGGCGTTGCGGTAGGCGCGCTCCAGCAGGGCTTCCTGCGAGTTGAAGGGCTTCTCGCCCTCCTTGCGCTCCACGGGAACCCAGGTACCGTCGCTCGTCAGGCTACGGGCCTTCACGTTGTCGCGCAGCTGCATGCCCATGTACTCGTGCACCAGGGCGCGGCAGGTGGGGTCGAGCACGGGGAAGGCGATCTCTACGCGGTGCTCGGTGTTGCGCGTCATCATGTCGGCAGAGCTCAGGTAGATCATATCCGAGTCCACGCCAAAGGCGTACACGCGCGCATGCTCCAAAAAGCGCCCGACGATAGAGCGGACATGCACGTTCTCGGTCTTGCCCGGAACGCCCGGCTTGAGGCACGAGATGCCGCGGATGATCATGTCCACGCGGACTCCAGCGCACGATGCCTCGGCGATCTTGTCGATGACCTCGCGGTCGGTGAGCGAGTTGAGCTTAAAGAACACGCGGGCGGGCTCGCCGGCAAGGGCGCGCTGGATCTCTCGGTCCAGGCCGCGCATGATGAGCGGCTTGAGGCCTACGGGCGCCACGCCCAGGAAGCGGTAATCGCCGCGCAGATTGCCCAGCGACAGGTTACGGAAGAACAGGTTGGCGTCCTCGCCGATGCCGGGATGGGCGGTCATGAGCATAAAGTCGCTGTAGAGCTTGGCCGTCTTCTCGTTAAAGTTGCCGGTGCCCAAAAGCGTCAGGCGCGTAAGTGCCATGCCCTCGCGATAGGTGAGCTGGCAGATCTTGGAGTGGCACTTAAAGCCCTCGGAACCGTAGATGACGGTGCAGCCTGCCTCTTCCAGACGCTCGGCCCACTCGATGTTGTTCTGCTCGTCAAAGCGGGCGCGGAGCTCCATGAGCACCGTGACCTCTTTGCCATTCTCGGCGGCGTCGATCAGCGACTCGCACAGGCGGCTCTGCTTGGCCACGCGGTAGAGCGTGATGCGCAGCGAGATGCACTCGGGGTCGTAGGCCGCCTCGTGCACCAGGTCCAAGAACGGGTTCATGGCCTCGTAGGGGTAAAAGAGCAGCTTGTCGTGCTGCAGCACCTGCTCGCGGATGGAGCGGGTCATGTCGATGGTGGGGTTGGGCTGCGGCTTAAACGGCGTAAAGAGCAGCTCGTTGCGCAGGTGCTCGGGAATTTTGCCCTCAATGCCAAAGACGTAGCCTAGGTCGAGCGGGATATCGCAGGTAAAGACCGAGCGGCGCGAAAGCTCGAGTGCCTTGCGGATAGTCTTGAGCGTCGCCTTCTCGAGCGAGCCCGAGACGGCGAGCACTACCGGCTGCAGGCGCAGGCGCTTCTTGAGGATGCGCTTCATGTGCTGGCGGTAGTCCTCTTCCTCCTCGACGCCCTCGCCGTCAGGATCGATGTCGGCGTTACGGGTGACGCGGATGAGCGCGCGGTCGAGCGGCTTATAGGAGCCAAAGCAGCTGTCCAGGCAGGCGAGGATGACGTCCTCGAGCAAGATGTAGGAATAGGTGCCGGTGGGCGAGGGGATCTCGACCACGCGGTTCATCGAGGCGGGAATCTCGATGAGGCCCAGCAGGCTTTCCTCGTCGGTGACGCCGTCGAGGCCGCAAGCCAGGTAGAGTGCACCGTTGCGCAGGTTGGGGAAGGGATGACGTGGGTCGATCACCAGCGGCGAGATGACCGGCGACACGTAGGCCTGGAAGTAGCGGGTGACAAAGGTGCGCTCCTCGGGCGTGAGCGAATCGACGCGCGCGCGGTGAACGCCCAAGGTATCGAGCTTGCCCTCGATGCTCTTGAAGATGGACTCCCAGCGGTCGAGGAGCCCGGGCAGCTCCGCCACGACGGCTTCGACCTGCTCCGAGGCGGTCATATTGCTCTTGTTGTCGACGGGTTGCTTTTTAAGCTCGGCCAGGTCGGACAGGCCGCCCACACGGACCATAAGGAACTCGTCGAGGTTGGACTCGAAGATCGAGACGAACTTAAGGCGCTCGAACAGCGGCACGGACTCATCGAAGGCTTCGTCGAGCACGCGGTTGTCAAAGCGTAGCCAGCTGAGCTCTCGGTTCTGTGTGTACGAGAAGTCGCGCGGCGGCTTACGCAGCTTAGCGGCGGCTTGCTTCTTTTCGATTTTGCTCGGCATATGCATCTGTCCGTTCAGTCCCCAAGGGGGACGGTAGCCTAACACTAATCACTATTGTCTCAATTTAGTCGACTTGTGGCACGGACGTATTGCGCGAACGATATCTTTACCTACTTCTTACGCTGCCAAGGCATATAACTAACCGTTCGTCTCGTATTGCAGACAATCTATATCCTCACTCAACTGGTGAGAATATATGAATAAGAATGATTACGAGCTGAATATCATCGAATACAGGCAGAAACGTTAACAAGCGTCATTTATATACATAAAACCGTTATAGCTATGCAATTTTGAATCGAAAGATTAGAGCTGAAATTGGGGATGATTTTTGAGAAAAAAGAGCGTTTACCTTAGAAAAGTTACTTTAGAACGCCGAAGTGCATCATGGGGGAATCACATGCGATATACCGTTCATCGCACTATGTTGACCGTTCGGGGGCGAGGTGGAATTGCGGGTGGAATTTGGATATAACTAGAGCTGTCAGCAAGCAGCGTCCCATACGGAGGGGCGCTGATAAATTCGGCCAGTAAGGCCCGAAAGAAAGGTAGGAGGCCATGACGAAAGGTCTGCACGTGCCTTCCGAGATCGGCAAGCTCAGGAAGGTCTGCCTGCACCGTCCCGGCGACGAG
>JAGZYM010000031.1:0-16465 GCA_018377855.1 Collinsella sp. | reverse complement strand
GTCGACGAAACTGGAGAGGAGGTATTACGAGCTCCTGTGCGAATTGGAGAGAGCGCTCCCGCAAACTGCCTCTTGACAACTTATAGGAGCGTCGGTTTTGTTTTTGTGTTTTTCCGTATGGTCGGAGGTTCGCCATCCAGCCCCGTAAACCGGCATAGTTTTGTTTGCGGCGGCCCAGCCGCGCGTTTAAGCGCGGGGCCGGTGGGGCATTTTTGCCCCACCGGCCCCTATTCCAGCTCTATTCCGGCGCTATTCCGGTTTGGTTTCTACTGTGGGAGTCTTGTCCGCTGCGACTGGGGTGCGGGCGGTGTCCATAGTCAGGCAGTGCTTGGGGCAGCTCTCGATGCACTCACCGCACACCACGCAGGCATACGGGTCGATCGACCACGTTCCACCCTTGCGATCGACCGCGAGCGCGCCCGCCGGACAGCGACGCGCACACATGCCGCAGCAGATACACACATCCATGTCATTGACGATATGCCCGCGCAAGCGCTCGGGTGCCGCGAGCTTCTCCTGCGGATAGCACACCGTTACCGGCTGCTTGACCATAGAACCCAAGGCCGTCTTGGCAAATGTCAGCAAACTCATGCCGTGCCTACCTTTCCGTGCAGCTAATGCAGGGGTCGATGGTCAGGATAATCATGGGCACGTTGGCAAGGAGTACGCCCTGCAGCGCATGCGTCAGACCCGCCAAGTTCTGCGACGTCGGCGTGCGCACGCGGAAACGGTCCAGGTTCTTGGTGCCGTTGCCGCGCACATAGTAATACGCCTCGCCGCGCGGCTGCTCAATCACAACCTCGCCGCGCGCGCCGTCGGCCGGTGTGAGCTTGGTACGCCCGCCGATGCCGTCGTGCGGAATCCTGCCGACAAGCTCCTTGATAATGTCCATGGCCTGCGTGACCTCGGCGCAACGCACCTGGCAGCGGGCATAGCAATCGCCATCGGTAGCAACGATGGGCTCAAACGCGGCCAGATCCGCATAGGCGCCGTCGCCGAACATGCGCACGTCGTAATCCACGCCCGAGGCGCGGCCGAACGGGCCGACCATCGACAGATCCAGCGCGTCTTTCTTGCTGATCACGCCCACGCCATGCAGGCGCTCGCCGCAGCTGTTGTCGTCCAAAAACGTATGCACCACGGCCTCGTAGTCAGGGCGCATAGCGTCGAGCGTCTGGACAATACCCGCCAGCTCGGAATCCTCAATGTCGTGTTTAAGGCCGCCAATCTCGTTAATCGACAGAATCACGCGACCGCCGCAAGTGCTCTCAAAGATCTTGAGAATCTGCTCGCGCAGCGTCCACGAACGATAGAACAGCGCCTCAAAGCCAAAGGCATCGGCGAGCAGGCCCAGCCACAGCAGGTGCGAGTGAATGCGCGAAAGCTCATGCAGAATGGTGCGGATATACTGCACGCGACCAGGCACCTCGATGCCGAGCATGCGCTCGCAGGCGCTGGCGTAGCCACAGCTATGGCCCACGGCGCAGATGCCGCAGATGCGCTCGGCGATGTAGCAAAACTGATGCATATCGCGCTTTTCGGTGAGCTTCTCGAGTCCGCGGTGCACAAAGCCGATCTGCGGAATTGCTTCGATGACGCGGTCGTCCTCGATCACCAGGTCCAGATGAAGCGGCTCGGGCAGCACCGGGTGCTGCGGGCCAAACGGAATTACGGAGCGATGAGCCATGGACCTTACGCCTCCTTTTTCTGCTTGTCGCGGGCGGCCTTGGCGGCAAGCGCCGCGCGGACCTTGGCCGCTTTCTCGGGATCCATAGCAGCGAGCTTTGCCTCCATCTCGGCAGCCTTGAGCGCGGCCTTCGCAGCAGCCTCATCGTGCTGAGCATCGGAGCCCGCGGCATCGCCGGCGCTCGCAGCGCTCTCCCCTGCAGCAGCCGCAGCCGCGGCGGCCTTCTCGGCCGCGGCCTTGCGCGCCTTGGCCTCGGCGGCGGCACGGACCTTCATGGCCTTCTCGCGCGCGACCTTCACCTCGGGCGTGATAACGCTCATGGGTTCGGCAGTCGAGACCTGGTAGAAAAAGCCCTTAAAGTCGATCTGCATGTCGGTGATGGCAAGGCCAAACAGGTCGTGTGCTTCGTTTTCAAACGGAAATACCGCCGGATAGTACGAGCTGATGGACGGAATCTCCTGGTACTGGTCGATGCCCTCAACCACCAGGTTCTCGATCGCATAGCTGCCGTCCTGCGCAATATGCTCCTGAGCAGCTCGAACGTTGATAAACGTATAGACCAAGCGATACGAGCCGTCGTCGACGTTGCGCTCGGCGTGCATTTGCACAAAGCGCGCGCCGACGCCCTTAAGCGCCTGGACATGCGACAGGAGCTCCTCGATCCCGACGGTGGTATAGATAGCCTTTTGCATTACTCGGCCTCCTTTGCAGCGGCGGGCTTCTCAGCAGGTGCGTCACCAGCGGCAGGTGCGTCACCAGCGACGGCCCCGGCCCCCGCAGCCACAAACCCGTCCTCGCCCAGCTCAACGCCACCGTCCCAAGTAGCGGCACCGCCCACGGTAAGCGGGTCGCCGCCGGCGCGCATCACGGCCTCCTTCTGGTCCAGGATGCCGCATGCCTCCACGATGGCATCGATCACCGTCTCGGGGCGAATGGCGCACCCGGGCGCGTACACGTCCACGGGAATCGCGCGGTCCACGCCGCCGATCACGTTATAGGCATCGCGGAACACGCCACCCGAACATGCGCAGATACCGCAGGCCACCACGCACTTGGGCTCGAGCATCTGGTTGTAGATCTGGCGCACGACGGGCAGGTTCTGGGCATTGACCGACCCCGTCACCAAAAAGATATCCGCATGCTTGGGGTTGCCGGTGTTGACCACACCAAAGCGCTCCGCATCGAACAGCGGCGTGAGCGAGGCCAGCACCTCGATATCGCATCCGTTGCAGCTCGAACCGTCGTAATGAATAACCCACGGCGAGCGCGACATTTTATGATCCATGGATGCCGCCTCCTAAATAAACACGTCAACGAGGATGGGCATAAGGTTGAGCAGGCCAAACACCAGCGCCACGCCCCATCCGAGCCTAAAGCAGCTGCGCCAGGTGCTGCGTGCGAAGGTGTTATCGATCAGGACCTCGACAAAATACGTCGCGGCCATCACGACCAGGGCTACGACCCAGCTCACGGGGTTGTCCCAAACAAAGAACATGCCCACCCACATCAAAAACAGCACGGTCTCGCACCAGTGCATAAGGGTCATCTTGGCCAGCGTGCTGCCGCTCATCTCGGTGGCGACGCCCTGGACAATCTCCTGATGCGCGTGATGCGAGTACGAAAGATCGAACGGCGACTTGCGCAGCTTGATGGTAAGCACCGCGAGCAACGCGAGGAAAATGGGTGCGCTGTACACGATGATGGGGACCGACTGCCCCGTCACGGCGATGGAATCAAAGCTATCGGTGGCGAGATACAGACCCACGCTCATCAGCAAAACGGCGGGCTCGTAGCTCATAACCTGCAGCAGCTCGCGGTCGGCGCCGACCTGCGCAAACGGGCTTTGCGTCGAGGCGGACGCCAGTACCACAAAGATCGCGGCGAGCGTAACCATAAAGGCACACAGCAGCGTGTTGGAACCCGACACGAAGATGCCGCCGCCCACCACGGTAAAGATAAGCGCGCATGCCATATAGGTATCGTCCATGGTGTTTACGCTGGCAGGGGCCTTGCGCAGCAGCTTGGCAACGTCGTAGAACGGCTGCAGCAGGCGCGGGCCCACACGGCCCTGCATGCGGGCCGAAAGCTTGCGGTCAAGACCGTCGATCAGGCCACCCACAAGCG
This sequence comes from Collinsella sp., assembly GCA_018377855.1. Lineage (GTDB taxonomy): Bacteria > Actinomycetota > Coriobacteriia > Coriobacteriales > Coriobacteriaceae > Collinsella. The sequence continues at coordinate 12,654 of JAGZYM010000031.1, read as the reverse complement.
GCGCGATCAGGGCAAACGCCACGGTGCCAATAAAAATGCCCACGACGCCCGAGCCTTCGAAATACTTGCCGCGCAGCACCGAGGGCGCGCTCATGGCAAGCCGCTCGGGCCCAATCCACGCGCAACACAGCAGCGCAAACAAGATAATGCTGCAGCACACGACGCTACCCGCAGGGCCAATACGCTTCTCGCCAAGGGCGTCCTCCGAGTACCAATTGCGCTTTTCGGCCTTCACCTCGTGTCCCATCGAGCCGCGGAAATGGCGATATTTGTCGGTCCCCACGCCCGAAAGGTACACGTTGACGTGCGGTTTGTTGCTCACGCGGAATGAAGTCAGCAGCACCACGGCGATAAACGCCACGATAACCACCATCAGGTACATGGCGTCCTTGCCAATAACGTACGGCACGCGGCCAAACACCATGGCCAAGTAAGGCGACACCAGACCGCTCGAGATAACCGGGAACGCCACGCAGCACAGAATCAGCAGCGCGGCGATGGTGTTGAGGGCCATCCATTCGGTCTTATGGACATTGACCTCAACGTTTTGAGCCGTGGGGTCGACGCCCGAAAGCTTGGCAAGCCACTTGCCCCAGAAGAAGAAGGTCGCGGCCGAGCCAAAGGCAAGTACCATGATCATGAGCACGTTGCCGGTCTGCGCGAACGCCACCAGAGCGCCCCACTTGGACACGAGCATGCCAAACGGCGCCACAAACATGCCCATGATGCCCAGCATCATCAGGCGCGTCAGGTGCGGCATGCGGCTGAACATACCGTCCATGTCCTCGATATTGCGGCTGCCGATATGATGCTCGGCCGTGCCCACGCACAGGAACAGCAGCGACTTTGCCACCGTGTGGAACAGGATCAGGAAGATGGCCGCCCATACGGCCTCGGGCGCGCCGACACCCAAGCAAGCACTGATGAGGCCCAAGTTGGAAATGGTGGAGTACGCGAGCACGCGCTTGGCATTGCTCTGCGAGATGGCCATAAGGGCAGCGAGCAAAAACGTGATGGCGCCCACGCTCGTGACCATAAAGCCGGTCACGGGATAGATGGCATAGAGCGGGCTCAGCTTGACCATCAGGAACACGCCGGCTTTGACCATGGTTGACGAGTGCAGCAGGGCGCTCGTGGGCGTGGGGGCAACCATGGCACCCAACAGCCAAGTGTGGAACGGCATCTGTGCGGCCTTGGTGAGCGCGGCGAGCGACAACAGGATGACCGGCATCACCAGCAGCGCGGACTGCGCGGTTCCGGCGCCGGAAAGCTCAATCATGCCCGAGATGGTCAGCGGCATGCCGTTAACGTGCAGGTACATGAGTCCGGCCAAAAACGCGATGCCGCCCAGCATGTTGAGGATGATCTGGTTAAAGGCGTTCTTGATGGCCTCGGGCGTGCGCGTATAGCCAATCATAAGGAACGAGCACACGGTGGTGATTTCCCAGCCGCAGAACAGCCACTCAAGGTTGTCGCTCGTCACGATGACGAACATGGCCGAGAGGAACAGGAACATAAGCGCCAGGAACTGCGGACGACGGTCGGGCGCGGTCTGCCCGCGCAGCGCGGCCTCGTGCTCATCATGGGCCTGGAAGTCCTTCATGTAGCCCAAAGCGTAGATACAGATAAGGCTGCCGACGATGCCGACGGCGAGGACCATGATCACGCTCATGTAGTCTAGGTAGAGCGGCGTCGCCGTGACGGCTTCGGCCGCAGGCAGCGTCATGGCCGCAAAGACGAGCGAGCCCACCAGCTGGACTATGCCGAGCACCGTGGTAAGCACGCTCTTATATTTGTGCGCGTTGTACAGGATGACGGCGCACAGAATTACGTCGATGACGGAGCTGATGATCGAGAGCGCATGCGAGGTACCGGGGGCAATCTCAAAGCTCTGCGGACCCGTGCAAAAAAACATGACGGCGACTACAACTGTCACCGCCATGATAATGCCGGAGCCTATGAGTCCCACCGCATCGCGGGCGCGGTCACCGCGCGCGAGCAGCATGCCCAGCGCCGGTACCAGCGGAAACAGGGTAAGGAAATACAGTAGCGTCATACCATCACTCCCCCATGCAAAAACGCTGCAATTGTTTAACGTTATAGCTCAATTGATGAGTAGCGGCGGCGGGTTTTCGGTCAACTGGGGAGTTTTAGGCGTACGGGGCAAGGGCACGTCCGCTTTGGAGCAGAGAGGCGGCAAGAAAAATGCGCCCCTGTGGGCGCACCATCCTGTTTGCTATTCCGCCTTTTTAACGCGCGGCTTGCGACCGCGCGGCTTATCGACCAGTGCGGCCTCACCGCTCTCGCGGTACTGACGGCACCAAGCCTTGACCGAAGACTCGCTGGGAATCTTGTGCTTGATCATGGCCTCGCGAACCGTCAAGCCGTTTTCCAGACGGTCCTTAACCACAGCGAGCTTTACGTCGTACGAATAGGTGTGATGATGCGAACCGGCATTGAGAACGGCGTCGGCACCGCCCACGGCATACGCGCGGGCCCACTGACGAGCCGTGGCCTGGGGAATGCCAAGCTCCGCGGCGAGAGCGCGATGACCGACCCCCTCTTGGAGGATCTCGACGGCGCGCTGCCTAACCTCGGGCGCATGCGTGCGAGTCCTAGTTGCTTCCGACATACCTGCCACTTCTTAGCCTTAGCCGTTAATCTGCTTTCTTACGTGCAAGTTAGATAGTAGCATTTTACTGTTTGCTCAAAGCAGTTAATTAAAGTAGACGCGGTGTTATCTGGACATTTGGCACCAAATTACGACATTTCTTTATCGATTATTTACGCTGGTAGCTGACTCGCAGCCAATCGTCATTCGCTTGTCAACAAAGTTGGCATCTCTTTATGTCCTTTGGTATAGAGGATATAGTTATTAACCCCTCCCCCAATAATTTTGAGTGATCTGCAAGGCAGTAGACGTCCTCACTCCTCATGATTACCGCGCATTGCCATTCATCGGAGCAAAACAAAAAGGGCGGGACCTGCTGCGCTTGCAGGCCCCGCACCGGTTGACACCCGACGGGACACAGCCGGGCGAGACGGATCCGTGCTACCGCCCCGCCTGGCCGCGATGTTCAACTACAGCTCGTTGGCCGCGTGATACGCCGTGCGAATGGCGCTCGCAATGTCGGCGGTGCGCTCACCCGAGCAGTCGCCCACGCAGGTCACGGGCACCGTCACACCATCCAGGTCAAACGCGTTGGCCTTGGAGCCCACGGCCATCACCACGTAATCGCAGGCGATCTTCACCGGCTCCTCGGCGCCGTCCTCGGTGGTGCGAATGGCCTCCACGCCCTCGTCGGTAATGGCGGTCAGGCGGGTCTTAACGTGCTGCTCCACGTTGTGCTCTGCAAAGTCGCTCATGATCAGCGGCAGAATGGTCTCGGACTCGCCTGCGGCAATCTTGTCGAGCATCTCGACAATCGCCACCTCGCAACCGTGCTGCAGCAGGTACTCGGCAGTCTCGGTGCCCACCAGGCCGCCGCCAATGACAGCGACGCGGCCCGTAAGCTCCACCTTGCCGGCCAGCACGTCCCAGCTCGAGACAACCTTGTCCGAATCGGCACCCGGAACGGGGATGACCACGTCGTGCGCGCCCACTGCCACAATCGCGGCGTCGGCGGCGTTGAGATCCGCGGGGCTGGCGGCATGGTTGAGTTCAACTTTCACGCCCAGGCCGGGCAGAATCTTCTCGTAGTACTCGACCGAGCGCATGATCTCGTCCTTGCGCGGAGGCGCGGCCGCCAGCACAATCTGGCCGCCCAGATGATCGCTCGCCTCGTAGACGGTCACGTCGTAGCCGCGCTTGGCCGCCACGCGCGCGGCCTCCAGGCCGGCGATGCCGCCGCCCACCACGGCGATCTTCTTGTCGCCCTCGCCCGGCTTAATGGCGATGGTTGCCTCATCGCCGTTCTCGGCATTGAGCACGCACGAGATGTACTTGCGGTTTTGAATCGCATCGACGCAGCCCTTGTTGCAGTTGAGGCACTCGCGGATGGGCTCACCCGTGGCGGCCTTCAGCGCAATGTCGGGGTCGCACATGAGCGAGCGGCCATAGGCGATGATGTCGGCGGCGCCGTCTTCCAGAATCTTCTCGCCGGCCTCAACCGAGACAACGCGGCCGACGGTTGCCACCGGCACGGAGACCAGGGCCTTGACGCGCTCGGCCACGGGCAGCGTCCAGTTGTAGGGCATGGCGCCCATGGGCGGAATGGTGTCGCCCATGTTGCCGGTGTGGTTGGCCTGTGCGACCTGAATCATATCGATGCCCGTACCCTCGAGCAGCTTGGCGAACTCGCAGGCCTCGTCGGGCTGCAGGCCACCCTTGCCGCGCGGCGTGCCGTCGGGGTTCTCCATGATCACGGGGAGCTTGTACTCCACCATCAGCTGCGGCGCGGCCTCCTTAATGGCGGCGACGACCTCCAGCGCGTAGCGAACGCGGTTCTCGAACGAACCACCGTACTCGTCGGTGCGCTGGTTGAGGATGGCCGAGCACAGCGAACCCACCAGGCGGTCGCCGTGGACCTCGATAGCGTCGATCCCGGCCTGCTGTGCGCGAGCGGCCGAGGCAGCGATGGCCTCCTTGATCTGGGTGAGCTGCTCTACGCTCGCCTCGTTCACAAAGTGCTGCATGTCGTGATGCAGCTTGGCGTAGGCCTGGTTGCGGATCTCGTTGGACTCGGCCATCTTGGCGGCAAAGGTCTCCTCGTCGCCGGCGGCCTTGGCCTCCTGCGCGGCCTTGGCGGCGGCCATGGATCCCATGACCATGCGGCCGACACCGGGCACATCGTACTCGGGGTGGAACAGCTGCAGCGCGACCTTGGCGCCGTGCTTGTGGACGGCGTCGGCCAGCGCCTTAAACGTGGGGATCTGGGCGTCGGTTGCCAGCTTGGGCGTGGGGCTTGCGGTCATGACGGGAGCGACGTCGCCGATGACGATGTAGCTCACGCCGCCACGGGCCAAGCGCTCGTAAAAAGCCAGGCTGCGCTCGCCGATGGAACCGTCACGCTCCTCGTAGCCGGTGGTCAGCGGCGGAAACATAATGCGGTTCTTGAGCTCAAGGGGGCCAACCGTAATGGGCTGGAGCAGCTTGGATGCAGGTGTGGTCATGGACATTCCTCTCTTGTAGGCGCGGCGGCGATGATGCCGCGTAGTTATCTAGAGGATATGGCATGGGAATACAGCAGCGCAACGGAAATCGGCGGACAGCAGGTAGCGGCAGGTGGATGGGGATGGGCGGGGCGGCCCGTCGGTTTATCTCAATCTGTAACAGTTACGCGACAAAACCGGGTCCTACTGTTACAGATCGAGACAAACCAAACCCGCCTGCTAGAAAATCTCAATCTATAACAACAACTCGGCAAAATCCGTCCCTCGTGTTACAGATTTAGACAAACACGACCCAACCCACCGGTATATCTCGGTCTGTAACACCTAGCCGCCCAAATCGGGTCTAGATGTTACAGATCGAGATTTTGTTTGAGAGGCCGAGAATTGGACCGAAAACACGGTCCCGAAATAACAAAAAAGCTCGCCGGCTAGGCCGACGAGCTGCAAGTTCTTGGTCGCGGGGGCAGGATTTGAACCTACGACCTCCGGGTTATGAGCCCGGCGAGCTACCAGACTGCTCCACCCCGCAATGTCTGGGCGCCTCATGTGCGCGTGAAAGAATATTACGCGGGAGTTCGGCAAACGGCAAGGAAAATCTCGTAGAGCATAATTCCTTCATATTTAAAACCCCTCAGCCCCTATCACCGTAAACGAATCGCGGCCGAGCGCCGTCGACGGCGCGTATACAATGGTGCGCGTCCTTTTATGCCAACACCGGGAGTAGACATGCTGCTCGCTATCGATATGGGAAACACGCAGACGGCCATGGGCCTGTTTGACGGAGACGAGCTGGTGCAGTCGTGGCGCATGCCCACCGACCGCTCCTATACCGCCGACGAGATCCATGTGCGCCTGATGGGCTTCTTTAAGATGTACGGCCTCTCGCTCGACGCGGTCGACGCGATCGCCTTCGCCGGCGTGGTGCCGCAGCTCTCGCGCGAGTGGCACACTGTGGCCGACCGCATTGCCGCGGACGCCATCGTTATCGGGCCGCAGACGGCCGCGGTGACCAAGCTGCGCGCGGCGCGCCCCCAGGCCGTAGGTGCCGATCGCGTCGCCAACGCCGTTGCGGCCGAGACTTTCTACGGCGCGCCGGCAATCGTGGTGGACTTTGGCACCGCGACCAATATCGACGTCATCGATGAGGACGGTTATTACATTGGCGGAGCGATCGCGCCGGGCATCCGCATCTCCATGGACGCGCTTGCCGCCCGTGCCGCCAAGCTCGCCAGCGTGCCGCTCGAGGCGCCCGAGCACGCCATCGGCCGCGATACCGAGGAGTGCATCAAGGTCGGCGCCGTAACGGGCGCCGCCGCCATGGCTGAGGGCCTGGTCGCGCGCATGAAGCGCGAGCTGGGCCGCGAGGATGCCACCGTTATCGCCACGGGCGGTCTCGCCAGCATCGTCGCCGATTCGACCGATGCCTTCGACGTGGTCGACGGACAGCTCACCATCAAGGGTATCTGCGAAATCTACCGCCGCATGCAGGAGCTGGGATAGGACAGGGGCTTAAGTCGAGCACGAGCGCGAGCGGCGAACTAGGCAACGCATCGGCCCTATTCCTCAAAATCGAAAGATTTTCAGTTTTGAGGAATAGGGCTTTCTGCTAGGCCTCGTCGCACAGCCACCTCGCCAGGTCCACGATCTGCACCCCATTGCGGTCCGTGGCCTCGTGATGCGTGCGGGCGAGAATCATCTTGGGGTACGCGTCGCCAATGCTCAGCAGTGGTGAAATCTCGCGTTCAAATGTCTTATCCGAGCTGATGTCGTCGCTCACCTGAATGTAGAGCTTCTCGCTTCGCTTGATTGCTACAAAGTCTATTTCCTTTTTATAGAGCACGCCGACGTATACCTCGTATCCGCGGCGCAGCAGCTCGATTGCCACCATGTTCTCGTATACGCGTCCCCAATCCATATCACGTGTACCGAGCAGCGCGTATTTGAACGCGTGGTCTGCCAGGTAATACTTCTCGCCGCTCTTAAGGTATTTTTTGCCGCGGATGTCGTACCGACGAACTTTATAGAAGGCAAACGCATCGCACAGGCACCCCATGTACGTGCCGACCGTCTTGTTCGTTATCTTTAGCCCATCCGCGTTCAAAATATCCGTAATGTTACGTGCCGACGTAATGTTGGAAACGTTGTCCATCATGTAATCGGCAATGCGCAGCAGCGCCGATTCGTTTCTCACGTTATGCCGCTGCACGATATCCCTCACGATGAGCGTTTTAAAGACATTGGAGAGATATTGATAGCGCTGCTCCTGCAGTGGATAAGGGTAAGAGCCGGACATACCGCCGGTTCTCGCGTACTCATCGAAGTCGCGGTCGACATCGCCCTCGTCGCCATAGAGACGATACTCCTCAAACGAGAATGGGAAAACCTCGATCTCGAACGTACGCCCCGTAAAGAGCGTCGACAGATCGCTCGACAGCAAAAAGGCGTTCGATCCGGTAATGAAAATGTCGTACTGCTCGGATGCATGGAGGCTGTTGATCGCGCGTTCAAAGCCGTCGCACATCTGAACCTCATCGATAAGCAGGAAGTTTTGCTTGTCGGACGCTCGATGCTCTTTTACATAGGCGAGCAGGGCATGATATTCGAGCAGGTCCTCGAACTCGTCGAGGTTGTAATTGATATGGATGACATTCGAATTGGACAGATTTGCCTCCACGTAATCGCGGAGGGCCTCGAGCAATTTTGACTTACCGCCACGGCGAATGCCCGTTATGACCTTGATGTCCGGCACGCCAATAAGGCTCGTCAACATGTCCATGTATGACGTTCTATTGATGAGTTTCATTGGCGCCTCCCTGCGGTCTTTTATCGCTATTCCTCAAAAACGAAAATTTTTCAGTTTCGAGGAATAGGCTCTGCAACGAATATACCTCGCAAAAGCCCGAGCTGGCTTAATTCTATTCCTCAAAATCGAAAAATTTTCAGTTTTGAGGAATAGGTCCGAGGTGCTACCCCGCAGTCACGCAAAGCCCTCCCCGGCACAGGCCGAAGAGGGCTTCGTTGTCATCGTTGTCTTTGAGCGCGGGCGCCTCGCGTTACAGTCCGCGAATCCGTACGGCCTCAGGCGGAAACTCCTGCTCGCCGGCATCGGTCTTGATGGTCGCGCGACCCCAGATGTCCAGGCCCGCAAACACACCGACCGCAAGCGGCAAGCCGTTGGGCGACACCGCCGCAACTTGGCGACCGAGCAGCGGCACCATATCGAAGTACTCGCCCAACACGGGGGCCAACGGCCCTGCGGCGCCTTGCGGCGTGTTGGCAACAACCGCCCAGGCGTCCACGCGGGCCAGCACGGCGGCGGCCAGCGCCTCGACCAGCGCTTCGTCAGCCACGTCCACACCAAGCTCGCTCAACGCCGAACGCTCAATATCCACCGTCACGGCACCGAACATGCCCGCGGCACCGGCACCGCCGTTCACGGCAACACGCGCGAGCGACGTCTCAAACGCAGGCGCACCGCACACGATATCGCTCGGCCACCGGATACCCACCTTGCCGGCAAGGCCCAGGCCCGGCGTCGACACTGTGCCCACAAGCGCATCCATCATGCCCATCGCGGCCACAAACGGCAGGCCGTGGAAGGCGTGCATATTCACATCCGGACGCACGACCAGCGAAAACGTCAGCGAAGCATCGCCCGCGCTCCACGCGCACCAGCCCGCGGACACGCCCTCGCGGCCCGCGTTACGCGCCGCGTCGAGCTCGGTGCCGGCGGCAACAGCATTCATCTCGATCATCTACATACGCCCCAATTCGCCAACGATATGGCCCACGCGGTCCTCGGGCTCCTTGACCTCGACACCGTTGTAGCGGAAGAACCGCGCCGGGTCGTGCATCAGGTCCTCGAGCGGCACCAGCACAAAGTCGCGCTCGCCAATGAGAGGATGCGGCAGGCGCAGCTTTTTGCCGCCGTGGGTCTCGCCATCCATCCACAGCAGGTCCAGGTCGATGGTGCGCGGACCGTTGGCCTTGGCCTTCTTGGAGCGGTCGCGCCCCAGCTCGGCCTCGATCTTCATGAGCTCATCGAGCAGCACCAGCGGCGCCAGCTCGGTCTTGATCTCGATGACGGCGTTGGCAAACGCGTCCTGGCGCGTCTCGTAGGCCGGCTCGCTCTCGTAAATCTTGGAGGAGTTGGACACGCAGGTGAGTGGAATCTCGGCGATCATCTCGCGTGCGGCGCGGATGTTGTCGCAGCGATGCCCCAGGTTGGAGCCCACGGCCACAAACGCGCGGCGCGGCTGCGGCTTGGCAACCGCCCAGTAACCGTTCAGGAACTGCGCAAAACCCGCGGCGTCGTGCACGCGCACGATGTTGGCACCGGCCTGGATGGCGCCCAGGCACACGCCAAACGTAGCGGCATCGCGCTCGGCGGCCTCGGTCACGCCCGAGACGGCGCCCACAAAGCGCTTGCGCGACACGGCGCACATGAGCGGGTAGCCCAGCGACGCCATCTTGGCAGTCTCGCGCTGGATGACGATGTCCTCGTTAGCCGACTTACCAAAGCCCGGGCCAGGATCGATGCAGATGCGGTCGCGCGACACGCCGGCATGGATGAGCGTGCGGGCCTGGTCGGACAGAAAGCCCATGACGCGGCGCATGATGGGCGCCGAATCGGGCAGGGTAAAGCGGCGGAGCTGCGAGGTGGGCACATAGGCCTCCTCACGGCGGGCACTGCGGCGCATCATGGCGGCCAGGCGGTCATTGGACTCCGATGCGGCCTCGGTGGCTGCGGGCGCGGCCTCGGGCGCGGGCGCGACGGTCTCGGCGGCAGCAGCCTGCTCGGCGGCCGGCGTCTCCTGCTCGCTTGCAGGCTCGGACGTGGGCTCCGGTTCGCCAAACGGCAACGAGGGCTGCACCACGCCGCCCGGAAGCTTGGCCTCCGGCTTAGGCTCGCCCAGCAACTTGCCGCGACGGCGGCGAGCCGGCTTCTCGGCCTCGCGCGCGGCCTCGGCAGCCGCCTCGCGCGCCTTCTCGGCAACAAACGCCGCTGCCGAGGTATCGAGCTGCACCGTTGCGTGCGTGCGGACGGGCGCGGCGACCTCGCCGGCATGCATCACGATGACGCCGCAAGTGCTCGTCTTAACGAACTCGACCATCTTGGGATCGGTGAAGCCGGTCACGTCGTTGACGATCGAGGCGCCGCAGCGCACGGCCGCCTTGGCAACCGCCACATGACGCGTGTCGATCGAGACGATGGCGCCCTCCTTGGCCAGCGCGCGCACCACGGGCAGCACGCGGCGAGCCTCCTCGTCGGGGTTGACCGGGGTAAAGCCGGGGCGCGTGGACTCGCCGCCCACGTCGATGATGTCGGCGCCGGCGTCGAGCATCGCCAGGCCGTACTCGATGGCGGCATCGGGGTCGAAGTGCTCCCCGCCATCGCTAAACGAATCGGGCGTCACGTTGAGGACGCCCATGATGCGCGGACGGTCAAAGCTGAGCTCGTACTTTCCGCACCGCCATGTCTTGCTGTCGTTCGCCATGAACATCCTCCTAAAATGCCCACGCCGCCGAGCCTGGGGAGCTGGCGGCGGGGTCGCTTTGCACTCAGTCTTTCTATTGTATCCGCGCGCGCGGGCTAGAACGCAAACGCGGCCGCGATGTCGCAAGAAATCAGCAGGTCGGCATTTGCATCCTGATCGGTGGGAGCAAGGTTGCATATGGCCAGCGTATCGCCGGTAAAGTAACGCGTAAGGCCCGCCGCCGGATACACCACGAGCGAGGTCCCGCCCACAATGAGGGCATCGGCCGCGGCGATGGCGGCAACGGCACCGGTCAGCACATGCTCATCGAGCGGCTCCTCGTAGAGCACCACATCGGGCTTGATGCGCCCGCCGCACGCAGGACACACAGGCACGCCCGCGGCGTCCTCGTGCTCGCGCGAGCAAATCCACTCGGCGCTATAGACCGCGCCGCACGACTGGCAAATGTTGCGATGGACCGATCCGTGCAGCTCGAACACGCGCTGCGAGCCGGCCGCCTGGTGCAGACCGTCGATATTTTGCGTCACCACGGCGTCGAGCTTGCCGGCGCGCTCCAGCTCGGCCAGCTTGGTGTGGCAGCGGTTAGGCTTAGCGTTAAGCGCGATCATCTTGGTGCGGTAAAAGTCGAAGAGCTCCGCAGGATGTGCCTCGTAAAAGCTATGCGACAGCATGGTCTCGGGCGGATAGGCAAACTGCTGGTGATACAGGCCGCCCACGCTGCGGAAATCGGGGATGCCACTTGCCGTGGAAACACCAGCGCCGCCAAAGAAGACCACGCGCTTGTGGGTGTCAAACAGATCCGCCAGCGCGGCGGAGGCCTGCCTGGGGTCCGATATTGCCTGCGTCATATGAGTCCTCCGTCCTTGTTAGTCGGGCAGCGTTGAGCGACGTCCCAGCATGCGGCCTTTAAGTCAGCATGCACGGAGCCCACCCCGCCCCTGTTGCGCTAATCTTAAGCCTGCCAACCCCGTCGAAAGGACACCATGCCTCAGACTTACACTTTCGCCTCGTGGAACGTTAACGGCCTGCGCGCCGTGCTCAAAAAGGACCCGAGCTTTATCCAGATCGCGCAAGAACTCGACGTCGATATCCTGGCACTGCAAGAGACCAAGCTGCAAGAAGGCCAGGTTGATATTGACCTGCCCGGTTATCACCAAACCTGGAGCTACGCCGAGCGCAAGGGCTACTCGGGCACCGCGGTCTTTAGCCGCCAGGAGCCGCTGCGCGTGCTGCACGCCGACGCGCTGCTGCCCTACGCCGGCGAAGGCGAGGCGGCCGTGCTCGTCGCCCAAGCCGCAACCGAGGGCCGCGTCTGCGCGCTCGAGTTCGACAAATTCTGGTTTGTGGATGTCTACACTCCCAACGCGCAAAACGAACTCGCCCGCATCGACGTGCGCATGGCCTGGGATGATGCCTATCGCGGCTTTTTGAGCGCGCTCGAGCGCGAGACCGGCAAACCCGTCGTGACCTGCGGCGACTTTAACGTTGCGCACGAGGAGATCGACCTTAAGAACCCCAAGTCCAACCGCGGCAACGCAGGCTTTTCGGACGAGGAGCGCGGCAAGTTTACCGAACTGCTCAACGCCGGCTTTACCGATACCTGGCGCGCGGCAAACCCCGACGTCGAGAGCGTTTACAGCTGGTGGAGCTACCGCTTTAATGCCCGCAAGAACAACGCCGGCTGGCGCATCGACTACTTCCTGGTAAGCGACGCAATCGCCGCCAACGTTCGCGACACCGGTATCCGTGGCGACATCTTCGGCAGCGACCACTGCCCTGTCACCCTCACGCTAGAGCTCTAGCCCCCAAATGATCCCCCGGGGACGAAGGAATACGGATCACTTTTGCCCACGCAAGGGCGCCCGCGTGACCCCGTCCGCCACGAAACCAGCCCATCTACTACGTTTAAGCCACTACCCTCAACCACAGCGAACAACGCAAAAAGAAAACCGACGCTCCTATAAGTTGTCAAGAGGCAGTTTGCGGGAGCGCTCTCTCCAATTCGCACAGGAGCTCGTAATACCTCCTCTCCAGTTTCGTCGAC
>JAGZYM010000030.1:0-17190 GCA_018377855.1 Collinsella sp. | reverse complement strand
CGCCGAGAGTACTGCGGGGTCAGCCCGTGGGAGGCCAGGGCGCCGCTGACCGGTGGACGGCACCGAGCCGTACGCTTGAACTGAGAAGGGGGAGGCCTCTCGGCCTCCCCCTTTTTTGCGTTTACGGGCTTTTGTCTCACATAGTAGCTGTGTTTTATAACCCTCGTTTGTCGCATCTTCTGTGAACGGGCTACAATAACTTAGTCTGTGCGATCTGGAGGTGAACATGGCTGAAGCTGGTATCGGCGTTGATATCGTCGAGATTTCCCGCATGAAATCAATTCTTGAAAAGACGCCGTCGTTTGCTCGGCGTGTGTTTACCGAAGAAGAGCGTGCGTATTGCGATGCATCATCGCGTCCCGCTGCTCACTATGCGAGCCGCTTTGCTTCGCGCGAGGCGGTACTTAAAGCTCTCGGCACGGGTTTTAGTCAAGGCGTGGGTCGCAAGGATGTTTCGGTTACGCGTGATAAACTCGGCAAACCGAAGGCGCTGCTTTCGGGCCGTGCTCTCGAGATCGCTCAAGAACTGGGTGTTGTTGAGGTCGCTCTTTCCATTACGCTTACAGGAGACTTGGCCGTTGCGAATGCCATCGCGATTACCGAAGATGCTCGGCCTAAGCCAAAAGAGGAAAAGGTGAGCACCAAGAAACGCGTAGCGCAGACATTTAAAGAGGCTCGCTCTGTTTTAGATGAGCTTGAGCAGCTGCAGAATTCAGCATTGACGGAGCACCTGGGCGATGCTTCGCAAGATACGCTAGGAGCATAGATGAAACCGGTTTTGAGTACCGAAGAAGTCGTTCGTCTCGAGGATATCATCGAACGCGAAGGGACTTCGAAGGCCGAGCTTATGGAGCTAGCGGGTGAGTTTGCCGCCAACGAGGTCTTGAAGCTCAATCCCGATCGGGTTCTCGTTCTGGTCGGTTTTGGTAATAATGGCGGCGACGGTTGGGTTGCCGCCGATATCCTGAGCCATAAGGGTGTGGACGTGGATCTCGTTTCTCCGGTTGAGCCGGATGAGATTCCTGCTGCTCTGGCACGTCATGTTGCTCGTCGTACTGCCGGCCGCGATGTGCACGTTTGCGTCGGCCCCTCGCGTGACGAACTCGAGGTTTTGATCGATAAGGCCGATGTTGTTGTCGATGCCATTTTTGGTACCGGTTTCCACGGAAATCTGCGTGCGCCGTTCTCCATCTGGATTCCTACGGTCAATGAATGCGCCGATTGTGTCGTATCCATTGATGTTCCCTCGGGCCTGAATGCCGAGACGGGCGTTGTTGATGACGACTGCATTCGTGCCGAGCATACGGTGACGATGATTGCGCCCAAGATTGGTCTGTATAGCGCTGATGGTCCTGAGTATGCTGGCGATTTGATCTGCGGCAATCTTTACGACCGTCTTGACGAGGTCATCGATGATGTCGACCACGCCGCCGAGATTGTCGAGCCCGGTGACTTAGTTGATTACTTTGCCCCACTACCTACGAATATCGATAAGTACTCCCGTGGCTCTGTGCTTATTGTCGCCGGATCTGCGCAATATCCTGGTGCTGCCATTATGGCGGCCAAGTCTGCAGCTCGCGCGGGTGCTGGTTACGTGGCAGTCGCGGCGCCTGACGCCTGCGCCAATCTTATTCGCATGGCACTTCCTTCGATTCCCGTCTTTGCTATTCCGTCTGATTCCCGCGGCTCCTTTGGCGCCGCTGCGCGCATGACTGTGTGCGAGATTGCAAAGAAGTACAGCTGTGTACTGTGCGGTCCCGGTATGACGACATCTGCCGGCGCTATGCAGGTGGTTTCGGGCTTGCTCGAGCTTGATGTGCCGCTTATCTTGGACGCCGATGCACTCAACTGCCTTGCTAAGATTGCCATTGACGGTATTGATAGTAATCCCGAGATGTATCGTCGCGAGCAGCCGTTGGTTATGACGCCGCACTATCGTGAACTATCGCGTCTGGTTGCCGGTGACGAGGTGAACGACCTTGGTACTGCGATTGCAGCCGCGCAGAAGGTTGTCTGGGCTGCAGGCTCTGACAATCTGGTGGTCATTGCCAAGGGGCCGACGACGGCTATCTGTGGCGTTGAGCGTGTGCTGCTGCCGCTCTCGGGTCCGGCTTCTCTGGCAACTGCCGGTTCGGGTGATGTCCTCGCGGGTATTTTGGCCGGCACGCTTGCCGCCATGCGCGACGAGATGGATCGTTGGGAGTTGCTGTATTCGTACGCCGTCGCACTTCACAGCTACGCCGGTTTTGCCGCGGCGACGGAGTATGGTGAGAAGAGCGTCATCGCGACCGATCTTATCGACTTGATCGGTCCGGCCATGGAACTGGCGGCAAAGGATGCGCTCGAAGATCTGGGAATCATGGACGAAGGGTCGGATGACTAATCATGAATAAAGCCGATTTGACGCGCTGGTCCTGGGTCGAGATCGACCGCGGGGCGCTCCGTCGCAACACGAGGGCCTATAAGAACTTGCTGAATCCACGTCAGCGCCTGTGCTGCGTGGTCAAGGCCGATGCTTATGGCCATGGAGCTGTTGAGTGCGCCAAGATCATGTATTCGGCCGGTGCCGACATGTTTGCCGTGGCGACGGTTAACGAGGGCGTTGAGCTCCGACAGGGCGGGATTACGAAACCCATCCTCATCCTAAGCGAGCCGCCTATCGAGGCCATTCCGACGTTGCTCGAGTTTGATATCATGCCTTCGGTCTATACGTCTGACTTTGCTCTTGCGTATGGCGAATGTGCCGTCGCGGCGGGCAAAGTGGGCAAGTATCATCTCGCCATCGAGACGGGCATGAATCGTATCGGCGTTCACTACACGCAGGTGCTCGACTTTGTCCGCGGTATAAATTTCCATCGCGGTATTCAGTGCGACGGCGTATTTACGCACTTCGCCACGGCCGATGAACCTTCGGGCTGGGACTACAAGCTGCAGTGTCAGCGCTTTACCGAGGCCGTTCAGGCCATTAAGGATGCGGGTTTTGAGTGCGGTATCGTGCACTGCGCCAACACGCCGTCCTCGATGCTCGACCCCTCGATGCATTTTGATATGATCCGCGCCGGCGTTGGCTTGTATGGCATGCAGCCGTGCGAGCTGAGTGGCCGCGTGATGCAGCTTGATCCCGTTATGAGCGTCCATGCGCGTGTGACGCGCGTGGCACACCCTGCGATGGGTGAGGGCGTGGGCTACGGTTTTACCTACCGCGTACCGCGTACGCGCGTTCAGATCTGCACGCTGCCGATCGGTTATGCCGATGGCCTATCGCGTACGCTTTCCAATCGTATGGATGTGCTGTATCGCGGCGAGCGTGTGCATCAGGTTGGCAATATCTGCATGGACCAGTTTATGGTCGCCATTCAGTCCAACCCGGCACACGAGATTCCCGAGGCCGAGTATGGTGACGAGATAATCATTGTCGGCCGCGATGGCGATGCCGAGATCACTATGGACGAGATGGCCCGACTGCGTGGAACGATTAACTACGAGGTCGCCTGCGGCTTTGGCATGCGTCTCGACAAGGTCTACGTGTAGGAGCCGCTATGGGCGTCATGCACATCCCCGGCCATACCCATCAGGCACCACGTGAGGTCGCACTCGAGGAAATTGAGGCCGTTCTGGGCGATTGTCACCTCTGCCAGCTCTACCAGTCGCGTCACAATATCGTGTTTGGCGTGGGAAACCCCCGCGCTCGCGTGATGTTTATTGGTGAGGCGCCGGGTCGCAATGAGGATTTGCAGGGCGAGCCCTTTGTGGGGGCGGCAGGCGAGGACCTCAACGGCATTTTGTCGCTGGCGGGCCTCAAACGCGAAGACGTCTACATTGCCAACGTGCTTAAGTGCCGCCCGCCGGGAAACCGCAATCCGCGTCCCGAGGAAGTGCTGGCTTGCTCGCCGTTTTTGCGTGAGCAGATTCGAAGCATCTGGCCCGATATTATCGTGACGCTCGGCAACCCCGCGACGCACTTTGTGCTTAAGACCGAGATTGGCATTACTAAGCTGCGCGGCAGGTTCCACCAGATGGGGCATTTTGTAGTAATGCCCACGTTCCATCCGGCAGCAGCGCTGCGCAATCCGGCGTGGCAGGAGCTGCTGGAGGAAGACTTTAAGATGCTGGGCGACTATCTGGAGCGACATCCCGCACCAGAGGACGCCTCGGAATAATAAGGAGCATATATGTCCCTGGAGCGCCTGGGGGTAGGTACTTACAAAACGACTTGCGCTGCCGATACGGAGTACTTTGGCGAGCTAATTGCACCGTGCCTTGAGGGCGGCGATGTGCTCATCCTGACCGGTGGCCTGGGAGTGGGCAAAACTCACTTTACCAAGGGCGTCTCGCGCGGGCTGGGCGATGGGCATATGGTTACGAGCCCTACGTTTGCGCTCATGGCCGTTCACGATCAAGGTCGTATTCCGCTGTTTCACTTTGATCTATACCGCCTGGAGCATGCCTACGAGCTCGAGGATACGGGCATTTTCGATGTGCTGGGCTATGAGGGTGCTTGCCTGCTGGAATGGGGCGAACAATTCCAGGACGAGCTGACGGATGAGTATCTTTCGGTGACGCTCAAGCGTGATGAGGGCGACAGCGATGTGCGAACGATAACGCTCGAGGCGCACGGTGACCGCGCAATGGAGCTTTCCCATTTGATTGATAAGGCTGTACAAGATGAGCTTGCATAACGACAACGCGCTGGTGGTGGCGCTCGATACCTCGACCGACATGCTTGCCTGCGCGGCAAGTTGGATTGATAGACAGACGGGCGAGACGAAGCTCGTGAGTGGCGACCACATGTGTCGCCGTCACGCCAACGTTGAGCTCGTGAATACCGTTGATGGTGTGCTGGCTCAAGCCGGTCTGGATCGCAGCGATGTTGGTTGCTACGTGGTCGGCCGCGGCCCGGGGTCGTTTACGGGTGTGCGCATCGGCATCTCCACTGCCAAGGGCCTCGCACGTGGTGCCAATGTTCCGCTGCTGGGCGTGTCAACGCTTGACGCTTGCGCTTGGACGGCGTGGAAGGCTGGCGTGCGCGGCAAGCTTGGTATCTTGGCCGATGCTATGCGCGGTGAGGTATATCCGGCGCTGTATATGCTGGTCGATGAGGGCCCCGAGCGTCAATTTGAGCGCGAACACGTGGTCAAGGCCGCCGTGGCGCTTGATGAGTGGCGTCAGACCGCGGGCTGGGATCAGGTTCAGCTGACCGGTGACGGTCTCGTGCGCTATGGCAAGCTGCTGGGTGGGGACGAGACCGCTCGCTGTGTGGAGCGCGACCTGTGGTGGCCTTCGGGCGAGGGCTTGCTGCTCGCGCACGCTGCGGGTGACGGCGATCCGGCTCGCGTCCTGCCGATTTACACGCGCCTTTCGGATGCCGAGGAAAACGAGCGCAAGCGTCTTGGTCTTGCCGAGAGTGCGCAGAGCGAAATTACGGGCGTTGCTGATGAGCTCGCCGGTCGTCATCTGCAGTTCCGTCCCATGGGCGCGGCGGATGCCGAGGGCGCGAGCGCGCTAGAGGCTGCCTGCTTTGAAGGTGCCGGACACGAGGCGTGGACGCCGGGCATGTTCCTGTCCGAACTGGGCGAGGACGTCGCTGCGCCGCGTAGTTGGTGGGTGGCACACGACGACGGCAAGCTGCTGGGCCTTGCCGGCGGTATGGTCGTGGACGGTGATGTGCAGATTCTGGATGTCGCCGTCGACCCGGCACATCGCCGTGAGGGCATTGCCCGCAAGCTGCTGTCGCATGTGAGCTATGATGCCCAGATGCTCGGCTGCACCACGGCTTCGCTCGAGGTCGAGGACGGCAACGAGGGAGCGATCGCGCTTTATAACGCTCTGGGCTTTACCGAGGCAGGATGGCGCCGCGGCTACTATGGTGCCGGCAAGGATGCCATCGTCATGACGGCTCCGCTGCCCCTCGTGCTTCCGGTCGACAATGCTTCGCCCGAGCCGACGGCGGCAGAGCAGCGCGTATGGCCGCTGCCTGCGCCTGGGCGCTCCGAGGGGGAGCGAGCCGAAATTGAGCGCCGCCGCCTAGTGCTCGCTATCGAGAGTTCCTGCGACGAGACGGCCGTGGCGATTATCGATGCGGATGGCAATATGCTGGCCAACCAGGTGTCGACACAGATTGATTTCCATGCCCGTTTTGGCGGCGTAGTGCCCGAGATCGCTTCGCGCAAGCACGTTGAGGTTATCGTGAGTGTAGTGGATGCGGCGCTTGAGGATGCCGCAGCATCGCTTGGTCTTGAGGGTGGAGCCATTGCCCCCAGCGAGCTTGCCGCCGTGGGCGTGACACAGGGTCCGGGCCTGGTGGGCGCGCTCGTGGTTGGCGTCGCCTTCGCCAAAGGCTTTGCCTACGCTGCCGGCAAGCCGCTCGTGTGCGTCAACCATCTGGAGGGGCACCTGTTTGCCAACTTGCTAGCGCAGCCCGACCTCAAGCCGCCGTTCATCTTCACGCTTGTCTCGGGCGGGCACACCATGCTCGTGCACGTGAAGGCATGGGGCGACTACGAGGTACTTGGTGAGACACTCGATGATGCTGTGGGCGAGGCCTTCGACAAGGTAGCCAAGGCGTTGGGTCTGGGCTATCCCGGTGGCCCCATCATCTCCAAGCTGGCCGAGACGGGCAATCCCCGCGCGATCGATTTCCCCCGTGCGCTTAACAGCAGGGGAGACTATCGCTTCTCGCTTTCGGGCCTTAAAACCGCTGTGACGCTCTACATTGAACAGGAGACCAAGGCCGGGCGCACGATTCACCTGCCCGATCTGGCAGCTTCGTTTGAGGCAGCTGTCTTTGACGTGCAGTACAAGAAGGCCAAAAACGCACTGCACGCTACCGGATGCAAGGAATACTGCATCGGTGGCGGCGTCTCGGCCAACCCGCATCTGCGCGAGATGATGATCAAGAAGCTTGGGCGTCAGGGGATTCGCGTAACGGTGCCGCCCTTGTCTGCCTGTACCGATAACGCAGCCATGATCGCGGAGGTCGCTCGCCGTAAATTCGACCGAGGCGAAATCTCGCCGTTCGATGTTGACGCCGATCCGAACATGACGCTGTAGCTGGTACGGCGCGGTCCCCGGACGGAGGGGCCGGATATAAGGTTTCCTGCTCTACAGTCCTGCGCAAGACGAAGGCCACATTAAGTGGCCTTCTTTGCGTGCGGAACTCGCGATAAACCTTATATCCGGCCCCTCCGTCCGGGGACCTTTCTGTATCGATATAGCTTCTGGGCTGGTTTGGCGTCGACAACGTCCGGCTCCCGCGGCTCTCAGGGGCATCCCTCATGCAAAAACTGTCGTGGGGTAAAGTCCGAGGTCAATGGCGTTTTGTACCGAGAAATTCAAAAAAGTTGAAAATTCATTACATATTTGCGTTGACTTTAGGTAACTAAAGTTTCATACTCCTTTTCAACCACTGGGGGATGTGAACACGCACGGATCGTTCACATCATGATTGAAGAGGATTTCTTAGACATGTTCACGCATCAGCTAAACATTATCAGCGTAGTAATTATCTGATGCGGGTTAGCACATACAGCTAGCCCGTACGATAACGGGCGGCTGATAAAGATGAGGGCCGTCGAGCGCAACCGACGGCCCTCATTTTTTATGTCTAGGAAGTTCTTTTTAGAGGAGGAAATGTAATGAACGGAGTTTTGCTCATGGTTGTGGCCGCGGCGGTGCTCGCCTGCGGCTATCTGGGCTATGGCCGCTGGCTGGCCAACAAGTGGGGCGTTGACAAAGAGGCCCTCACGCCGGCCAAGCGCATGAAGGACGGCAAGAGCTTCTCGCCCGTCTCCGCCTTCACCGCGTTCTCGCACCAGTTCAGCTCGATCTGCGGTGCTGGCCCTGTCACGGGTACGATCGTCGCCATGGCCTTTGGCTGGCTGCCCGTCGTGCTCTGGGTCCTCGTCGGCGGCATCTTCTTTGGTGCCGTCCACGACTTTGGTGCCCTGTACGCTTCGATGAAGAACAACGGCAAGTCGCTCGCTCAGCTCATCGAGAAGTACATCGGCAAGACCGGCCGTCGCCTGTTCCTGCTGTTCTGCTGGCTGTTCTGCATCATCGTCATCGCCGCCTTCACCGACATGGTCTGCAAGACGTTCATGTTCACCCCGGCCGTTGACGCTTCTGGTGCTGCTACCGGTGCCATCGACTTCACCAAGTCCTATGCCGCCGGCTGCGCTGGTACCATCTCCATCCTGTTCACCTTCGTCGCTATCGCCTTTGGTTGGGCTCAGAAGAAGTTCAGCCTCACCGGCGCTGCCGAGTTCGTCACCGGCGTTGTCCTCATGGTCCTCATGTTTGCCGTCGGTATGCAGTTTCCGGTCTACCTGGACAAGTTCCAGTGGTTCGCCGTCGTCATGGTCTACCTGGTCTTCGCTGGCGCTATGCCCATCCAGATGCTCAAGACCCCGCGTGACTACCTCACTTCCATCATGATGATCGTCATGATCGTCTGCGCTGTCCTTGGCATCGTCGTCCTGGGCGTCAACGGTCAGGCCACTATCACCGCTCCGGTCTTCACCGGCTTCTCCACTGCCTCAGGCATGATGTTCCCGGTCCTGTTCGTCTCCGTCGCTTGCGGTGCTCTCTCCGGTTTCCACAGCCTCGTTTCTTCCGGCACCTCTTCTAAGCAGGTCGAGAAGGAGCAGGACGCCGTCAAGGTCGGTTACGGCGCTATGATCGTCGAGTCCTTCGTCGGCATCCTTGCCATCATCGTCGCCGGCATCATGTTCTCCGACATGAACACCGCCGGTACCGGCGCCCTCAACGCCGGCGTCGCTTCCACCCCGTTCCAGATCTTCGCCGCTGGCATCTCCCGCGGTATGCAGGCCTTCGGTGTTGACGGCACGCTCGCTACCGTCTTTATGACCATGAACGTTTCCGCTCTGGCCCTGACCTCGCTCGACGCCGTCGCCCGCATCGCCCGCACCTCGTTCTCCGAGTTCTTTGCCCAGACCAACGACGCCCTGGCCATCGAGTCTAAGGCCGGCTACATGAAGGTCCTCGGCAACCCCTGGTTCGCCACGGTCGTCACCCTGCTTCCCGGTCTCGCCCTCGCTTTTGGTGGCTATGCCAACATCTGGCCGCTCTTTGGTGCTTCCAACCAGCTGCTCGGCGGCATGACCATGATCACCCTCGCCGTGTTCTGCAAGTGCACCGGCCGCAAGGGCTGGATGCTCTACGTGCCCGTCGTCTTCCTGCTCTGCTGCACCTTCACCTCGCTGGTCCAGAGCGCCATGGGCTGCATGGCCGCTGTCCAGGCTTACGGCTTCTTCGGCACCATCCCGGCTACCGCCACCACGGCCGCCGTCTCCGTCGCCGCCACCAAGGGCCTGCAGCTTGTCTTCGCCGTTCTGCTGATGGTCCTGGGCCTCATCGTCGCCGTCAACTGCCTCAAGGAGCTCTTCGGCAAGGAGGCCGGTTCCATGCCCGACGAGGAGCCCGAGTGGTCCGAGATGGGCAAGGCCGAGTACGGCCGCGCCGCTGCCGCTGAGGCTCCTGCCGACGCCGAGGCCGCCAGGGCTTAGTCGACCTGACGAGTTGAACGTCACATCCATATGACTCGGAAAGACCGGGTCCGCAACGACGCGGACTCGGTCTTTTTTCATGCAAAAGCGGGCGACGCCCGAGTGTTCTCGCAGATGTTTTGCGTGGATAAGGGCGCGCGTTGTACCATATAAACGTATATGTGTACATATGAAAGGGGCCCCGTGGCCAAGACGGTATATTCCGATAACCAAAATAATGTCGATGCCCTGGCTGAACGTCTGAGCAGCCAGACGTCGCTTTCTGCCGAGCGTGCCAAGCTGGTTGCCTACGACCTGCTCTGCCGCAAGGCGCTCAAGATTAAGTCGAGTGCGCTGGCGCAACTATTCCGCTCCGTCGATAAGGAATGTGACACCAAGGCGATGCGCGATGAACTTATCGCGGCAAATATCGTGACCAAGATCGAGGGTAGCGGCATTAACGGGCGCCCGGCGTTCTATACCATCAATGCCGAGATCCGCGATGCCCAGGAGCAGCCTGCCGAGTCCGTCGAGGATTTTGTCGTCGAGGATTCCGCTGACGTGCCTGCTGTGGAAGAAACTGCTCCGCGTGAGCATGTCGATACCGATGAGTTGCTCGATGAGAACGTCGTGCGTGCCTTTACGGCCAAGGCAGGACGCGGCGGTTTTGGCGGGGGTGGCAAGCGCGATGCGCAGCGCCGCGCCCAGCAGGAGCGCTTCCGTCGCGCCGTTGCTCAAAAGGGTGAGACGGATGCCGAGGCTGTTGAGACCGAGGTTGCTGCCGAGTCGCAGAAGCCCACGAAGGAGCAAAAGCCCGTGGAGGCCCAAGAGCCCAAGCGCCGTCGCGGTGCTCACTTTAAGGCTGCACAGCAGGATGCCGCGCGTGAGGTTGAAGAGTCTTCTGAGGTTGCAGACGATGTTGAGGAGTCTGCCAAGAAGGCTCCGGGTTCATGCCGTCCCGGACGTGGTTTTGCGGGGCGCGCGTATCCCGTAAGGCGTCAGGAGAAGAGCGAGCCGGCTTCGACCACTCAGGGCGAGAAGGACGAGAAGACCGTTGAGCCGGCGGCTCGCGAGCAGAAGCCTGTTGAGCCGCAGCTTGAGGTTGATGCCGAGGCCAAGGGCCAGCAGCCTACTGATGAGCAGGCGGAGCAGGGCGCGTCGAGCAAGCCTCGCCGCCGTCGCCATCGTGGGGGCCGCAGTTCCCATGCCGAGACTGCAACCGAGAAGACCACGCCGCAGAACGAGGATGCGAAGGCCGAGGTTTCTTCGGGGCAGCCTAAGCGCCAGCCGGCGAAGGAGAGCAAGTCCGTTCGTCCGCAGAAGCAGGCGTCTATGCCGAAGCACGAGCGCAATTCCCAGGGCGATTCTAAGCGCAAGTCTCAGAAGAAGCCGGAGTCTGCCGCAGCAGATACTGCTGCCCAGCAGCCCAAGTCG
The DNA here is from genome assembly GCA_018377855.1 of Collinsella sp. Taxonomy (GTDB): domain Bacteria; phylum Actinomycetota; class Coriobacteriia; order Coriobacteriales; family Coriobacteriaceae; genus Collinsella. The sequence goes on along the minus strand of JAGZYM010000030.1, from coordinate 6,253 downwards.
TCCGTCCACGGCGAGGTCTCGGCGTTTGCCCTTGCCCGCGTTTTAGGCAGGCAGCTGCTCAAGGTTGTCCCTACGCCTACGGCGCTCTCTAAGATCAAGGAGCAGCAGACACAGATCGTAAAGGTCGAGGGCAAGGACGGCAAAAAGGCTCCGCAGCGCACTCAGCACAACGAGATGTCCAACCGCAAGATTGCCGAGGAAATCGCAATCATCCAGGCTTGGATCGAGCAGAACCGAGGTGCCGATACGCCGGTTGCCTCGCGCCGCCAGCGTGCCTACCAGATCTTTAACGACGAGAAGGCTTTTGACGGCAAGCACGGTGAGCGCTTGATCAGGCGTATGACCGAAAAGGGCATCAGCATGCAGGCGATCAAGGTCGCCCCCAATCGCCCCGTGCACTTTACGGGCTTCTTTACGCTGGGCGCCGACAAGCCGTTCATTATGGTCGAGAACCTGGACACCTACGACGAGATCGTCAAGCTGCTGCGTGGCCGCAAGCACGCCAAGCTCTTTGGCATCAAGGTGGGCGGCGTGATTTTTGGCGGCGGATGCAAGGCGAGCGTCTCGCATGCCCTGGACGATTATCTGGCTGAGATTGGCTATCGCTTTAACTACGTCTACTACGTAGGCGACATCGATCGCGAGGGCGCGCGCATTGTCGAGCAGGCTCGCAATGCCAATGTGGTTGAGATTCGCCTGCATGCCGGCATGTACCGTGCCATGCTCGCCGAGCATAAGCGTCGCGTGAAGGCCGGCGGCGAGTGCGAGCCCGCGGCTGCCAACCAGGGCGTGCCGCAGAACCTGGCGGCGACGATCAAGGATCTGCCCATGGTTACGCGCGTGCAGTTCCGCAACGTGCTGCGCGAGGGCGGGCGCATTCCGCAGGAGATTCTGATGACCGCAGACTATCGGGATGGCGACTCGGGAAGCTTCGACCGCATGCTCAACAACTAGGGCGTTCGGCCCCGGGAGAGCGGGGACACCGGCTTAGGTTTCCTGCTCTACAGTCCTGCTCACGACGGAGGCCACATTAAGTGGCCTCCTGTTCGTGCGGAACTCGCGATAAACCTAAGCCGGTGTCCCCGCTCTCCCGGGGCCTGTGGTTACCTGGTTGTTGCATGCGGCTCGCTTTTCGGAACTGGGCTGATATTTTCTTGATGTTAGGCGCTCTTGGTCCTAATGGGCTTGGGGCGCCTTCGCGTTTCCTCGGCTTCGCACCCTTGCGGGTTCGAATCCCTCCGCTTGCCCACATAAAAGCGCCCTGGGCCGTTATGGGCTCAGGGCGCTCAGTTTTAATGGCTGGGACGGAGGGATTCGAACCCCCAACAGCCGGCACCAAAAACCGGAGTTCTACCGTTGAACTACGTCCCAATGTGTGGCGTTGCCCAAAAGCAACTCGTTTAGTTTACCTAATCTGCGAGGGCATCGCAAACGCCGTCGAGCAGGCGTACGGCGAGTGTCTGCGCGTCGCTGGCCGTGAAATTGCCGTTGTAGCGCGTCATGCCCGTGAGCTCAATGCGAATGCGAGCCGGCTTCTGCTGCGCGGCGACATTGGCAGTGCGGATGCGCTGGGCCAGGTTGTGACACTCGGCGAGGGCAATCGTGGCGCGCGGTGCGGCGTCGGCGGGCAGCTCGTCGCTTGCGATTTCGAGCACCAGGTCAACGTCGGTTGGGACCTCGGAGTCGCAGAGCATCATGCCGCTGTTGTCGGTCGTTGCCGTGGCGATATTCCACATGCGCGACGCAACACTGCGCGCGATGGGGTCCTCGCCGATAACGGCAATCTGGAAGCGCTCGAGCACGTTGGCGGCGCGAGCAAAACCGATGCGGGACTCGGCTTCGGTGACCGAGGGCTTGCCCTCCCACACATGGTGCAGGCGGTTGATGTAGGCGTAGGTGTCCTGGAAGGCCATGCCGTCGGCAAACAGGCCGATATTTTCCTGGAACTGCTGCAGGGCGGCCTCGGTATGCGGACCAAAGTAGCCGTCGTCTTCGCCACAGGCAAAGCCCAAAACGTTGAGAGCGCGCTGCAGGGCCTGCACATCGGCGCCATGGAAATTGGGCATGCGCAGATAGAGGGTGCGGTCGCCCAGCTTATACGAAGCGTCTACAAGGGCGCTCCAACAGGGGATATCGACGGCATGACCGGCAGCAAGGCCGCTGTCGAGCCTGAAGGTGCTGACGGCCTGCTCAGTGGTGGCTCCAAAGTACTTGTCGGTGACTTCGGCGGCATCAATCGTGTAGCCGAGCTGCAGGAGACGAGACTGCACGTCCTCGACGGCTGCTCCTTGCATGCCCGTTGTAATAGGTTCCATGAACGAACCCCTTTCGGCGTACCATTCGTACTATTTGAGCGTCTGTCGGATAGACAACGCAAAGGGATGCATAAACATGCACTCAACAGTGTAGCAAGTTGTGCCTAAATACGCTGCTGACAGGTTTTATAACCCCCGTTAGTTAAGGCGCTCCACAAAGAAATCTGCCATGGAGAGGAACAGCTCGCGTGCGTGCGGATCAAGCTCAACGTTCTCGATGGCCGCTTTGGCCTTAGCGGTCAGGTCGAGCGCGTAAGTGTGGGCGTAATCGATAGAGCCGGTCTCCTGGAAGATCTCCACGGCGCGTGCGAGCTGCGCGGGATCATCGGTGCCCGAGGAAAGAATCGCCTCGACCTCGTCGTGGTGGCGCTCATCAGAGAGGGCGTGTACGGCGACAAGCGTGCGCTTGCCCTCGGTGATGTCGGTGCGGAAGTCCTTGTTGGCGGCTTCCTTAGTGCCGACAAGGTTGAGCAGGTCGTCCTGAATCTGAAAGGCAAGGCCTGTGTGTAGGCCAAAGGCGCGCAGCGCTCCGATTTGCTCATCGCTGCCGCCGCCGATAATGGCTCCGGCGGCAAGCGGCGTGGCTCCGCTGTAAAACGCGGTCTTGTGCGTCGCCATGTCCAGGTAGTCATCAACCGAGATATCAAAGCGCCCGTCACGGACCCAACCCAGGTCGAGTGCTTGACCCTCAATGGTGCGGACGATCATCTCGGTAAGCTCGTGGAGCACGCGCAGCTTCACGTCGGACTCCAGCGTAGGGTCGTCGAGAACCGTCTTGGTGACCATGGTGAGCGCCAGGTCGCCACAATTGATGGCAAGGCCCGTGCCCTCGGTAAGGTGCATACAGGGCTTGCCTCGACGAAGCTGTCCGTTGTCGGCGATGTCGTCGTGGATCAGTGCGCCCGACTGGAAATGCTCGATAGCTGCCGCGGCGCTGCGGGCGCTCTCAAAGCTACCGCCCACTGCGGTTGCGGCGAGCATACAGATAAGCGGGCGGTGGCGCTTGCCGGCGTTGGCCGTAAAAGCCGAGAGCGGCGCGTACAGGTAGCGCTCGATATCGGCAGAGGTCGCCTGTCCGTCAAAGAACGTGGCCAGATAGTCGTTAATCTGGTCAAAGTGCTGGGCTAAAAAGCTGGTAAACGGACTGGACACGGGTTCTCGCATTCTTTCTTGGGTTACATCGTTGCGGTGTGCAGATACCATATTGCCACATTGGAGTTGCCGGCGCGTCTGTTTTGGCGATTTGGAGAAACGGGACGCGTGCGCGTGCCGGCTGCTTATATAAGCCTAAAGTGCTCGAGCGCCTTGACGACGCCATCTTTGTCGACCGAGTCGGTGATGTAGTCGGCGCGCTTTTTGAGATAGTTCGGCGCATTGCCCATGGCGATACCGACATCGACGGCGTTCATCAGCGAGACGTCATTGCTGGCGTCGCCGATGCCGTATACGGTTCCGTGGTGGGGATCGAGGGCGTCGAGTACAGACTGGATGCCCCCGCGCTTCGTGCATTCGCGGGGCGAGATTTCGGTTACCTCGAGTTCGAGCTCGTTAAAGCACAGCAGCGGCTCAAGTGCCTTATCTTGAGCGATGTGGTTGGCGAGCGATGTAGACATCAAGATCTTGTAGACACTGTAATGTTGCAGCTGCGTGACTGCGTCGCCCAGGGTGCGCGCGTATCCGGGAGCATCGGGGGCATCGGCACTCATGCGCACGACGCCGTTGAGGCCCTCAAAGCGGATGACCTCGCCCGATTGCTCAAGGTAGGGGGCAAGACGCTGCAGCATACTGGGCGTCATCGACAGATCGCGAATTGCGTGTCCGTTGATCTCGGCGTAACCGCCCGCAAGACAGACGATGCCGGTCCAGGGCAGCTCAAGAAGTTTGGGGTGGATGCAGCTGAGGGTGCGTCCTGTGCAGATAAAGGCCATGTTGCCGTTTGCAACGAAATCGCGGATGGCCTGCGAGACCGCCTCGTTGGGATAAGGGGACAGGTCACGCTCGTCTTCGGGAAGGTCTTGGGCGAGCCTGGGGTCTTGCCAGGCGAGCGTTCCGTCGATATCGAAGAAGCAGATATCGCCGCGCTTATGGGCTGCGCTGGCGGCAGGGGAGGCCGAGGTGGTGGGCACAAATCCCGGCTCGAGGCCCATGATCTGGTCAAAATGCTCTTTAACGCGGGGAACGGAGATGCCGATGATCACCTGGGCGGTCTTGCCCGTAATGATGAGGCCCTTGGCGCCCACCGCGACAAACGACGCGTTATCTGCAACGATGGAAGGGTCTGCGACCTCGACGCGCAGGCGCGTGGCGCAGTTGGTTGCGCCCACGATATTGCCAACGCCACCTAAGAGCTGAATTACCCGCTCAGCGAGGACGTGATCTTGATCGGATCGACTATTGACTTCGTCATTGGGAGATTGCTCTTTGGCAAAGTCGCTTCCCGTTAAACGATCGATTGTCGTGCGATTGGCGACATGATTCTCGCGGCCCGGCGTCTTAAGGTCATAGACCAAGATGAGTGCTCGAAAACTAACAAAGAAGATGAGGCTAAAGGCAAGGCCGATGCCGAGCGCCAAAAGGTAGGAGCCGGCATGCATTCGCATGAGTGGGATGAAGTTGAAGGCCGTCATTTCCATGAGACCGCCCGAGAAGATGCCGACGATGCCAAAGAAGTTCATGGTCATGGCAAGGCAGGAGGATAGGACGGCGTAGAGCAAAAAGAGTCCGGGATAGGTGAACATAAAGAGAAACTCGAGCGGTTCGGTGACGCCGCAGACCACCGAGGCGACGATGGCGGGCAAAAGGATGACCTTAAGGCCGGCGCGGCGTTCGGGTTTGGCGGTGAAATAGAATGCTGCCGCGATGGCGGGAAGGCCAAAGAGCTTGCCCCAGCCGGTGGCGGTAAAACCTGCCCAGGGTGCAAGTTCATTTAAAGGGCGCGTGCTATGGGAGAGAATGGGGAGCAGGTTGGTCCACGTGGCGTAAATACCGTCGTGAATGACCAGATTGTCGTAATAGATGGGCATATAGAGCAGGTGGTGCAGCCCCATGGGCTCGAGTGCTCGCTCCAAAAACACAAAGATGCCCACGCCGAAGGGGCCGACGCCTGCAAGTGCGTGGCGCAGCGTTTCGGTCACAGCATATGCGAAGGGTACGATGGCGGCCGAGATGGCGGCAAGGGCAAACACGGCAAAAAAGCTGATGAGGTAGACCAGTGAGGAACCCGAGAAGGTGCCGAGCCAATCGGGAACCTTGGCATCGTAGAAGCGATCATGGATGGCGACGACGGTTGCCGATACCGCCAGCGGGCCGATAATGCCGGTGTCGAGCGTCTTGATGCCGTCGATGACGGTGATGCCGCTGGCGGGGGTCAAAGATGATGGGTACTTAAGTCCAAGGTTGTCGCCGCTCAGCTTAATGATCTCGCTCAAAAAGAAGCAATAGGCAAAATAAGCCACGAGTGCCTCGAGGCAGCAGCGTGCCGGTTGCTTTTGGGCAAGACCGATAGGCAGCGCTACGGCAAAAAGGAGCGGGAGACGTTTAAAGACCGTCCACGAGCCGCGCTGGATGATGGTCCAGAAAACGTACCAAGGGGTTCCGTATACGGCGAGATCGCCGACGATGTCCGCAGTCGTTGCGAGAGCGGAGACGCCGACCATGAGGCCTGATATAGAAAACAGCATGGCGGGCGCGAACATTGCCCCGCCAAAGCGTTGGATTTTTTGCAGCATGTTCTGCCTTCCGAATATCGAGGCGCGTTGCGCGTGGGGAAACGTTTAAACAATGGATTCATTGTAGAGGACCGGACGATTGTCGTACCGGCAGTTTTGAGCGAAACCGATTTGCCTTGATTATCAACTTCATCCGAACACCTCCCACATTCATCCGCACATGTGCGGATGAATGTGGGAACCCGATACCCTGAGGGCCGGACCGGCCGG
>JAGZYM010000011.1:0-80447 GCA_018377855.1 Collinsella sp. | reverse complement strand
AGCGGATCAAGAAGTCCCTCGGGTGGCTGAGCCCGATGGAGTACCGCAGGAAGCTTGGATACGCCTAGGCGCGGTCCAAGAAATCGTCCGCACCCCCATCCAGGAACTATTTCACCGCAACTTAGGAGGGGATGTGGGGTCCCCGGCATGTATATGAAAACAGCTCTGGTCCCAAAAGGAGCCAGAGCCGTTCGTCTATCTTATGGAGCGGGCGACGGGAATCGAACCCGCGTCATCAGCTTGGAAGGCTGGGGTTCTACCATTGAACTACGCCCGCAAGATATGGTCGGGACGACAGGATTTGAACCTGCGACATCCTGCTCCCAAAGCAGGCGCGCTACCAAACTGCGCCACGTCCCGAAGGTGTTGAGCAGCTAAGGTCTAAACCTTGCGTGTCCCAAAGCGAAGGAAATTATAGGGGAGACTCCCCGCCTGTGCAAGCATTGATGCCTTAGCTCCTCGAATGTGCGACAAAACGACTATGGAGCAGACCGATCACAAAGGCAACCACGGCAACCGGCGCCCACGCGGCACCGATATCCGCCAGCGGAAGAACATCAAACGGCAGCCACGTGCCCACAAAGAACGCATCGCGGACCGAGGTGATCACACTCTGCACGGCGACCACGCCGCCGACCCACACCCACACCTGCGGATTTGCGTCGCAAAAACCGTGTACCAAACCCATGAGGACCAGCACGATGGCGACGGGATACAAGGCGTTGAGCATGGGCACCGAGAACATAAGGATCACGTCGAGGCCCACATTGGATAGCACGCACGAAAACGCTGCGAACACAAAGGCGAGAACCGCAAAGGGACGGCGCATGGCCTCCTCAGAGGCCTCCGCTCCCCCTTCGACCACATACGTTTCGCAGAAGTAGCGCGAGCAGCAGCTGATGAGGCCGATGCACACGTTCATGCAGGCGAGGAAGAAGATTGCGAAGACCACGACCGTGCCGGCAAGGCCAAAGTGCATGGAGGCCGAGCGAGCAAGGATGGCAGCGCCATTGGTGGCGTCGGGCATCACGGTGCCGAGCTGCATGCCGGCAAGGGCCAAGCCGCAATAGATGATGGCCATGAGCACGCCGGCGATCACACCGGAGCGCGAAATTTCAAAAGCGACGCGCTTGTCGTCGGTCACGCCCAGCTCGTGAATGGTCTCGGCGATGATGATGCCGAAGGCGAGCGACGCAAGCAGGTCCATGGTCTGGTAGCCGGTCAAGAAGCCCTGCACGGCAGCACCGGCATCATAGGGAGCTTGCGGGGCGGCAGCCGGTCCCAGCGGCGAGATCACGGCGGCACCCACGACCAGCACGATGAGCGCAATGAGCGCGGGGCCCGTAATGCGGCCGAGCACGCGCGTGATGACGCCCGGACGCAGCGTGAGCGCAAACGCGACGACAAAGAAGCCAACGGCAAACACCAGGCGAGCCGTGCCAAGCGAGACGCCCTCGGGCAGCAGCGGCACCAGCATCTCGAAGGCCGTGGAGCTCGTACGCGGAATGGCCAGGCACGGGCCGATCGCTAAATAGACCGCCGCGACAAAGAACTCACCGAACTTGGGGTGCACGCGGCCGGCAAGCTCGCGCGCCGTTCCGGCAAGCGCCACGGCGATAAAGCCCATGACGGGCAGGCCGATGGCGGCAATCAAAAAGCCAACCATGGCAAGCGGTGTGGCCGTGCCGGCCTGGAGCGCCAGCAACGGCGGAATGATGAGGTTACCGGCGCCAAAGAGCATCGAGAACAGCGCAATGCCGACGGTAACGACATGGTCGGAGCGCAGGCCGCGCGGAGCGGATGAGGCCATAGGCACACCTTTCGGGTCGAAACAAAAACGGGACGGGCAAATACACCCGTCCCGCAAGTATAAACGGTCTAGCAGCTTTAGCAGGCTAAATCGCACAGAGCATCGATAGCCGTGTCGACTTCTTCGGTAGTGTTGAAATACCCAAACGAGAAGCGGACGACGCCCTGGCGCTCGGTCCCCAGCGCACGGTGCATGAGCGGGGCGCAATGGGCGCCGGGGCGCGTCGAAATCCCCCACCCTTGCATGAGCGCATCCGAGATCTCGGCAGAGTCGATATCGGCTACGTTGAGCGACACAATCGCAGAGCGCGTCGGCTGGTCAAAGGCACCGTAGAGCTTAATCCCCGGAATCTTGCGCACACCGGCAAGGAAGCGATCAGCGAGCGCACGCTCGTGGGCAGCAATCGCCTCGACCCCACCCTGGGCCTCGATAAAGTCGAGGCCGGCAGAAAGTCCCGCGATGCCGTGACCGTTGAGCGTGCCCGCCTCAAGGCGCGTGGGCCACTCGAGCGGCTGCAGTGGGTCGAAGCTGTGCACGCCCGTGCCGCCCATGGCCCACGGAGCCACGTCGACGCCCTCCGCCACGGCCAGGCCGCCGGTGCCTTGAGGTCCCATGAGCCCCTTGTGGCCGGTAAAGCACACAACATCGAGCCCCATGGCATCCATGTCAATCTTCGCCGTACCGGCAGACTGCGAGGCGTCGACGATCGCCAGCGCGCCGGCCGCGTGCGCGATGGCAGCCACACGCGAAACGTCGACCGCGTTGCCGGTCACATTGGAGGCGTGCGTCACCACCACAGCACGCGTGCCCGGCATGACCAACCGCTCGAGCTCGTCGTAGTCGAGCACGCCGCTCGCATCGCAACCCGCATGCTCAACCGTCACACCTTGCTCCGTTGCCAAGCGATTGAGCGGACGTAGCGCGGAGTTGTGCTCGAGCACCGTTGTGACCACACGGTCGCCGGGGCGCACCACGCCATTGATGACGGTGTTGAGCGCCGCAGTGGAGTTAGGCGTAAAACAAACATGGTCGGCCCGCGGGCAGCCCAGCAAGCGCGCGAGCTTGGCACGGCAACCGTGAATGGTACGAGCGGCGTCGAGGGCACCCGACGTGGCGCCGCGCCCGGCATTGCCGAGCGAGCACATCGCTTGCATCACGGCATCGATGACCGCCTGCGGCTTGTGCATGGTCGTCGCCGCGTTATCCAGGTAGATCATCGCACGACCTCCCACATGTCGATCACCGTAAAGCCCTCGGTGGGAACGCCCGCCGCGGCGAGTTCGCCGCGCAGCAGCTCCTCATCGGCAGGCAACGCCTTCCACGCCAGACCGCAACCGGCAGCGACCTCCCCGGGCACGGGAATCGTTCGCCCAGGAAGGCCGCGCTCGATGCACAAGGACTCGCAGCCCATGGCGGCCGCCGTGGTGGGAAACGTGATGACAAGCGCCGGGCGCTTCTCCCTCATGGCAACTCCAACCAATACGCTACGGGCGCACGACGCGCACGGCCTGCTCCATCTTCTCCACGATCACGTACATGTTGGTGACCTCGCCCACCGCGAGCTGGTCTTTAATGCCATAGTGGTCCAGGCAGGTGCCGCAGGTGAGAATCTCGACACCCTGCTCCGCCAGGCCCTTCAGGTCGTCGAGCACCGGCGAACCCTCGACGGTGAGCTTGGCACCGCCGTTGTAGAACAGCATGGTCGCGGGCAGTTCCTCCTGCTGCGTCACGGCAAAGATAAACGCCTTCATGAGCTTGTGGCCCAGCTCGTCGTCGCCACGGCCCATGCAGTCGGTGTAGACGGAAATGACGAGCTTGCCCTTGCCGGCGCTGGCATCACAGAAGGTAGCGCCATCCTGCTCGGGATCGGCCACGGCAACGGCGCCAGAGGTCGCCACGGTCACGTGCCACTCGGCGTCAGAAACCTTCTCGACCAAGGCCGTGCAGCCCTTCTCCTGCGCCATCTTGGAGATGTTCTTGACGGCGGTCTCGTTATCGACCGAGGTCACGACTGTGCCCTCGCCATCGAGCTGCTTCAGGGCTTTGAGCGTCTTGACGACGGGCAGCGGGCAGGCATCGCCCATGGCATTGACTTCAATTTTGGTAGACATAGTTTTTCCTTTCAAAAGGGACCGCCCAGAACAGTAGGCGGTCGCATAAACGGTTTTCCTTAATGCACAACGCGAACGGCAGGACCGCCCGGCACCGGCTCGCACACGCGGCCGATCGTAGCGGCAACGCGCCCCTCGGCATGTAAACGACGCGCAAGCTCATCCGCATCCGCCGCGGGCGCCGCAATAAGCAAACCGCCCGAAGTCTGCGGATCGTACAGCGCATCCAGCATGCCCGGCTCCAGGTCATCGTCGGCAGCTACACGCGGGCCAAAGAAGTCCTGGTTGCGGTAGGAGCCCGCGGGGATAATGCCCAGACGCGCCATGTCGAGCACCTGGTCAAAGAGCGGCACCGCCCCCGACGCGAGCTCGATTTGCACGCCCGAGCCCTCGGCCATCTCGCACGCATGCCCGATCAGACCAAAGCCCGTAATGTCGGTGCAGCCGTGAAGCTCAAGTCCCTCGGCCAGACGAATCGGAGCCTCGTTGAGGGTGCGCATCGAGTCAAACATGGCTGCGGCCTCGTCCTGCTCGATGAGCTCGCCCTTAATGGCCGTGGTGATAATGCCCGAGCCGATCGCCTTGGTCAGCAGTAGAACATCGCCCACGCGTGCGCCGCTGTTGGCGAGCATGCGGTCGAGCGCGACAAAACCACTCACGGACAGGCCGTACTTGGGCTCGTCGTCGTTGATGGTATGGCCGCCCGCGATGGAGCAACCCGCCTCGACGCACTTGTCGGCGCCGCCCGCCAGAATCTGGCCGGCGACCTCGATGCCCAGGCAGCTCGGGATGCACAGCAAGTTCATGGCATGGCTCGGCCGCCCGCCCATGGCGTAGATATCCGACAGCGAGTTGGCCGCGGCGATCTGGCCAAAGAGGAACGGGTCGTCGACCATCGGTGGGAAGAAGTCGATGGACTGCACGAGCCCCAGGTTCTCCCCTACGCGGAAGACGCTCGCATCGTCGGAGGTATCGAACCCTACGAGCAGGTTGTCGTTATGCACATTGGGTAAATCGCCCAGGACCTGGGCGAGGGCTCCGGGAGCCAACTTAGCGGCTCAACCGCTCGCGGCCGTCATGGACGTGAGCCTAATCTGATCGTCAGCCATCGATACCTCCTCTCATCGGTCAATCATTTTCTCCCAGTATACGCATGAATGCGAGCCTGCGGCGGATGCATTAATTGAGCGCCTGTGCGCGAATCGCCGCGCCAATCGCTCCGGCAAAGCGAGCCTGGGGCGAGGTGGTCATCGGCGACCCCAGCAGCTCGCCCAACCGCTCCACCACGAAGGCGTTCTCGCACAGGCCACCGATCAGGTAGTACAGGGCGCCCGCGGCCTGCCCGGCCATGGTCGCCACGCGCGAGACCACGCTGTCGATCACGCCACGTGCAATGTTCTCGCGCGGCTCACCGCGACCGATCAGGCTGATGACCTCGCTTTCGGCAAACACCGTGCACATGCTGCTGATCTTGGTGGGCTCACCGGAACGCGCAAGGTCGGCCATCTGCTGTTGGGAAATACCCAGACGGTCGGCCATGATCTCCAAAAAGCGCCCCGTACCGGCAGCGCACTTGTCGTTCATGGCGAACTTGGCCACGCGGCCACTTTTAAGCTGAATGACCTTGGTGTCCTGGCCGCCCACGTCAATCACCGTGCCGTGATCGCCAAACAGGCGCACGGCACCGGTGCCGTGGCAGGTGATCTCGGTCACGACCTTGTGCGCATAGGGCACGGCGACACGGCCGTAGCCGGTCGCGATCACGCGCACGTCGTCGGCAGCCACGTCATAGTCGGCTGAAGCGAGCTCGCCGCGCAAGCGCTCGGCCGCATCGACCGACGAATACCCCGTCGGCATGACGCAGGTCCACGCAATGGCGCCGTCCGTCTCCACCACTGCAGCCTTCGCGGCCGTCGAGCCTATGTCGATACCAATGCCAACCACGGCATCCTCCTTCTATGCGGCAAAGCAACTATCCCTTTGCCGCATTTGTCCTACAGGGTTTCGATGAAGGCGGCGATGCGCGTCTCGATCTGGCCCATGTCACCGTTGCTGTAGTCGGTCTCGATCTTCATATACGGAATACCCGCACCCTCGACGGCCTCCTGCATGCGCGCGCTCTCAACGTTGAAGGTGTGGCAGGCCTGTAGCACGCTCTCTACCACGCCATCGACATGGTACTTCTCGCACATGGCCAGCGTGTTCTCCATGCGGCCGTCGTTAGGCGTCATGACCGAGCAGTTGATATCCAGGTAGCGGTCGGCGATGGCGCGCAGAATGTCGGGCGCGTCCGGGTCGATCATCATAGCCGCCGTGCGCTCACCCGAGCAGTCGTCCATGCACACGACCACGCCGCCGTTGGACTCGATGGTGCGGCCGATCTTGTTAATCACACCGCCCACCGGGCAACCGGTGATCAGAATGCGCTTGGCGTCCGCCGCAACCGGGCGCTCGCCCGCGTCGTAGGCCTCGCGCAGCTTGGCGACCTTTTGCTCCAGCTGCTGCGTATAGGCCTCGATATCAAAGCTGAACGTACCGGCAAACATAGTGCTCATCAGGTCGATGCCGCTCATGGCCGCCGGCTGGTTGGCCTGCAGCGCAAACATCTTGAGCTGAGCCGCACGCAAGCGGTTGCGACGACGGACGGCAGCACGCAGGTCATCGTCGGTAATCGTGATGCCGTAGAAGCCCTCGAGCTCCTCCTTGAGCAGGCGGCACTCCTCGTACCAGCCTTCACGCTCGTAGGCGCGATCGCGACCCTGCGGAAGATGCAGAATGTGCGTGCGCTTGAGCTCGTTGAGTAGCTCGTACATCTTCTTCTTGCCGTCGCAGGTGGTCTCGCCGATGATCATGTCGCTAAAGTACGTAAACGGGCACTTTTGCGAGTAGGCAAAGCCATAGGTCGACTTGATGAGCGGGCAGAGATTTGCCGGCAGCACCTTCTCGGCCTCGGGAATCACCTCATCGGACGTACCGCACAGAGCCACGCTCGAGGCGCCCGCGGCATCGATAATCTCGAGCGGCGTGTAGCTGCACAGAAAACCGATCAGGCGATTACCGGCCTGCTTGTAATCCTTGACGCGAATAAACGCCGCCTTGCGCTGCTCGTTGAACTCCTCAAACGTGGACGGCAACGGCTGCTCAATATATTCCGGCATATAGCTCCTTAACAAACCTTTTAACCAACCAAGGAAACGGCTTTCCCAGGTGCCCGAGGTTGCCGTGAAAGAGAAGCGCCGCGTACTTTGGTACGCAAGCGACGGTTTGAACGGCAAGACCGGGTGCCTGGGGAAGCCGCCGGGACGGATAGCTCTAAATGGTTTCCAAGAAAGCCTCGATCCTGGTTTGCAGCTGACCTGCGTCCTCGCCGGCGTAGTCGGTCGTGATGTGCATAAACGGAATGCCGGCCTCCTCGGCGGCCTTCTCCACGGCAAACGACTCCATCTCGTAGAGCGTGCAGAACTGCAGAGCCACGTCGACGATGCCGTCGGCATGCAGGTCCTTGGCCATCTGGACAATGTCCTTCATACGCTGGTCGTTGGGCGTAAAGACGGCGCAGTTGATCCTAAAGTAGCGCTCGGCGATGGCATCGAGCATCTCGTCGACCGTCTCGCCGGACTCGTCGACCAGGTCCTTGTAGTAGCGCGAGCCCGTGCAGGACTCCTCGCCTACCACAACGCCGCCGGCCTTCTCGATAAGGTTGAACAGCTTCCAGTTGGGCACGGCCATGGGCGTACCGGTGTACAGGATGCGCTTGGTCCCCTTGGGTGCCACGCCCTCGCCGGCCTCGACACGCTGCTCGCACTCAGCCGCCATATCGTTGATGGCTCCGGTCAGACGCGGTGTGTCGTCCATAAAGGCGGCCTGAACGGTCAGCAGGCTGTCGAGACCGCTGATGGGCGCAGGGTCGGCAGCGCGGGTCGCAGCGAGGCGCTGCAGGGCGCGGCGCTTCTCATTGACGGCGTGGATGGCAGCCTTCAGGCCCTCGGGCGTAATCTTGACGCCGCACTCGTCCTCGATCTTGGCGGCGAGCTTCTTGACCTCGGCCTTCCAGGTCACGAGCGTCGACTCGTCGTGCACGTTGGGAATATCCATGACGTACATGTTCTTTTGCGTGGCAAAGAACTCGTAGGCTTTCTTCTTGCCGTCGCAGGTGTTCTCGCCTACCACCAGGTCACTCGACTCAATGTAGGGGCAGACCTCGCCCAGCTTAAAGCCGGCAAAGCTCTTGATAAGCGGGCAGGTGTTGCGCGGCAGGTGCTCCTCGACCTTATCGGTTGCCCAATCGGCACCCGAGCACAGGCCCACGGGAATGCCGTCACAGGCAAGCACGATCTCCTCGGGCACGTACACGCAGAACGAGCCGACGATCTTGGTGGCCTCGCCGGCCTCCTTCTTGTCGAGCATCTCCTTAATACGGCCGCTATGGATGTTGGTGGCCACAAAGTCCAGGTAGGACGTGGACTTGGGGCGATTGTGCTGCATCAGAAACATATCGCCGTACATCTGACCCACGGCGCCCAGCAGCATGTCGTGGTCGGCAAGATTCATGCCGAGGCTCTCCCACATCGGATGGAAATCGAATTCTTCAGCCATGACGGTTCCCCTCTCGAACCAAAATTGAATAGCTACGGTATTGCTGCACGGTGGGTGGCGAAAACCCAGCCGCGCCTAAACCCGGAATTATAGGGAACCTGCTTTGCGGTCGATTATTTAGTTGTTCGTCGTCTCTCCCGGAGCCGTGAACATACCTGCTCATATGCGACTCCGAGCCATATACAGGGCGCGCGCGGCAACGCGACGCGAATATGTCTTCTGCAGCATCGGCGCGCCCTCCTTTTCTCGTCGAAGGTAACTATATCAACGGTTGTCGTCAAGACGAACACCGCCGACACGCGTACGACAACGTTGGGATGTGAGCATCTCGCTGTCTGATGATTAATTATCAGACTGATAAGGTTTAGTCATGTAGAAATCGGCGAACGGCGAAGTGAAAACAAAGCGGTCGAGGACTACCTCCTCGACCGCATCGCACCCGCATTATCGGCAAACGAGATGAATCCTGCTTGCATCAAAATGCATGCGCAGAGTCTCACCCGCCTGCGGCAGCTCTTCCACGGGTACACTCACCTTATTCACCTTCCACTGCAGACGCGTGGGCGCATCAGCACGCGGCACGTCCAGCAGCACCAGCCGCTCAAAGCGCGAATCGCTCACACGGGCCACGTGCAAATCGTAGCTGTTGCGACCGCGCTCCGCGCGATTGTCAACATGGAAGTAGCTCGCACGAACACCGAGGTACGTCACGTTATCGGGAACCTCATGGCCCACGTTAAAGGTCATGCCCCAGTCCAGGGCTTCAACTTCCTGAGACCCGATCTTGCGCGCCCGGCTTGTGTTCTTGCAGCCCGTCAGGCGCAGTGCCGCCAGCGTCTGCGGACGGCGGACCACGTCCTCGACGGAGCCGATCTCCTCAACATGCCCGTCGTGCATCACGCAGATACGCTGGCACAGGCGGCACGCTTCGTCGATGTCGTGGCTCACGTAGAGCACGGTGCGGTTACACACATCAAAGAGGTCGAGCATGTTTTGCTCGAGCGCGCTCTTAAGATACGCATCGAGTGCGCTCATGGGCTCGTCGAACATAAAGATGCCCGGGTGTGCCGCCACCATGCGGGCAAGCGCCACGCGCTGCTGCTGGCCGCCCGAGAGGCGCGCGGGATAGCGGTCGGCAAAATCGGCCAGGCCAAAAATGCCCAGGTAGCGCTCGGCAAGCTGCTTGCGCGCGGCGGCGTCGCCCGCGTCCTTTACGCCGGCGCATACGTTATCGGCCACCGTCATGTTGGGAAACAGCTGATAGCTTTGGAACAGCAGGGCGCATTTTCGCTCCTGAGGCGACAGGTTGATGCCCGCTGCCGAGTCAAAAAAGGTCACGCCGTTGACGACGATCCTGCCCTCGTCGGGCGTCTCCACGCCGGCGATGCAGCGCAGCGTACAGCTCTTGCCGCAACCCGAGGCGCCCAGCAGTGCCACACGCTCCTCGCCGGCCTCAAGCTGCATGTCGAGCATAAACCCGGGATAGCGCTTTTTGATATCCAGAACGAGCGACATGACCTATCGACCTCCCTGCGGCGCCGCATCATCGCGCATGAGCTCGGCCAGCGCCTCGCGATCGATACGCAGCGCATCGCCGCCCGCCGGGTCGAGCGAATCGCCCTGTCCGGTGAGATCTTTGGCCTGTTTGCGCTCCGCACGGGCAAGGCCCCGCTCGCGATACTTTTGCGAATAAGCGGTGTACATGTTGATGAACAGGATGACTAGGAAACTAAACACGATCACGACGACGACCCAAAAGAGGGCCACCGACGTGTTGCCGCCCATCCACTCAAAGTAGATGGCGATGGGAATGGTCTGCGTAATACCGGCGTAGTTGCCCGCAAAGAACAGGGTGCAGCCAAACTCGCCCATCGCGCGGGCAAAGGCGAGCACCGTGCCGGCGGCAATGGAGGGCCAGCCGAGCGGCATCATGAGCTTGGCAAAGATGCGACGTTCGGACCATCCCAAGGTTCGCGCGGCGTCGAGCATCTGCGTGTCGAGGCTCTCGAAGGCTCCGAGCGCCGTACGATAGACGAGCGGGAACGACACCACCACGGCAGAGATCACCGCTGCCGGCCACGTAAAGACAATCGAGATGCCGCGAGTAATAAGCCACCGACCGACCCCGGTCGATCGACCAAATAGCATAAGCAGCAAAAAGCCGCAGACCGTGGGCGGCAGCACCATAGGGATGGTAAAGACCGAATCGAGCAGGCCCTTGATGCGACTCGAGGTACCCATAGTCTTCCACGCGGCGAACAGGCCCAGCGCAAGGGAGATCACCAGGGCAAGGCCGCTCGTTTTAATGGACACCCAAAACGGGCGATAGTCGATGTCGCCCAAAAAGGAGACCAGAGAGGTCAAGGGCCCTTGCTCATACCGCAACATGACAGACGACGCCTCTACCATTTGAGCGCTATCAAGCCAACGCGCGCCGCCCTTGGCATCACCCGAGGCTGATGCAATCACCACATAGCGGTCCCCATCCGCACCGCGCTCGTCAAAGCCATAGGTATACCCACCGGCATCAAACGTTGTTTCCGCCGTGACATACCAAGGAAGATCCACGTCCCCTAGCTGCGCACCTCCCATGCAGTTTGCGCTGTCGAGCTTACAGACGAGGGCCTTGAGATCCGATACGCACTCGTTATCCTGCGGATCAAACCCATACTTCTCGACCGCCTTGGGCGACATCCACACCACAACGCGATCGGCAGCAGGCGCCACTACAAGGTCCACGTCCTCGTCAACGGGAAACCGATAGCCCTCAGGCTGGCCCTCCATGGCACGAGCGGTCCCCTTGGCCAACCGCTCAAAACCCTCGATCCCATAGGAAAGCCCATGGGCGGTCGCAGCAACCTGGGCCCCTCCCTCAGCGTCCCCAGCAAACGCAAATCCCGGCACCCAGCAAAGCGCGAAGGTCAAAGCACAGGCGACAAGCATGCGGAATCTATTAAGCACGAAAAGCTCCAAGCGAATATAAGGACGGAGTGAGACACAAAACGATGGAATTATCGCGCCAAGCCGCACTACGCGGAAAGCTCAAAGCCGTACTTAGCCCAAATCTTCTGAGCCTTCCTGTTGGACAGACAGAAGTCGATGAACGCCTTGGCTTCGTCGGCGTGCTCAGAGCTCTCGGCAACGGCACCCGGATACACGATGGGCTTGTGCGAATCCTCGGGACACACAAAGGCCTCCTCGATGCCGTCGTAGCGGAAGATATCGGAGCTGTAGACAAAGCCGGCCACGCAGTCGCCCGTGGACACATAGGCGGCGGCGGTACCAACTTTGTCGGCCAGGGCCACCTTTTCGGCGATCTCGGGCGCATACTCGCCGTCGTCGCCCTCGGTGCCGGTGTAGAGGCCCACGGAAGCCAGCGCCTGGTTGGCGTACTTGCCGGCGGGGACGGTCTTGGCGTCGCCAATGGCGATCTTACCGTCCAGGTTCGCGACGTCGGCGATGGCCTCGACCTTGGTGTCGGAGCCCTCGGCGCGAATGATCACGAGATCGTTGACGAACATGTCCTCACGCGTGTCGGCGTCGACGAGCTCGGCGGCCTCGGCGTCGTCCATGGTACCCTTGGAAGCGGTGATGAGCACGTCGACGGCGGCACCGGCGCGCATCTGCTCGACAAGGTCGCCAGACGCCTTAAACTGCGTGTCGGCAAAGGTGGTGCCGGTCTGGTCGGTGTAAAGCTCCTGAACCTCGGGCAGAGCCTTCTCGAGCGAGTTGGCGGCAAAGACCTGCAGCTCGACAGCCTTCTTCTTAGAGAAAGACTTGGCGGAGCCGGCATCGGAACCAGCGGGCTCGGACGTCTTTTTGCCCGAGCAACCGGCAAGGCCAAGGCCGGCGGCAGCAGAAAGCGAGACGAAACCGCGGCGTGAAACCATATCGAACATATTCAACCCTTTCGGATCTTGTGCCCGGGTACCCCACCGCGGGCTTTAATCTGCAATCAGATTATACTTCTGCGCGAATAATGAAAGTGAGAAATTATTCTCGTCAGAGAATATAGTTTCGAATTACCGTGCACCTCGGCGTCGCTTCGGCGGAAAACAAAGGCGGAGCAGCCGTTCAGGTCGCCCCGCCGCAGGTAAACCGCTTAGTTGGTATGTCCGCCGCCCGCTGTCATCTGAGCCGCATGCTCCAGCTGGTCTGCTATGGCCTCCCAGCTTTCGCGGGCGGCCTTCGTAGAACCGGGTAAGTTTACGACAAGTGTATGACCTCGTTGCATGCAAATAGCGCGCGAGAGCATAGCGCGGCGCGTCTTGGTCATCGAATACGCACGGATTGCCTCGGCAATACCCGGCACATCGCGGTCACAGACGGCACGCGTCGCCTCGGGTGTTACGTCGCGCATCGAAAGCCCCGTGCCGCCGCAGGTGAGCACGACATTGGCGTGGCACTCATCGGCGGCTTCCGCAATGGCATCACCGATCTCGCTGACGTCGTCACGCACGACCACATGCGAGGCGACCGTCCAGCCCTGTGCCACGATAAGCTCCTCGAGCGCAGCACCCGCCTCGTCCTGGGCAAGATCGCGCGTATCCGAGCACGTCACAATCGAAATCTTCAACTCCATAGCATTCCCCCTACAACACGGCGCCCTCGGGCAGGTCGACGCGAACAACGTCCACGGCATCTCCCGCCTTGAGCTCGCACGGTCCTTCGTCAATACGCAGCAGGCAGTTCGCACGCTGCATAGTTCCAAGCAGCGCCGAATTCTGTGTCTTAGCCTCGGTCACCAACAACTCACCGGTCTCGGGGTCGCGCAAAACCGTGGCGCGATCGAAGAAGCGGCGATGCTGTCGCTTTTTCACGCCGTGCGTGAGCGTCGCCTGCTGCACGGGACGCGCAACCTCGGCAAAACCGCGCATCTTGCGAATCGCCGAACGGGCAAGCATCTCAAAGCCCACATACGCCGCGGCCGGGTTGCCCGAAAGCCCCAGGTAGGGCTTACCCCCGAGCAAGCCAAACGTGATGGCCTTGCCCGGACGCATCGAGATGCGGTCAAACAGCACCTCGCCCTCACGCCGGACGAGCGCCGTCACATAGTCGTAATCGCCCGCCGAGGCGCCACCGCTCGTAATGACAAAGTCGCACTCCTGCACGGCACGATGCACCAGCTCGGCGATCGCTTGCTCATCATCGGGCGCAATGCCGTAGAACACGGGCTCCGCGCCGGCATCGAGTGCTTCGGCCATCAACGCCGACGAGTTGGAATCGCGAATCTGCCCGCGCGCCGGCAGCTCACCCGGCGCGACCAGCTCCGTGCCCAGCGAGATAATGCCCACGCGCGGAGCGGCATGCACCTTCACGTTCGCATACCCGGCGCTCGCCAGCAGGCCGGCGCCCGCCGGAGCCACAACCTCGCCGGCGCGCATCACGACGTCGCCGGCATGAGCTTCCTCAGCAGCCGAGCGAACGTTCTCCCCCACCTTGGCCGGCGCCGAGAACCTCACACGCGAGCCCTCGTTGCCGTCACCGTCGAGCACATCAACGATCTCATACTTCACCACGGCATCGGCACCTTCGGGTACCGGCGCGCCCGTCATGATGCGGACCGTCTCGCCCGCGCCGATTGCGCCCTCAAACACATGGCCCGCGGCCTCGTGTCCGATAACGTCGAGCGTCACCGGCGCCTCGCCAGATGCCTGCGCCAAGTCCGCCGAGCGCACGGCATATCCGTCCATAGCGCTGTTGGCAAACGGCGAGATGTCGATATCGGCCACCGCGTCCTCGGCCAAGGGAAAACCAGCCGCCTGCCACACGGGAATCTCGATGAGATCCGTCGGAGCAACGTGCGACAAAACAATCGACTGCGCATCCTCCAACGGTATGAGTTTCTCTGCCATATGCACCTCTTAATGCCACGGCGCACAACAGGGGCGCCAATTCTTTATGCTTGTCTCAGTATAATCCCCCGACGCACGACCGCGACTCGGCCTGTACCCGCAAATACACCTGTCGGTTGCAGGCCGCGAAACAGAATGGAAACCAACCCACCGGCTCGTCGCGTTTACCGCGTTTTATAATTGCTTGCGTTGCAACCTAAAAGAGGAACGTATGGCTCATAACGACAAACCCGAAAGCGCAAACAAAGCGCAGGATCATTTCCAGCCGCTCGACGACGGCGGTTTTTTCTCCCTTAATGACGTCATCACGGCAGGCAGGCATCAACTTACCCGCTCCGAGCATCTCTTGGCTGCCGACACGCGCCGCAACGCCCGCAACCTACTAGCGAGCACTAAGTTGCTCGTACTCGTCGTCACCGTCTCGCTCGCCATGGGCGTTGCCGCTTGGGCGTTTTTGGCCTCATTAAATATCGCGACCGACTATCGCGAGCACCATGCGTGGATTTACGCGCTGCTTCCCGTTGTGGGCGTTGCCACCGCATGGGTGTACAAAAACCACGGTCTCGCCGCCAAGCGTGGCAACAACCTGGTCATCGACTCCGCTCTGGGCACACGCCTCATCCATATGCGCATGGCCATCCTCACCTTCGTCTGCTCCACGCTCACGCACCTCACCGGCGGCTCGGCCGGTCGCGAGGGAGCTGCGGTGCAGATTGGCGGCACCATCGCCAGCAACATCTCGAGCCTCGCCCACCTCAAAAAGCATGACCACCACGACCTCATGCTCGCCGGCATCTCGTCGGCCTTTGGCGCCGTGTTCGGCTCGCCCCTTGCCGGGGCTTTCTTTGGCATGGAGATGTGCTTCATCGGCAAGATCGACTACACCGCGGGCATCTACTGCCTGGTCGCTTCGTTTACCGGCTACTTTACGTCGCTTGCCTTGGGAACCGAGTACGAGGCGAATGTTATCGCCAGCGTTCCCAACATGACACCACGGACGGTTGTCATCGTTGTTATCAGTGCCATTATCTTCGGTCTGACGGCACGCCTCTTTGCCTGGTCAGTTCGAACCGTCAAGAGCCTGTACGGTCGCTTTATCACCAATTACCTCGTTCGCGCACTCATAGGCGCACTCGTGGTTTTGGCCGCCTATGCCCTCCTCGACGCCTGGGACTACGCCGGCCTTTCCACGTGGCTTTCCGGCGCCGGATTTGCCGGCAACACCACCCTGGCGGACGCAGTCATCAAGTTGGTCGTCACAGCGCTCACCTTGGGCGCTGGCTTCCAAGGCGGCGAGGTCACGCCCCTGTTTGGCATCGGTGCGGCACTCGGTGGCTGGATAGGTTGCCTTACCGGGCTCGACCCCAGTTTTCTGGCGGCTCTCGGCATGCTCGGCGTGTTCTGCGCCGGCCTCAACGTGCCCATCACCACCTGCATGATGGCCATCGACCTGTTCCACGGCACGGCCGCCGGGTTCTTTGTCATCGTGGCCTTTATCAGCTACCTAACCGGCGGACACCGCGGCGTGTACCCCGCCCAGCGCATCATCTCACCCAAGCGCCGTTCGCTTATTGTGGATGAGGGCGGTACGGTAGCGGATGCCATCGAGCGCCACAACGACCTGATAGAGTAGACGTTAGTATTCGCCGTGCAGCCACAATCGGGGGCAATTCGACCTGAGCGCGACCGCACCGTCACGTCATACGCCGGGAGTCGCCCCATGCATGCAACTGATTTTGCCCGCACGCTCATCATCGCCAACCCAGCCGCCCAGTCGGGTGCGGCGCGCGAAGTTGCCGAGCGCCTGCAACGCTTTTTGGATATGACCGCGCGCGCATCCCAGTTTGACCTGGTGCTGACCGAGCGCATGGGACACGCCAAGGAGCTGGCCGCACAGGCTCAGGGCTATCGCACCGTTATCGCCCTTGGCGGCGACGGCGTGATTCACGAGGTCGTCAACGGGCTTATGACGCAAGAGGAGGGCACCCGCCCCGCCCTTGCCGTCCTGCCCGTGGGCTCCGGCAACGATTTTGCCCAAACGCTCGGCATCGACGATTTCTCCGGCAAGGATTTTGGCGCGCTGCTCACCTGCGAGCTGCAGCGTCAGGACATCGGGCGCATTCGCTCGTGGAGCCCTGCGAGCGGCAGCGGCGAGGCTACCGTTGAGTACTACGACCAGACACTTTCGGTCGGCATCGATGCCGCCATCGGCCTGGGCACCACCAAGCTGCGCAAAAAGACGGGCTTGACGGGCGCTCCGCTCTACACTCTCTCGGGACTTGAGCAGTTTGGCCTACGCTATCGCAACTACCCCATGACCATCAGCTTTGATGGCGCGCCCGCCGAGCGCGTGCGGGCGATTATCATGGCCATCCAGCTGGGACCCACCTATGGTTCGGGCTATCGCATCTGTCCCAACGCCGACCCGTGCGACGGCATACTCGACGTCTGCTACGCCTGCGGCCCCGTTCCGCGCGCGGTCGCGCTTCCCATGTTCCTTTCGGCCAAAGATGGCCACCATACCAAGCTGCCACCGGTTCGCATGCGCCGCTGTCGCCATGCCGAGCTTACCTTTGAGGAGCCCGACTACCCCATTCAGGCCGACGGCGAGCCCGTTGTCGCCTCGCGCATCGAGGTCGACATCCTCGCCGGCGCCCTCCACGTCTGGCACCCCACCCGCTAACCCCACCTAAGTTGCGGTGAAATAGGGACTGTTTATGCAGCTAAAGCCGCAAAACAGTCCCTATTTCACCGCAACTTATTGAGAAGATCATTCCTCCCCGCCCGGCTTGCGACGGTTGGCCTTTTTAATCGCGTTGAAGTGCTTGTCATTGAGCCTGCGCTGGCGAGAGCGCAGAGGCACCTTGGTCTTTACGCGTCGGCGCGGTGGACGCCCGCGACGCTCCAGCTCAGCGCGCAGCTTACGCAGGCAGCTCGCGCGATTCTGAAACTGACTACGGCTCTCGCGCGCCGTCACAACAATCCCCGTGGGCCCATGCTTCATACGCACCGCCGAGTCCGTCGTGTTCACGCCCTGTCCGCCCGGACCTGTCGCGCGAAACACCTGAACCTCGCAGTCGCGTGCCAACCTCTCGACCGACATCTCGGCATAGCGCGCATACTCGCGCCATCCCATCTTGTTCTCATCCATATCAACACCTCCCCTCATACAAAAAATGTGACAAAGGGACAGTCCCTTTGTCACATCGCATACCAATCGCTTGTGTTGCGCGCTTAGGCGAAGGTGATCTCGCCGTTCTCGCAGTCCATATCGGCGATACGGGCCAAGCTCTCAACGCGGAAGCCGCGCTTACGGAGCTTATCGCCGCCGCCCTGGAAGCCCTTCTCAACGGCGATGCCAATGCCGGCAACTTCGGCGCCCGCAGCCTCGCAGATCTTAATAAGGCCCTCAAGCGCGCAGCCGTTGGCCAGGAAGTCGTCGATAATCAGGACCTTATCGCCCTCGGACAGAAAGCGCTTGCCGACAATGACCGGGTACTCCTTCTGCTTGGTAAAGGAATAGATGGTCGTGGCATACTGCTCGCCGTCAAGGTTGATGGACTGGGCCTTCTTTGCAAAGACCACCGGCACGCCGCCAAAATGCTGAGCTGCGATGCAGGCCATACCAATACCCGAAGCCTCAATCGTCAGGATCTTGTTGATCTCGACACCCTCGAACAGACGGGCCCATTCGGCGCCCATGTGGTCGAACAGCTCAACGTCGCACTGGTGGTTGAGGAAGGCATCAACCTTAAGGACGTTACCGGCCTTTACGATGCCGTCATGGCGAATACGATCCTCAAGCTCCTGCATGGCGCAACCCCTTCTCGCGGCAACGATACCGCGCGATTAATAAACGTTGTTCGATAGTCTACCACGGACCGACCCCCGCCCGCCCCACAAGCCACATCGCACCACAAACCAGTCTTTTTGGGACGGCGCGAATCGTGGCAGACAGCCTCCCAACATGCTAATGGCGGGCGCGCATCTTCACCAAACGCACCATGGCAAGCGCAAAGCCCACAGCGGCCACAGCCATAAGCACGTAGAACACCGAGCGAAAGCCGAACAGGAACACATCCGGACGGCCTGCAACAATACTGGTCACGGCCTCGCCCATCGCCACGCTCATCTGCCCATAGAGGATATGCGAACCTGCCGTAATACCCAGCGCCATGCCCGCATAGCGCGCCAAGCTGCCCAAGCTACCTGCAAAGCCAAGTGCCTCGCGCGGAGCCGAGCCCATATACAGCGAGTTATTGGGGCTCTGGAAAATCGACGTACCGCACGACATAAACGCGACGCAGCACACGATCATGGGGATGGAAGAGTGCTCGTCGAGCGTGCTTACCGCAAAGAGACCGCATACGTACACGCCCAGGCCGACTGCCGTGGGGCCCTCGCAGCCAATACGGTCCGAAACCGTACCCGAAAGCGGGCCGATAAAGGCATTCACCATCGGCAGCGCCAAAAAGAGCAATCCGGAAATGTCGGAACCAAAGCCGTGGGCGTCCTGAAAATAGAACGGCAGGATAAACTCGGATGCGCCAATACCAACGAACACGATAAGCATGCAGACAAGGTTGATGGTGAAAGCCGAATTTGCAAAGCAGCGACGAGCAGCCTCGATCAGGGACATAGGGCACTCGCCAGCCTCCGGCTTAACATGCGGTAGCGTGTAGAGCCCCACGATAAACGAGATGACGCCAATGGGCAGGTTGATGAGGAAGATACTCTCCCAGGGAAAGCTTGCCACCAGCATGCCACCCAGCACGGGGCCACACATCATGCCGAGGGCCACGAAGGTCGCGAGAATACCCATGGCACGACCTCGTTCGCGCGCCGGAAACGATTCGGTGATGATACCCATATTGTTAGCCATGGCCGCCGCGCAACCGACACCCTGAACAATACGTGCCAGGATAAGAACCTCGAGCGAGGCCGAAAGGCCGCACAGCAGCGAACCGACCGTAAAGACGATGACGCCCAGCTGGAACACGCCGACCTTGCCGTGCACGTCGCCCAAACGGCCAAACGGCAGCATGGTCACGCACGTCGCAAGCAGATACACCGAGCTCACCAGCTGAATGCGATCGAGGCCCACGCCCAGCTCCTTTAGCATCACGGGCAGCGCCACGGTCACGACGGTCGAATCCAGACATACCATAAACGTCATGATGAGCACGGTAAACAGAATCGCCCATTTGTTCTTGCCATGAGTATCGCCCTCTAGGGCAATGTGCTCGCGGCGCAGCTGCTCTGCGGTTTTCTCCATATCCATCCTTTCGAGTGGCCCAACGCAAAAAACGGGGCCCCAATCGCCTGCAAACAGCCGCGATTGGGGCCCCGCCTACGGAATCGGAACAAAAGGTCACCGTAGCTTTCTGCCAGCATCGGCACCTTGTACGGAGCCAGCCTAGCACTGCTCGAGTGCCTGCTCAAGGTCGGCAATCAGATCGGCCGTGTCCTCGAGACCGCACGACAGGCGCACCATGTCGGCGGAGATGCCACAGGCGATGAGTTCCTCATCGTTCATCTGGCGATGCGTAGCGTTAGCAGGATGCAGGCAGCAAGTGCGGGCGTCGGCCACATGCGTGGCGATCTGGGCGAGCTTGAGGCTCTTCATAAAAGTCTCGGCCGCCGCGCGACCACCGTTAAAGCCAAAGCTCACAACACCGCAGGTACCGTTGGGCATGTACTTCTGAGCCAGGTCATAGTACTTGTCGCCCTCCAGGCCCGGATAGCTCACGAAGCGCACCTTGGGATGGCTCTGCAGGAACTTGGCAACGGCCAGGCCGTTCTCGCAATGACGCGGCATGCGCACATGCAGGCTCTCGAGCGAGCTGTTCAAGAAAAACGCCGCCTGCGGGTTCTGCATGGGGCCGAGGTCGCGCATGAGCTGCGCGGTGGCCTTGGTAATGAAGGCGCCCTCGCGACCGAACTTCTCGGCATACGTCACGCCGTGGTAGCTCTCGTCGGGCGTGGTGAGACCCGGGAACTTGTCCGCATGAGCCATCCAGTCAAACTGACCGTGGTCGACGATTACGCCGCCCAGGTAGGCAGCATGTCCATCCATGTACTTGGTGGTGGAGTGCGTAACGATGTCGGCGCCCCACTCAAAGGGACGGCACATCACGGGCGTCGGGAAGGTGTTGTCGACCATCAGCGGCACGCCGTGGCCATGCGCGGCCTTGGCAAAGCGCTCAATATCGAACACGGCAAGGGCGGGGTTGGCGATCGTCTCGCCAAAGACGAGCTTGGTATTGGGCTCAAACGCTGCCTCGAGCTCCTCGTCGGTGCAGTCGGGGGCAACGAACGTGCAGGTCAAACCCATGCGCTCCATGGTATGGGCGAGCAGGTTATAGGTACCGCCGTAGATGGCAGAGCTCGCGACCACGTGATCGCCGGCACCGGCAACGTTAAAGATCGCGAGGAAGTTCGCAGCCATACCCGAGCTCGTGAGCATCGCGGCGGTGCCTCCCTCCATCTCGCATATCTTGGCGGCAACCAGATCGCACGTGGGGTTCTGCAGACGGCTGTAGAAGTAGCCCGACTCCTCCAGGTCAAACAGCTTGCCCATGTGCTCGGACGTATCGTACTTCCACGTGGTGGACTGGTAGATGGGCACCTGGCGCGGCTCCGCGTCGCCCGGGCGATAGCCGCCCTGAACACATGTGGTACCGATAGTCTGCTCGCTCATATCTAGCTCCCTTGCCTGGATTACGTTTTGTTCGGTTCACGATACCGCTACCCTGCACCCCTCTCAACCCATCCCCAAGGTAGGTTATGAGACTAATTGATCAGGGGTATTTATCTCAAGCCTTGGGCATTTGCTCGATAGATAAAAATGAGGCATACATGAAGCTCTCGATGATTACATGCACCGGCACGGGTACCATAGGCGGGTACACCGTGACCAAGGAGACAACGATGAAGCAAATCGATACGGCCCAGCTCGATATCGCCGCCTGTCAGGCTCAGGCTGCCGAATACCACGCCCGTGGTTTTAACTGCGCACAGGCCGTCGCCTGCACGCTCGCGCCCGCCGTCGGGCTCGACCCCCAGGTCGCCTTTACCCTCACCGAGGGCTTTGGTGCCGGCATGGGCGGCATGACCGAAACCTGCGGCGCCATCTCGGGCGCCGTGGCCATCATGGGCTTTGTAATGAGCGACGGCATGGAAAATCCCAAGACCAAGGGCCAGACCTACAAGCTGTCGCGCGAAATCGCCAAGCGTTTTGGCGAGAAGAACACGACGACCGTCTGCGGTACGCTCAAGGGCATCGGATCGGACAAGGGTCCGCTCCGCAGCTGCCCCGGTTGCATCGACGATGCCGTCGAGATCGCCTGCGATGTGCTAAAGCAGTTCGCCGAGTAGACGGCAGCAGCATAAAACGACGGCCGGCGCGCTTGGGATCCATCCAAAAGCACGCCGGCCGTCGCCGTTAGAACTCGGCAAATTCGGGAGCGCCGGCCTCAATCTCCTCGCGCCCCGCCATAAGCTCGCGCATCTTAGCGCAAAACGGCTCCTGCTCCCCCGCCTTAAACACCAAATGAATTGTCACGGCATCCGCGTAATCGGTATCCGAAACCTTGGCACCCGAATCCTGCGCCAAACGAAGCACCTGCTCATACTGCGGATAGGCCACGTGCACGTCAACAGGCACGACGCTCGTCATCTCGACGATCTGCCCGGCCTCCTGAGCCGCGGCCACCGCCGCCTGCGTCGCCGCGGTATAGGCGCGTACCAAGCCACCAGGCCCTAACAGCGTGCCACCAAAATAGCGCGTCACTACGCAGCAAACATTTTTGAGCCCTGCACCGCGCAACACCTCGAGCGTCGGCATACCGCTCGTGCGGCTCGGCTCACCGTCATCGCTCTGGCGCTCGCGTCCATCGACCAAAATCCACGCGGGAACATTGTGTCGAGCGTCGTAATGACGCTTGCGAACCATCTCGATAAAGGCATTCGCCTCATCCTCGGACTCAATATGGACCAGCTGGGCAATAAACCGGCTCTTGCGGTCCACAAACTCGCCCGAAGCCTCAATATTCGATTGCAGAGTAAAATAGCTGTCCAACAAAGCCCCTCAACAACAAGCAAAGCAACAAACAGCCTCAATAATACGGCAAAGGCCGCACCGATAACCCCGGTAAATAGAGCGCCGACGCCGATGACCAGGCAAAAACAGCGAGACGGCGTCAGCGCGAGCAAGGTGCCTTGAAAGACGAGGGCATTGACCTTTTGGTCATGCCCGAAGGCTTGAAAGGCAGATTGCCGCGCTGACGGGTTCGCAGCGTCAACAAAGTGCTGAGTGGGCCGATAAGCCGGGTTCTGTCGTGAACGGTCATTTATCTTGTCTGCACGTTACCGTGCAGCTCCACGCACGCTACCCGAACGCGGACCGGGCCGGCCCATAGCGTTCCTATTCGCGCTTGCTCCGGATGGGGCTTGCCAAGCCGCCGTGTTGCCACGACGCTGGTGGTCTCTTACACCACCGTTTCAGCTTTTCCCTTTACGCCTTGCGGCGCAGGTGGGAGTCTTCTTTTCTGCGGCGCTTTCCGTCGGATCACTCCGCCCGGCCGTTAGCCGGCATCCCGCCCTCTGGAGCCCGGACTTTCCTCACGCGTGCTGCAAGCAGCACATCGCGCGACCGTCTGGCCCACTCAGCAGTGCAAGAGTGTAGCACACCGTTGCCGCAAGCAATGGCACAACACTAGCGTTCGACACGATAAACCAAGAACCACGCTATACAGTACAATAGGGTCGTCGATGGGCAACGTCGTCAGTCGAGACGCGACCGCGCTCCACACCCCTCCGTCTACTCGGTGCGTTCCCGCCTCCTCCCCGAGGCGGGATGTCGGCATTTAACATGCACCGACAACCAAATAGCGTGTGGACAGCACGGACAGCATTGCGCATTTCGGCGCCAAATGCAAAAAGGGACCCGTCCATTGCGGACGGATCCCTTAAAACAAGTGATCGTCAAACCGATTTACTCGGCGTCGGTCTCCTCGTCCTTCTTCTCGGAAGGCAGCGGGGTAACCTCGATCTCGACGCCCAGAGTCTCAGCAGCAGACTTCATGGACAGGGAGATGCGACGACGGTCGAGGTCGATCTCCATGACCTTGACCTGAACCTTGTCGCCCACGTGGGTGACCTGAGAAGGCTGATCGACGTGCTTGTTGGCCATCTCGGAGATGTGCACCAGGCCCTCGATGCCCTCGCCCAGGTCGACGAAAGCGCCGAACGGGACAAGCTTGGTCACAGTGCCCTCGACGATAGCGCCGACGGGGTACTTCTTGACCAGTGCGCGCCACGGATCCTCGGTGGTCTGCTTGAGACCCAGGGAGATGCGCTCGCGGTTGAGGTCGACGTCGAGAACCTCGACCTCGACCTCCTGGCCGACCTTGACAACCTCGGAAGGATGGTTGACGTGGTTCCAGGAGAGCTCGGAGATGTGGATGAGGCCGTCGATACCGCCGAGGTCGACGAAGGCGCCGAAGTCGACGATGGAGGAAACGGTGCCCTGGAGACGCATGCCAGACTTGAGCTTGGACAGGATCTCGGAGCGCTCGGCCTTACGGGATTCCTCGAGCACGACGCGACGGGAGAGGACGACGTTGTTGCGGTTGCGGTCCATCTCGATAACGCGGGCCTCGATGCGGGTGCCCATGTAAGAGGTGAGGTCCTTGACGCGACGGAGGTCGACGAGGGAAGCGGGCAGGAAGCCACGCAGGCCGATGTCGAGGATCAGGCCGCCCTTGACAACCTCGATAACCTCGCCCTCGACGTTCTCGCCGGAGTTGAACTTCTCCTCGATGCGGTTCCAAGCACGCTCGTACTCGGCACGCTTCTTGGACAGGACCAGACGACCGTCCTTGTCCTCCTTCTGGAGAACCAGAGCCTCGATGGGATCACCGAGTGCAACGATGTCTGCAGGGTTAGCGTCCTTACGGATGGACAGCTCGCGGACCGGGATAACGCCCTCGGACTTGAATCCGATGTCAACGAGCACCTCGTCATGCTCGATCTTAACGACAGTGCCGTTAACGAGATCGCCCTCATCAAAGTCGGTAATCGTACCGTCGATGAGGTTGTTCATCTCCTCCTCATTGACATCGTCAAGAGAGAAAATGGACGAGTTCTGAATCTCACTCAAAGGTGGACCCCTTTCGAACTACGGGGCCCCGATTGCTAGGACCTACAGAAGGGTGCGACAAGCACACAACGTTTAGGAACACTCGGGAGCCGACAGATACTAATGTGACGCTTATGCAATCACGTTCGTATAGGTTACGGGGAAATCATTTCGATTTCAAGCGTGAACTGCGATTTTTTACTCGTATGGAGACTTTTTCGCAATCTTGTGGACGACCGTCTCCATAAGTTGACGATAGGCAGTTAGGCATACGGCTTTGCGGTAAAGTATCCGGAGCCAACGATTCTGGAACGATTTTTCGAGAAAGGTGCCCGCGTGCTCAAAGCAGTCGTTTTCGATATGGACGAGACGCTTCTTAGCATCAACCTCAACGCGTTCATCCTTCGCTATTATAAGGATGTCTCGTCGATGCTCGCGGATATCGGACGCCGCAGCCGCGGTGGCACGATGGCACGCCTCGGCACCATCCTGGTCGACCTCAACGCCAACCGCCGAAGCGGCACGGATAACCGCACCAATCTTGAATTTTACCGCACTGAGGTCGAGCGCCGATGCGGCATCTGCCTCTCCGATCCCCTTATCTACGAGGCGTTTACCTACTACGACCGCGAAGTTCTTCCGTACAAGAACGACGATGTCATCAACGCTCACGCCATGCCGGGCGCACACGCTGCGCTTCAGGCCGTACAGGACGCAGGACTTCGTTGCGCGCTCTTTACCAACCCCAGCTTTACGCAGGGGGCCATCGAGTGCCGCATGGGTTGGGGCGACCTGGCCGACACCCCCTTTGAGCTCGTCACGCACATGGGAAACACCACCCGCTGCAAGCCCGATGCCACCTACTATCTAGAGCAGCTTCAGGTGATGGGACTCGAGCCACACGAGGTCCTTATGGTGGGCAACGACCCCAAGCGCGACTTCCCCAGCCCCGCCTGCGGCATTCAAACTGCCTATGTTGGTCAGGGAAAACCCAGCCGAGCCACCTGGCACGGAACCATGGAAGACTTCGCCCGCGATTTCAACGCCGTAGTAGAAGCCTTCTACGAACACCAAGTAGCCGACGAACTGTCATAGGACCCCTCGCTCCAAACAAAATAGCGCCGCAGGTTGAGCATAAGTCAGCGAAAACGCCCCTAAGCGAGCAATGTGCCTTGAAAGAGGAGGGCATAGGCCTTCTGGCCATGCCCGACGATTGAAAGGCAGATTGCCGCTTCGGGGCGTTTGCAGCGTCGACTGGTTACGCGGTTTGGTAAAACCGCGTAACTAGCACACTCGAGTCTTGCCGATCATGATGTTGAGGATCTCGACGTCGGTATCTTTCATGCCCACACGGCCCACGTAGCCCATGCTGGCGATTGTCTGCTCAACGGTATCTTGGATCAGGCCCTCGCCGGCACGGAAGCCGCGACCCTGCATGGCCATATCGTGGCCCAGAATCGCCGCATCGACGGCGGCGGAAATCTTGGCGGCACAGCTTGCCTTGGCGCCATCGCACACGATGCCGCCCACGTTGCCGAGCGTGTTCGAGACCGTCGCGCCGATCTGCTCGCGCGTGCCACCACACAGCCAGGTAATCGCGGCACCGGCACCGCATGCGGCGCAAATAGCACCGCAAAACGCCGAGAGTGCACCGATATAGCTCTTGATATGCACGGCGATAAGATCGGACAGCATCACGGCGCGCACCTGGCGATCGTGGTCGCAGCGCAGGTACTCGGCATACTCCATGACGGGCAATGCGCAGGTAATGCCCTGGTTGCCCGAGCCGCACACAATGGCGACCGGCAGCGCGCAGCCGTTCATGCGGGCGTCAGATCCAGCAGCTGCACGGGCACGGGCACGGCAGGCGACGTCATCGGCACGAGCGCCCAGCAGCGTACGGCCCACCTCGGCACCCCAAGCGTGCGCGAGACCCTCGGCACTGATCGCACCGTTCAGCTCAATCTGACGCTCAACGGCAGCACGGGCGCCCTCAACATCGCCGTCCTCGATAAAGTCGATAATGGACTCAATCGACATGGGCGTGTCGGCGCTATCTGCCGCACGCTCAGCCACAACGCGCTCGGCGCAGGCGGCACACTCCCCCGCCGACTTGCCGCATACCGGAATACCGTCGAGCGTATGGCACGTAACATTGGTGTGGTGGTCGGTGATCTCGACGACCGCGGTATGGCCCTCGGCCGTGGCAGTCACCTTGATGTAAAGGTTGGGCACACCCTCGACAAGCGACACATCACAGTAACCGGCATTGGCGAGGAGCTCGGCCACGCGAGCACGGTCTTTATCGTCAACGCTCTCGAGCACCTCGAGCGCGCTCTTGGCGTCGCCGCCCACGGCACCCAGCACGGCCGCCGCCTCAATACCGTGCATGCCGCCAGAGTTGGGCACGGTCACGCTCTTAACGTTCTTGATGATGTTGCCCGAGCAGGCGACATCCATATGATCGGGTTCGCAACCGAGCGTCTGGCTCGCCAGTGCCGCTGCATAGGCAACGGCAATGGGCTCGGTGCAGCCGAGCGCACAGACAAGCTCGCGGTTCAAAACATCGCAAAACGCGGTATCGCGAAGGGAATCGGCAGGCATAGGTATCTCCTACTTGTATAACGGGCTGGGCTCTCAAAAATAGTTAGCTCTTTTATTTGATACCAATGCATCAAAAACCGCAACCATGGTTCCGGCGGACGGCGCTCAAGCGCAAACTGGCGGCATTATTCATGAGAAGCCGGTCTTGTTGCATGTTAAAGCGTTTGACCAAAAAACGCACGAGCGTTTACACAAAAGTCGCGCTATCATGCAGTCGAACGCGGTAAAACCTTTAGCAATCTCGCCGCACAGACCAGAGAGGAACTATCCATGAAGATCGGTATCGGTAACGACCACGCCGCCGTCGAGCTCAAGAACATCATCTCCGAGCACCTGAAGGAGCGCGGCTGCGAGGTCGTGAACTTTGGCACCGACACCTCCGAGAGCTTTGACTACCCCATCGCCGGCTACAAGGTGGGTAAGGCCGTTGCCAACGGCGACGTCGACCTAGGCATCCTCATCTGTGGCACCGGTGTCGGAATTAGCCTGGCCGCCAACAAGGTCGAGGGCGTACGCGCCGTCGTGTGCTCCGAGCCCTTCAGTGCCAAGCTCTCGCGCATGCACAACAATACCAACGTGCTCGCCTTTGGCGCGCGCGTCGTGGGCTCCGAGCTTGCCAAGATGATCGTCGACGAGTGGCTCGACGCCGAGTTTGAGGGCGGCCGCCACGAGCGTCGCGTTAACCTTCTCAACGAGATCGACCACACGCGCGGCCTCAAGGTTGTCGACGAGGCCTAAAGACCTACAAAGCCATACGCTAACGCAACCCCCGCCCGGAACACACATCCGGACGGGGGCTCTTTAGTAGATTTCTAAGCGGTTACCAAAAATCTACTGGAATAAAAAGGGCGCCGCGGATGGAGTTCCGCGGCGCCCAAGCCACACGCTAACAGCTTTAAGGAGTCAAAGCTGGTTTAGCCAAAGAAGCGCTTGATCTCGATCTCGGCGTTCTCCAAGCAGTCGGAGCCGTGAATCACGTTGGCGTTGACATCGACAGCGAAGTCGCCGCGAATGGTGCCGGGGGCGGCATCAAGCGGGTTGGTAGCGCCCATAAGGGTGCGCATCTTGGAGACAGCGGAGAGACCGGAAACGACCATCTTGACGACCGGACCGCTCGTCATAAAATCACAGAGACCGCCAAAGAAGGGCTTGTCGGCCAGATGGGCGTAGTGCTCCTCGACGGTAGCGCGCTCGAGCGTGGTCATCTCCATGCGCTCGATGACAAGGCCGCTGCGCTCGATGCGAGCAACGATCTCGCCGATCTTGCGGTCGCGTACCGCGTCGGGCTTAATCATGATGAAGGTCTTCTCGATAGCCATAAGGTAGCCTTTCAAGTAGGTTCGCGCGTGCCCAAGTCCCATTCCGACACCCGCCTGGACTGCATCGTAACAGAGTTTTAGCTGCAGTTAAACAAAAAGCTGTTTATTGAAACGCTACAATTTATTAAAGCGCTCCATATGTGTCACTTCTGTTTCGAAGCCCGATTAGAGTACCATCCGACCACCCATCAACCGCATCGAACCAAGCAGACGGTCGGTTGCCGCCCGTGAACGTACCCCTTACACAACCTGCCCAAAGGTCCTACAAAAGTTCACGACAAGCCCCTCCCCCATAGCAACAAAAAACGGACGCCCACATCAGCAGACGCCCGTAAAACAACAACGATTATCAATGAATGGCCAAAGCCGCTTCAGCCAAACCCCTACTTTACCCCGTGGCCCATCTCGACGACCTTAGTCAGCGATCCAAACACGCCCTCGTCGGCCACGAGCTGCGCCTCTGCACGCTGCAGCTGCACGGCAACGGCGGCAGGGGCGGTGCTGCCCTCGGTCGTGCGTGCGGCGACAATCGACGGGATGTCGAGCGCCTCGGTAATATCGTGCTCAAAGAGCGGACTTGCCTCCTGGAACACCTCAAACGGCAGGTCCTCAAGATTGCAGCCGCGCTTCTCGCACATCAGGACCAGATGGCCCACCACGGCATGTGCCTCGCGGAACGGCAGACCACGTTTGGCCAGGTAATCGGCAACATCGGTGGCGGCAAGGTGCCCCACGCCGCACTCGCGCGCCATGGCATCCTCGTTGACGGTCCAAGTCGAAATCATGCCAGCCATGACGGAAAGGCACTGCATGAGCGTATGGGCGGTATCGAGCGCGCCCTCCTTGTCCTCCTGCAAGTCTTTGTTATAAGCGAGCGGCAAGCCCTTCATGGTCACGAGCAGCTGCATCAGGTTGCCATAGACTCGGCCGCTCTTGCCGCGAATAAGCTCGGCAAAGTCGGGATTCTTCTTCTGCGGCATGATGGACGAGCCGGTGGAGTAGGAGTCGGAAAGCGTGATAAAGCCAAATTCGGAGCTCGACCACAGCACGATCTCCTCGGAAAGACGCGACAAGTGCATCGCCATGACGGAGCAGGCGTAATGCAGGTCGAGGAGGAAATCACGGTCGGAAACCGCATCGAGCGAGTTGGGGATCACGCCCGCAAAACCAAGTTCGGCGGCCGTCATCTGACGATCGAGCGGATAGCTCGTACCGGCAAGCGCGGCAGCACCCAACGGGCAGTTGTCGGCAGCATCAAAGGCGGCCTTCAGGCGTGTAAAGTCGCGCGCGAACATCCAAGAATACGCCAGCAGATGATGCGACAGCAGCACAGGCTGAGCATGCTGCATGTGCGTGTAGCCCGGCAGAATCACCTTGTCGTACTGTTTGGCCGCATCCACCAGCACGTGGCGCAGATCAAGATTGGCCTCCATGAGCTCCTTGGCCAGCGCCTTGACGCCCAGGCGCGTATCGGTCGCCACCTGGTCGTTGCGCGAACGTCCGGTATGCAGGCGCTTACCGGCCTCGCCGATGCGGCGCGTCAGCTCGCTTTCGATGGACATATGAATGTCCTCGTCGTTGATGTCGAAGGTAAAGTTGCCGGCATCGATATCCTGTTCGATTCCGGTCAGGCCCCCGGCAATCGCCTGCTCGTCCTCGGCGCTGATAATGCCCTGGGCCGCCAGCATCTTGGCATGTGCCTTAGATCCGGCGATATCCTGCTTATAGAGATGTTTGTCGACCGGCAGCGACGCGCCAAACTCCTGCGTGACCTCGGCCACGCCCGCCTCAAAACGACCGCCCCAAAGAGCCATGGAACCGTCTCCTTTCTCCAAATACCAAAACAAGCGCCCAAAGCAATGCGCTGTCGCTAAAGCGATTTTCAACCGCTAGTTTTACACATTCCCCGCCGTGCGCGGGACCATGTAGCTAATTTGCAAAGAAGTGACGCGCCATGCACTTGGCGCCCAACGTCTCCCTCCGAATGTTGCCCTGCGAACCATCGACCCAGGCCTTCAGGCTCATAGGAACGTCCTCGACCTTTGCGGCATCGAACTCGGGCGCGAGGGCAAGTAAAGCATGCACGAAAGCATTGAACATAATGGATACTCCTCATATATATAGGCGCAGAGCTGCCAAATTGATAGAAGGAGCCCC
Source organism: Collinsella sp. (assembly GCA_018377855.1). GTDB lineage: Bacteria > Actinomycetota > Coriobacteriia > Coriobacteriales > Coriobacteriaceae > Collinsella. The sequence continues at coordinate 49,854 of JAGZYM010000011.1, read as the reverse complement.
GCCAGACAACCCCGGCGGGGCTCGGACTCAGCCGCAGACGCGGCATCATATATGCGGGCGGAACGTAGGGGCCACCGATGTTAAGAAGTGTCAGCAAGAATAACGAAAGGTAGGGACCCCGTGCGCCCGTTGTGTATCACGCGGATGGGCCGCGCGGATACCAAGGAAAGGAAGACTTAAGCCTGGGCAGCAGCAGAGCTGGGACCCTGGACCTTAGCCCACGTCTTGAGCGACAGCGTATCGATCTCGATAAAGCCGGCGCTGGCCTTCTCGTCAAACGTGGTGTCGCGGTCGTAGGTGGCCAGACCGTAGTCGTAGAGGCTGAAGGGGCTCTTGCGGCCAACGACATGGCAGTTGCCCTTAAAGAACTTCAGGCGGACGGTGCCGGTCACGAACTTCTGGGTGTCGGCCATAAAGACGTCGAGCGCGTTTTTGAGCGGGCTGTACCACTGGCCGTTGTACACGGCGGTGGCCCAATCCTGCTCGAGCTTAATCTTGGTCTTGAGCAGGTCGCCCTCAACGCAGATGTCCTCAAGCGCCTTGTGGGCGGTGATGAGCGTCAGGGCGCCGGGAACCTCATAGCACTCGCGGCTCTTGAGGCCCACCAGACGATCCTCGACCAGGTCAAGACGGCCAAAGCCGTTGTCGCCCGAAATCTTGTTGAGGGCGATGACGATCTCGGAGAGCTTCATCTTCTTGCCGTCGACGGCGACAGGCTTGCCGGCCTCAAACTCGATCTCGGTATAGGTCGGGGTGTCAGGCGTGTCCTCGGGGTTCTTGGTCATAACCCAAGCGTCATCGAGCGGCTCATTCCAAGGGTCCTCCAGGTGACCGCACTCGATGGCGCGACCCCACAGGTTGTCGTCGATGGAGTAGGGGTTGTCGTTGGCACCCTCGGGAACCGGCACGTTGTGGGCGTGGGCATAGGCGACCTCGTCGGGACGGCACTTCAGGTCCCACTCGCGAACCGGGGCGATAACCTTGAGCTCGGGGTCGAGGGCCTTGACGGCGGCCTCAAAACGGACCTGATCGTTACCTTTGCCAGTGCAGCCGTGGGCGACGTAGGTCGCGCCAAACTCGTGGGCGACCTCAACAAGCTTCTTGGCAAGCAGCGGGCGAGACAGGGCGGAGAGCAGCGGATACTTATTCTCGTACATGGAGTTTGCGGCGATGGCTTTGGTCAGGAACTCATCGGAGAACTCGTCGCGCAGGTCGAGCACCTGGCAATCGAGAACGCCCAGGTCGAGCGCCTTCTGCTTCTTGGCATCCAGTCCAGTCTCTTCCTGGCCCACGTTGCCGCAGACGCAAACGACATCGAGATTCTTCTCGTCCTGGAGCCACTTGACACATACGGATGTATCAAGACCACCGGAATATGCGAGAACGACTTTTTCCTTGCTCATGGCTGTTTCCTTTCGCCCTTGGTAGCTAGTTAGAACATCGGTCAGTTGCAAGTCATTTCAAGGTCATATACCGTGCAATATCAGGTTAAATAGCAAAAATCAGCACATACATGCCCTAGAAACATGCAGCAATGTCATGCTAAAACCCAACGACCTCAAAATGACTCTGTTGAGGCAATTCGCCCCATGCGGACAGAGACGATTGTTATCGTCGTCGGGAAATTGCGCGCTGGCGTCGGATGGCATTGTCTGCAGTGGTGATGATCTTTACGAACTGCATCTGCCTCTCCTTTCACGTATCGCCGGGCGCAATTCAAATATCGTAAACGGTACCTTTTACTCGGTAAGCGGTTGTTTTTCCGTCTCCGTTTTCGATGGTCGCTATATTACGCTAAAGTGCCCGCAGCACAAGCGACAAATTCAAATTTCTGAAAAGTTTTTTCATTACTTTGTGAAGCGTGGTGCAAATACGCACCATTCCTGCGAAAATACGCTCGACTACTAGTTGATGGTTATAACGTCTGAAACAATCTCGAAACGAAAGGCGCATTTTTATGCAAACTTACGAATCGGACGCCAACATCGGCAACATTAAGATTCTCGCCGTCGATATGGACAAGACGCTGCTGACCGACGAGCGTGTGCTGCCCCAGGGTCTTGATGAGCGCCTGGACAAGCTCGCCGACGCCGGCATCGTATTCTGCCCCGCCAGCGGACGTCCCGCCCCCAAGCTCGAGGAGATGTTCGAGGGCATCAAGAACCGCCTCGCCTTTTGTCCCGACAACGGAGCTTGCGTGATCTATCGCGGCAGCTATATCTATAAAAGCAATATTGACGTGGAGCTGTATCAGCAGGTCTTGAACCGTGCCTCGGAGGATCCTCGCGCTGTCCCCGTCCTGTGCTGCTTCGACGAGTTCTACGTGCTTGCCCGCGACCATCAATACCACGACGAGATCAGCGTCTACTACAACACAATCAACTACGTAGACAGCTTTGAGGGCATTGATTTCGAGTCCAACAAGATTTCGGTCTTCTTCCCCGGCTACGACGCCGAGCCCGCTTTCCGCGAGACCTATAGCCCCGAGTTCTCGGACAAACTCTACGTCACCAACGCTGGGCGCGAGTGGATCGACTTTATGAACCTGGGCGTCGACAAGGGCGCCGGCGTCGCTCACCTGTGCGAGCACCTGGGCATCGATATTGCCGATGCTGCCGCCGTGGGCGATACCTACAACGACATCCCCATGCTGGAGCGCGTCGGGCATAGCTTTATCGTGGACAATGCCGAGGAGCACATGAACGCGCACGCCAAGTGGCGCATTCCGAGCAACAACGACGGGGGCGTACTGACGCTCATCGACGCCATCCTGGCGGCTCGTTAACGTTGCTCGTCGGACCTGGCCGGGCGAGGCGGGTAAGTTTTTCGTTCGGTCAGGTCCTGGGCTCGCTCGGAAAGCACATTAAGTGCTTTCCGGCTCGTGCGGAATCTACGAAAAACTTACCCGCCTCGCCCGACCAGGTCCTGCGGTGACTTGCTTGCCGCCTGGATGGCGTCTTGGCGCCTAGATACTTGGCTGATTTTTTTGGAATGAAGGGGGCTCCTTGTTGGCAAGGAGCCCCCTTCTGGTTTTGGTTACTTTGGAATTGTGGATGCTTCCCTATTTAGCGTCGGCCCAGGTTATGCCGGTGCTGGCTTCGGCGATTAGGGGGACGCGGAGGTCTACTACGTGCTCCATGACGTCGCGGACCATGGTGGTTAGGCGCTCGACTTCGTCGATGGGGCACTCAAAGTCCAGTTCGTCGTGCACTTGCAGGATCATGTGGGCGGCAAAGCCTTCCTCTTCCAGGCGGCGGCTTACGCGGGCCATCGCGATCTTGATGATGTCGGCGGCGGTTCCCTGCATGGGATGGTTCATGGCCGTGCGCTCGCCAAAGCCGCGGAGTTGCGGGTTTTTGGCCTTGAGCTCCGGAATATGACGACGGCGGCCGTACATGGTCTCGGCGTAGCCCGTCTGCTTGGCGCGTGCCACCACGTTGTCGAGGAACGTGCGCACGCCCGGGTAGGCCTCGTAGTAGCGGTCGATCATGTCGCGTGCCTCGGCCATCGAGATATGCAGCGACTGCGACAGGCCGTAGGCCTGCTGGCCATACACGATGCCAAAGTTCACGGCCTTGGCGCGACTGCGCAGGTCGGGCGTTACCTCGGACACCGGCACACCGAACACGCGCGCCGCCGTCTCGGCATGGAAGTCCTCGCCCTCGTTAAAGGCGCGCACCAAGTGCTCGTCACCTGAGAGATGCGCCAGCAGACGCAGCTCGATCTGCGAGTAGTCCACCGCCAAAAAGACGCTTCCCTCGCCTGCCGAAAACGCCGTCTTGACGGTACGACCCAGCTCCGAGCGCGTCGGGATGTTCTGCAGGTTCGGGTCGCTCGAGGACAGACGCCCCGTTGCCGTGATGGTCTGGTTGTACGTAGTGTGTACGCGACCGTCACCACGGCGTAGCGGGCCCAGCGTGTCCAGATAGGTGGACTTGATCTTAGACTTCTCACGCCAGTCCAAGATCAGACGCACGATTTCGTGGTCACGCGCAAGGTCGCTCAGCACCTTGGCGTTGGTCGAATAATAGCCGCGCTTAGTCTTCTTGAGGCCCTTGGTCGGAAGCCCCATCACATCAAAGAGCACGTGCGACAGCTGCATGGGACTGCCAATATTAAAGGTCTCGTCACCCGCCAGGTCGCGAATACTGCGCTCAACCTCGGTAATCTGGGTCGCCAGACCCTCGGACAGACTGTGCAGACGGTCGGGGTCCACGAGCATGCCCGCGCGCTCCATCTTGGCAAGTACCGGAACGAGCGGCATCTCGATGCCATCGAACACGTTGGCGGCATTCTCACGGGCCATGCACTCGCGCAACGGTGCCACGAGCGCCAGCGTCAGAGCCGCAGTACGGGCGGCAGGCGCCGGAGCGTCCTCACCGGCACCCTCTGCGCCGCGCGCCGCAGGCAGCGCCATCTGCAGATACGTATCGGCAAGATATGCCTCATCGAACTCGGAGCGATCGGAATCCAGCAGATAGGCAGCGACCACGGTATCGAAGATACGCGTGGAATCGGTAGCGAGCGGATCCATGAGCTCGGGCTCAGAAGAATCGACGGGCGAAAGCTCGTGCAACAGCGCCTTCATATCCGGGCTCGCCACGCGACCCTCCATAAACAGACGCGCGAGCACGCCGGCAATCACGCCGTGAACGAAGTTGAAGCCCTCAACCTCAGCCGCCGCACAGCTGTCGCCCTCCTCGAGCGCGAACAGGCCCTTGGACGTCGCCAACCACAGCGTGCGCGTCAGTCCAAAGAGCGCGCCCTCTTCCTTGTCGTCGTCCACCACGGCGGCGACCCACTCGCCGGCATCAATCGCGCGGGAGACCTCAGCCGCAACGGCACCAAGCGCGTCGGCATCGCCGGCGGCTGCGCGAACCATAGCAGGTATCTCAACCACACTGGAGGCAGCAGCAGCCCCGCCCTCGCCGCCGACCAGCGCCAAGAAACGGTTCTGCATGGCGGTGATACCAAGTGTGCCCAGCGCCGCGGACACTTCGTCGGCAGAAAACGCCGGGAAGGACGTTTCGTCAAAGTCGAGCTCGACGGGCGCATCGGTGCGAATGGTTGCGACCTTGCGGCTCAGCAGCGCATCGTCGATGTGCGCACGCAGGTTCTCGCCCATCTTGCCCTTGACCTCGTCGGCATGCGCGATGACCTCGTCCAAGCTGCCGTACTGTGCGATGAGCGCGCTCGCCTTTTTGGGGCCGATGCCCGGTACGCCGGGAATGTTGTCCGACGTATCGCCCTTTAGACCGTAAAAATCGGGCACGAGCGCCGGCGTAATGCCGTGATACAGGTCGTCCACGCTCTCGGGCGTCATGATCGCCACGTCGGACAGGCCCTTGCGGGTCGAGACCACGTTGACGTGCTCGGTCACGAGTTGATACATGTCGCGGTCGCCGGTCACCAGCAGCATGTCGCAGCCGGCCTCTTCACCCAGGCGCGCCATGGTTCCCAGGATATCGTCGCCTTCCCAGCCCTCGGACTGCAGAATCGGCACGTTGAGCGCGGTGAGCAGCTCCTTGATCATCGGAAACTGCGCATGCAGATCGGGGTCCATGGGCGGGCGTTGCGCCTTATACTGCGGCAGCATCTCCATGCGCACGCGCGGTTTGCCCTTGTCAAACGCCACGACCACACCGTCGGGGTTAAAGGCATCGATCATCTTGAGAAACATGTTCAGAAAGCCGAAGATCGCGTTGGTGGGGCGGCCGTCCGGCGCATTCATGGTGGGCGGCACGGCGTGGAAGGCGCGGTGCATGAGCGAGTTGCCGTCGATAACGGCAAAGGTGCGGCGCTTGTCAGACATATTGAATACCTCGCTTTGGGCTGGGCACGGTTTGCTCACACCAGTTTACACGCTCCCCGCCCCGCGGCCACCGCACATCAGGCTTCCCTGCCGCCGCGGGCCCGCGCGTGATACGATGGCTCACGGTACATCAACCAGCACGATCGATCCGAAAGGAGCCTGCGTCATGGAGCGTCCCTGCGCATGGAAAAAGTACACGCCACAGCAAGTCGAGGAGCTCGAGGAGCTTTGCCGCGGCTATAAGCAGTTTTTGAGCGAGAACAAGACCGAGCGCCTGTGCGTCAAGACCGGCATCAAGATGGCCGAGGAGGCGGGATACGTCGACCTGGAGACCGTGATCGCCGAGGGCCGCGAGCTCAAGGCAGGCGACAAGGTGTACGCCGCCAACCACGGCAAGGACCTTATGCTCGTCAACCTGGGCACCGCCCCGCTCGAGCAGGGCTTTAACATCCTGGGCGCCCACGTGGACTCGCCGCGCCTGGACCTTAAGCAGAATCCCGCCTTCGAGGCCGGCGACATGGCCTACCTCGACACGCACTACTACGGCGGCGTCAAGAGCTACCACTGGGTAGCCTCCCCGCTCGCACTCGTGGGCGTCATCTGCAAAAAGGACGGTACCACCGTCGACATCAATATCGGCGACAAGGCGGACGACCCGGTCTTTACCATCTCCGACCTGCTGATCCACCTCTCGAGCGAGCAGATGTCCAAGCCTGCCAAGGACGCCGTCGATGCCGAGATCCTCGACGTGATCGTGGGCGGTCGTCCCGTCAAGTTCGATGGGGACGACAAGGACGCCCCCAAGGAGCCCGTCAAGCAGATGTTCCTGGACATCCTCAAGGAGCAGTACGACGTCGAGGAGGAGGACTTCCTCTCCGCCGAGATCGAGGTCGTGCCCGCCGGCCCCGCCCGCGACATGGGCCTCGACCGCTCCATGATTTTGGGCTATGGCCACGACGATCGCGTCTGCGCCTACCCCTCCATGCTCGCCCAGATCGACGTCGCCAACGTGGAGCGCACGAGCATCACGCTCATCGTCGACAAGGAGGAGATCGGCTCCGTGGGTGCCACCGGTATGACGAGCCGCTTCTTCGAGAACACCGTCGCCGAGATCATGACGCTCGCCGGCGAGGATAGCCCGCTGGCCCTGCGCCGCGCACTCGCCCGCAGCCGCATGCTCTCCTCCGACGTGTCCGCCGGCTTCGACCCGGGCTATGCCGGCAAGTTCGAGACCAAGAACGCGGCCTTTATGGGTCGCGGCCTGTGCTTTAACAAGTACACGGGCAGCCGCGGCAAGGGCGGCTCCAACGACGCCGATGCCGAGTACGTGGCCCTCGTCCGCGACATCATGGACGAGGCCGGCGTGGACTTCCAGACCTGTGAGCTCGGTCGCGTCAACGCGGGCGGCGGCGGCACCATTGCCTACATCATGGCCAAGTATGGCATGAACGTCATCGACTCCGGCGTTGCCGTCCTGTCCATGCACGCCCTGTGGGAGGTCGCCAACAAGGCCGATATCTACGAGGCCTATCGCGGGTACAAAGCCTTCCTCGAGCGCGCCTAACCAACCCTTCATCAGTTGCGGTGAAATACGGACTAAACTGGCCCATAAACAGCCAAAACAGACCGTATTCCACCGCAACTTCCTTTTTGGCAGAGGAGAGTCCATGCTGCAGGTCATCATTTCGCCCGCCAAGCAGATGCGCGCGGCCCTAGATGCTTTTGAAGTCCTGGGCATCCCACCCTTTGTGCGCGAGACGGCTCGCCTCCACCGCGCACTGCTAGATATCGAGCGGAATGAAGGCAGCGACGGCCTGCAGGCGCTGTGGAACGTGAGTGACAAACTGCTGGGACCTTGCCTCAACACCCTGCATGAGTTCGGGCCCATCCTGAAAAGCGGCGATCTCGACAATCCCGCACTCGCCCGTCACCTCTCCCCTGCCGTCATGTCCTATCACGGCATTCAATACCAGAGCATGGCACCCGAGGTGATGGATTCCACGCAGCTCGCATGGCTGCAAGACCATCTGTGGATCCTCTCCGGCCTCTACGGGTGCGTTCGTCCCTTTCATGCCGTCGAACCGTATCGGCTGGAGATGGGCGCGAAGCTTGTCGTCGACGGTGCCCGAGACCTCTACGCGTTTTGGAGCGACAAGCTCGCGCGGGCTATCGCCCCGGCAGGCTCAAACACCACGATCGTCAACCTCGCCAGCGTAGAGTATGCCAAAGCCGTTCTGCCCCACCTCGCAGGCGGCGCCACGGCCGTCACATGCCTCTTTGGCGAGGGTATCCGCAACGGGAAGCCCATCCAACGGTCGACCGCCAGCAAAAAGGCGCGCGGCTCCATGGTGCGGTGGATGGCAGAAAACAAGCTCGAGGATGCAAGCGAACTTACCGCATTCAACATCGGCTATCGGCACATCCCCGAGCTTTCAGACAAAAACACCCTGGTATTCATGAACGCGCAGGCACAATAGGCCCGCCGTTTCCAAACACCCCGTTACTCCGCCAAGCCATCGGCCTTTGTAATCTCGCTCGTCGAGCCATCTTGGTAGGTAATCTTAACGTGCTCTACGTCGGATACCGTAACGCCCGACGGAGGTTCCAGACGCCACTCCGTCAGAGCGATATCCATGGTCGTGGGCACATCGCCCTGATCTTTGAGCTTCACCATGAGTGTTTTGAGTGCCTCATCAAACGTCACGCGTTCGATTTCTTCGCCCGGAATAGACCTGCCGCTCAACTGCAGCTGCACAAACTCGTCGCGCGGATACCAATAGTCGCCCGGTGCGGCAACCGTGTTGCCACCAGAAACTTTCATGGTCATAATCGGCAGGGCATCGTCGGCTTCAAACCCCCAGGTGACGCCGCCACGACCGCCGAACGTCCAAATACAAAAGGCAATCACCAACACGGCAAGCACCGCAAAACCAATCGCGACAAGGCCATGGTGCGCACGGCTTTCCTCGGCCGATACATCCCATTGTGTCTCTCGATATAGATGCTTGTCTTCCATGTTCGCCTCCCCACAGGCACGCTCGTTGGCCCAATCGTACCCATTCAGGCTATACTTGAGCCCACCACATAAACGGGGAGCTTGCAGGACAAGACGGCAGGCTGAGATTGGGCGCGCCCGCCCTGACCCGCAAACCTGATATGGGTAATGCCAACGAAGGGAGCCGTGCCAATGAGCACACAGACCGAGCCCAAGCTCGTCACGCAAATCGACTTCGCCCGTGCCGGGCAGATCACGCCGCAGATGAAGGAAGTCGCCGAGCGCGAGCATCGCGACCCCGAGTACATCCGCGAGCGCGTGGCCGACGGCCGCATCGCCATTCCCGCCAACATCGTGCATATCAAAAAGGGCATGCGCGCCTTTGGTGTCGGCGAGGGCCTTTCCACCAAGGTCAACGTGAACTTGGGCATCTCGGGCGACAAGGCCGATGCCACCGAGGAATGGAAGAAGGTCAAGATCGCCGAGGACTTTGGCGCCGACGCCATCATGGACCTCTCCAACTCGGGCAAGACGCGCCAGTTCCGCCAACAGCTCATCGACGAGACGCCGCTCATGGTAGGCACCGTCCCCATGTACGACGCCATCGGCTACATGGAAAAGCCGCTGGTCAAGCTCACCAAGGACGACCTGTTCGAAGTCGTGCGCGCGCATGCCGAGGACGGCGTGGACTTTATGACCATTCACTGCGGCATCAACAAGTCGGTCACCAAGACCTTTAAGGAGACCGGCCGCCTGATGAACATCGTGAGCCGCGGCGGCTCACTGCTGTTTAGCTGGATGGAGGTCACCGGTAACGAGAACCCGTTCTATGAGTTCTACGACGAGTTGCTCGAGATTTGCCACGAGTACGACGTGACGATTTCGCTCGGCGACTCCTGCCGCCCGGGCTGCCTCTACGACTCCAACGACGCCACCGAGACCGCCGAGATGATCGAGCTGGGCAAGCTGTGCAAGCGCGCTTGGGCCGCCGGCGTCCAGGTCATGGTCGAGGGCCCGGGTCACATGGCGCTCGACGAGATCGCCGCCAACATGAAACTGCAGAAGCGCCTGTGCCACAATGCTCCGTTCTATGTGCTCGGGCCGCTGGTGACCGATATCGGCGTGGGTTACGACCACATCACCGCTGCCATCGGCGGCGCCATCTCCGCCAGCTCCGGTGCCGACTTCCTGTGCTACGTGACACCGGCAGAGCACCTATGCCTGCCCAACGCCCAGGATGTGCTCGACGGCCTCATGGCCACCAAGATCGCCGCACACGCCGCCGACATCGCCAAAAAGGTGCCCCACGCCCGCGACATGGACGACAAGATGGGCCAGGCACGCCGCAAGCTCGACTGGGACGCCATGTGGAAGTGCGCGCTCGACCCGGTTACGGGCAAGAAGCGCTACGAGGAGTCCCCCGCCGCCACCGAGGGCACTTGCACCATGTGTGGCAAGATGTGCGCCGTCCGCACCGTCAACAAAATCTTCGAGGGCACCACGATCGACCTCGGCATGGAGGACTAGCCCTGTCGCCGCGGCCGCTTCTGGCGGCGAGCCGGTGCCTGTCAATTGTTGACGTGTGAACATTTGCTTGCATTTGCGTAAAGATTGCATCGCCCGCCCGGGTTCGACATAGAGTCGGCCCGGGCATCTTTATAATGCTGGCTTATAGACCCATTTGATTCCGACCGAACAAGGGAGCGAACATGGATCGCAGTAAGGTACCTGCCGTTCTATCCATCGCAGGATCCGATTCCAGCGGTGGCGCCGGCATTCAGGCCGACATCAAGACCATCACGGCGCACCGCCTGTATGCCGAGACGGCCATCACCGCTATCACCGCACAGAACACCCTGGGCGTCACCGCCGTGCAGAACATCTCCCCGGATATTGTCGCGGCACAGATCGATGCCGTTTTTGACGATATCCGCCCCAACGCCGTCAAGATTGGCATGGTTTCCTCTGCCGAGATTATCGAGGTTATCGCCGACCGCCTGAGCGCTTGGAACGCGACAAACGTGGTAGTCGACCCCGTCATGGTAGCCACCTCGGGCGCACGGCTGATTGCCGAAGATGCCGCCGAGGCGCTCACCCGCCGCCTGTTCCCGCTAGCGACGGTTATCACGCCCAATATTCCCGAGGCCATGGCCCTGCTCGACTACGAGGTCGACTCCGAGCGCACGCAGCAAAATGCTGCCATGCTCCTCACCCGCCGCTTTGGTTGCGCATCCCTCGTTAAGGGTGGGCATCTTGTCAACGAGGCCAACGATGTACTGGCCGAACCCGCGCCACTCGATGACGAGGGCAACCATCTGGGAGATCCACTCACCACGTGGTTCCGCCACAAGCGCATCGAGACCGACAACACACACGGCACCGGCTGCACGCTCTCGTCCGCCATCGCCTGCGCGCTGGCGCAGGGCATGGATCTTGCCGACGCCGTCAACGCGGGCAAGGCCTACCTAACGGGCGCCCTCGCCGCCGGCTTTGACATGGGCAAAGGTTCCGGCCCCGTCAATCACATGTGGCAGTATTAAGATTCGCAGCCCAAACCACCGCAAAGGGGACAGGCACCTTTGCGGTGGTTTGGGGCCGTGCTACTCACCGAGCATCTCTTGGAGCTTGGCCGCCACGGCATGTCCCAAGCTCTCGTGGCTTTCGGGCATCATATGCAGATAGTCGATATCGCCCGGCTCGGCAAAGTCGGCGGCATTCAAAAAGTCGCAGCCAAACTGCTCAGCCACATGTGCGTAGTACTCGCCAAAATGCTCCGAGGCCTCGACGGAACGCTCGTCAAAATCGGTCATATATACATCGGCGATTTGCGGCTTGATCTTGATAGGCGCCATCAGCAGAATGCGCGGACAAGGCGCAGCGTCGGTCCACGGAAACGCGCGGACGGCGCGAATCAGCGCCATGGCGCCACGGGCGATATCGGAAGCTGTCACGTTAAAGACCGTCTTACAGTCGTTGGTGCCCAGCATGATCACAATGGCGTCCAGCGGCTTATGGGCCTCGAGCAGCATCGGAAGTGCGCGGATGCCGTTAAGATTGGTGTCCAGATGGCACATGTCGTCGCGTACCGTCGTGCGGCCGTTGAGGCCTTCTTCAATTACATGCCAGCCCTCGCCTAAGTCACGTTGGGCCACGCCGCACCAGCGCACATCCTGCGCATAGCGCACCGCGGTGCCGTCGCGCATGCCCGCCGGATCGTAACCATAGGTGTTGCTGTCGCCAAAGCATAGAACGTTTTTCATCGTAAGCCCCTCGCTCAGTAAAAAGCCGACGGAAGCAGCCTCTCCCGCCGGCTCGACCCATCTGTCAGCACGTACCAATTACAGGTACTTGCGCCAATCGTCCTCGTCCTCATCATCCTCGGTAGCAGCCTGGGTCTGCTCGGCGGCGCGAGCTGCCGCAGCGCGAGCGGCAACCTGGGCATAGGACTCCTCGTTGCGCTCGGGGAAGTTTGCCAGCACGTGCTCGAACTTGGCAAAATCCTCATCCCAGCGCGTAGAAGGCACGGCAAAGAAGACTTGCTTGACCTTAAAGTCGCCCGACGCGAGCTCCTTGCGGAAGAGCTCGGCCACGGCCTCGGCGTCAAAGCCGTTGTTGTCGCAGCCCCAAGCGCCCAGTACGAGCTTCTCGCGACCCAGCTCGTCGCAGATGGCAAGCACAAAGCGAATGCGGTCGCGCAGGGCGTCCAGCAGAGCATCGTCGCTCACGCGATACTCCTGGCGGGCGCGCTTAACGTTGGGCGCGGCGGCCACGATCACGTCGGCGTATGCATGCACGTGGTTGCGGTCGAAGCGCACCGCAGGCACCACCAGCGCACGGTTGCGGTAAAGCTCGCAGTTGATGTTGCGGCGACGGTTCTCGCCGTACCATTTGCGCTGCTTATCGAGAACGTTGTACAGATACGAATCGGCGCACAGCGTGGCCTCCTGGCCCAGATAGCCCTGGATGTAGCCACCGCCCGGGTTGGTGAACGAGGCAAAGGCGAGCACGGCCATGTCGCAGAACTGCGCATAGCCACGACCGTTGTCCAGGATGGCCTGCGTGGCGGAGGCATCGAGCACGGTGACCTCAGGCAGAACCGGAGCGGGCTCCTCAGCAGGCGCGGACTCAGCTTCGGCGATTTCCTCGGCAGGCTCAGGCGCTGCCTCGGTCTCGGGCGCCGTCTCGGTCTCGGCAGCCTCCGCGCCCTCGACGTCCTCGGCAACCTGTTCTTCGGCGGCCACAGCACTCTGAACCTTGGCCTTCATCGCCGCGACAAAACCGGCAGGCATACCATCGAACTCGCACACGCCGGCAAGCGAACGCTCGATATCCTTGGCGCACGCTTCGGACACAGTTGCCACGTGACGCTCGGCGGCCTTGGCACGGGCCTCGCGCTTGGGATTGGGCTGACCCGCTCGGTTGGACCTGCGGTTACGGTTCCTGTTGTCGACGTCTGCCATAAGTGGTCACCTTTCTCGGTCTCTGCCGCTATCGGCTTTTCCCATCCATGATACCCCGCCGCGTACAAAAAAGACGGCCCCGAAGGACCGCCTTTCGCATCGATTTGCACGTACGGCAAGCACCGCCGCAATTCGCCACTAGTCGCGACGGCCGAGGATGTTCAGAATGCGCAGGAACACGTTGATAATATCCACGAACAGATTGGACGCCATGAGCACGGCGTTGGGCAGCGTAGGCGGCACCGTCGTGGCAACATAGGTGTCGTAGCCAATAAAGCCGGCGAACACCACGATCACGATCAGATCGGTGATGGTCTGTGAGACGCCCATGAACATCAGCACGATCTCAACCAGAATAGTAGCGAGCAGAATGCCAAAACCGATGCCATATACGCGCTGGAAAAACTTGGGGAACGTCACGCCCAAGGCGCCAAAGACAAAGGTGATGGCGGCCGTGGCGATAAAGGCAGTGTTGATGGTGGGCAGGTCGTAGTTGGCAAGGCCAAACGACGCGGTCAGGCCAAAGGTGCTCGCAAAGATTACGTAGCCCACAAGGGACAGGCCCACGGACTGCTTGCTGGCGGCGGCCGACATCATGACCATGCCGACGATGGTCAAAATAAACGAGCCAAAAACCAGCGGTAGGGCAGCCCCGCTCATCATCATGCGCGCAAACGACATGGTGCTCGTAAAGTAAGCACCGACGCCCATGGCACAAAAGCCCAAGAAGATGAGGGCAGACATGGCAAGATTATACGCACGCGGCGACATCTCCTTGGCACGGCTTGCGCCGGTTTCGATGGGGCCGTTCTGATAGCCTTGAATATCGTTCATAATTTCGTCCTTTCAAAAGCGCCGCGACAGCGCAGTAGCTGACAAGATTCCTGTCATTGTACCCGAATGCCGTACGTCCTTACCTACGGCGCTCGCCCTCGAGCGTGCGATCAAAGGCCCAGACCCACCAACGCATCACGTGTGCCTGCGAGCCGTCCGCCCGCTCGCGCGTCTGGTCCTCCAGATACAACTCGGTCGCGTGCCCGCCAAAACGCACCTTATAGGTTGCCGTACGGATGCCGTGGACCATCAGGCCAAACCCGGTGGTCGAGATAATTTCGTCAATCGTAAAGCAACGACCGTCGACCCAGCAGACGGTGACCGGCACGACCTGTCCGCCCGCGAGGATGCGAGCCACGACGTCCACATACTGCTTGTGCACGCGCCGAGTTTTGCCATCTGTCTGTCGATATTCCATGCCTCCTATTATCGAACGCATGTTTGCATATTGTAAAGCGAACAGACTGTGGTTTTGGGATGTTGGGGCACGCACACGTGTCCTCATGGTGTGTTAGCAAAAAGAACACCCGCGGTCAACAGGGCTAATATTCAATATTAGTGCCAAAAAATTCACTTCTCCCATCAGAACTCGGTAAAGAAACCCGCAGGAGGTGATACGATTTATCATGTTTTTGTAACGTGCCTGCAAACTTCGAGAAAGCCCATATATGGACGTAACGTTCTCAACCTTCCTCGGCCAAATTGTGTCGAACCCAGTCCTTGCCGTCACCGTGATCCTCGCGCTCGGCGCCATCTTCGTCAATGGATGGACCGACGCGCCCAACGCCATCGCGACCTGCGTCACTACGCGTTGCATGCCCGCCCGCGCCGCCATTCTCATGAGCGCCGCATTCAACTTCCTCGGTGTGCTCATCATGACGCACTTTAATGCGAGCGTCGCCAATACCATCTCGCATATCGTCGACTTTGGCGGAAACAGCACCATGGCGCTCGCCTGCCTGTGCGCGGCCCTGTTCTCCATCGTCGTCTACGGCGCCACAGCGTCGCGTTTTGGCATCCCCACCTCGCAAAGCCACAGCCTTATCGCCGGCCTGACCGGTGCCGCTATCGCCCTCGGCGGCGCGAGCAGCGTCAACGTCCACGAGTGGATGAAGGTCATCTACGGCCTGGCGCTCTCCATCGGCCTGGGCTTTGTCATGGGCTGGGTCCTGTGCAAACTCGTCTCGATTCTTTTCGCCGCCGCCAACAGGCGACGTGCCAATGTCTTCTTTAAATACGCTCAGATCGCGAGCGCTGCGGCCATGAGCTTTATGCACGGCGCGCAGGATGGACAGAAGTTCATCGGCGTGCTCTTTTTAGGCGTGGCCTTCGCAAACGGCCAGACCAGCGTCGGCGATGCCGGCATCCCCATCTGGATTATGCTGCTGTGCTCGGCCACTATGGGTATCGGTACCAGCGTGGGCGGTGAGCGCATCATCAAGTCCGTCGGCCAGAGCATGGTTAAGCTCGAGAAGTATCAGGGCTTCTCCGCCGACCTCGCGGGCGCCGCGAACCTGCTGCTTGCCACCCTTACCGGCATCCCCGTGTCCTCCACACACATCAAGACCTGCGCCATCATGGGCGTCGGTGCCGTCAAGCGCCTCTCGGCCATCAACTTCGGAGTCGTCAAGGACATGATGTTCACCTGGTTCTTCACCTTCCCCGCCTGCGGACTCATCAGCTTTGTCATGGCCAAGCTGTTCATGATGTTCCTCTAATCAAACCGAACGTCCATCCGGACCGCAACACTTCGCCCACCCGTCTTCGCCTCGAAAGGACCCACCCATGGCAAAGAAACCCGATTCGTTCTACTTTGACAACTACGTCGCTTGCGCCGACCTCGCCGTCCAGGCCGCAGAGCTGCTCACCAAGATTTTTGAGAACTTCGATCCCGCGCAGATTCACGACATGCTCAATAAGATGCATGCGATTGAGCATGCGGCAGACAAGAAGCACCACGAGCTCGAAGACGCCCTGCTCACCGCCTTTATCACCCCGCTCGAGCGCGAGGATCTGGATCTGATGAGCTGCGCGCTCGACACCGTGCTCGACCGTATTGAGGGCGTCGTGCAGCGCGTCTACTTCACCAACATTCAGAGCATCCATCCCGACGCCATCGTCATCGCCCACAAGGTGACTGACGCCTGCCGCGCCATGAAAGACCTGATGGTCGAGCTTCCCAACTACCGCAAGTCCAAAACGCTGCGCGAGCTGGTCATCCAGATCAACACCATCGAGTCCGAGGCCGACGAGCTCTACATCAACGCCATGCGCAACCTGCACGTTAACGGCAAGGATCCGCTCGAGGTCATCGCTTGGCGTGACGTCTACGCCTTCCTGGAGTACTGCGCCGACTGCTGCGAGAATGTGGCCGATGTTGTGGATTCGATTGTCATGAAGAACAGTTAATTGGGGGTACGTGTCCCGGCGGCGAAGGGCCGGCCACGGTTTGCTTTCTCACTCCGGCTGCTTTGCAGAGTCGTTCGAAAGCAAACCGGGGCCGGCCCTTCGCCTTACGTACCACCATTGGGAACTTTGGCTGATACTTTGAAAGCAATGAGGCTTTTGTTGACAGGGCCTTTGAGCCCGATTGGGAACTTTGGGACCGCCTTAAACGTTTGGCTGGATCGGGCTTTGGGTACCCTTTGTTTTGCTTTGGGTTGATACACTGAATTTGGAGGGCTTGGTTGTGAGTTATTTGGATCTGGCTCGGGGTCGGTATTCTTGTCGTGAGTTTGAAGATCGGGCTGTGGAGCAGGCTGTGGTGGATGCCATTGTTGAGGCTGGGCGGATTGCTCCTTCTGCTTGTAATAATCATCCTTCTCGTGTGATGGTGGTGGATACGCCTGAGCTTCTGGAGAAGGCTGCTGCTTGTCAGCCTCGGTTTGCTCGTGATGGATCTATCTTTGGCGCTCCGCTCATCTTCCTTATTTGTAGCGTTACCGAAGACGCTTGGGTGCGCCCGTATGACCAGATGAATTCCAGTGAAATCGATACGTCCATAGTGTGCGATCAGATGATGATGGAGGCCACCGAGCAGGGCCTGGGAACGTGTTGGGTATGCCATTTTAAGCCCGAGGTGGCACAGGAGCAGTTCAACCTGCCCGAGGGCGTCTATCCCTATCACATGCTCGTCTGCGGATATCCTGCCGACCACATCGCCGATTCCGAGCATCGCGAGGCCCGTACCATTCCCCTCTCCGACTTCCTCCTCAAGTAGATTTTGGGACATGCCCTAAAACCTATCCTTGACCGCTCACCGGTTCGCCGAGTTCTGCGCCACTATGTGCAGGGCTCGGTTTTTTATGTTGCGCGCCCCGGTACAGTCATAAAAAAGGACCCGCAAGCTGCGGGTCCTTTCTAGGCACTAAATTGTAGGCCGAATGTTAGTCCAGGTCGTCGGCAGCGAAGTTGTCGATCGGGGCGAAGGGATCGGCCACGGGGACAACCGGGTCAGCGACGGGCAGCGGCTCGGCGGGAACAGTCACCGCAGGAGAAGCGGCAGAACCGACCGGCGTGGAGGCCATGAGGTCGGCCGGGAAGGAGTTCTGGGCATCGTCCATGAAGTGCTGGATGAGCTTGAGATACTCGGCCTTGAACTCCTCACGAGAAGCCTTGAGACGATCGATCTCCTCGAGCTCAGCCTGCTTTTCGGTCAGAGCCTGGCGGATAACCTCGCGGGCCTTGGCGTCAGCCTCGTTGCGAATACGCTCAGCGTTCTCATTGGCATCGTTGACGATGGTCTCAGCGGTCTGCTGGGCAGCGATCAGGGCAGCGGAAATCTGGCGCTCCTGAGCGGAGAAGTCAGGGGCGGGAGCAGCCACGGGGGCGGCAGGAACGGCCTGGGCGGGGGCATCCTGAGCCTGGGCAAGCTGAGCCTGCGCATCGGCAAGCTGCTGCTCGGTAGCAGTCAGACGACCCTTAAGGTCGACGATCTTAGCGAGCATAGCGTCAACCTCAGAGGACAGCGTCTCCAAGAAGACGTCGACCTCAGCAGGATCGTAGCCACGCTTGGCCTCAGAGAAAGTCTGAGCCTGGATGTCTGCAGGGGTAATAGCCATAACAAGTCTCCTTTTTCATCGCCTCGGCGCTACACGCCCGACGTAAGTTACTAAGACAGTTCTACACGAGTATACCTATAAGAAGCTGCAGAACCAGCCTCTGCACCAACTGCAACGCAATAATCGCAACGACCGGCGAAAAATCGATACCGCCCATCGGCGGGATGAAACGACGGAACAGGTTGAGCCACGGACCGCACACGCTATCAAGCACCGCGGCAATATCCTGAAGCAAACCACCCTGCTTCATGGGAATCCACGTCATAAAGCAGTAGACGACAATGAGCGTGGAATAGAAGTTGAACAGCGTATTGACCAGCTGGACGATAGTGTAGATGTTGATGGGAATCTCCTCGTCTTGTCTTTACTTAAGGTAGCCGTCGGCACGAAGCTTCTTGAGATCGGAATCTTTGACCTCGCAACCGGCGGGCAGCACCATGAACACGCGGTCGCCCACCTCCTTGACCGTGGCACCCAGACCGCAGGCAAAGCCGTAAGAGAAGTCCAAGACGCGCTTGGCAACTTCGGTGCGTACGCCCACAAAAATCAGTGCGACAGGCTGCTTGGTGCGAACGCGGCGCACCACGGTCTCCACGTCGTCATAGCTCTCGGGGCGCAGGACATAGGCCGGCAGTTGCGGTGTGGCGTTGATGATATTGCTCGCATAGGCCGAGGCATCGCTCGGTGCAGGCGCAGGCGCAGCGGCGGCACGGGCGCGGGTGTTCTCGGCGTAGCTCGACGGCGTGTCATAGGCACCAGGACGATAACCGCTCGCAACACTGTCCTGCGAGCGCGAAGGCGGGTTATACGTCGTGGCATGGCGGGAGTCATCGCCGACCAGCTGCCCGGAGCGTGTATACACGGCAACCGACTCAGCTTCACCACGGCGCGTCTGACCAAGCAGGCCGTTGCTCGGCTCGTCTTGGGTGTAGAAGCCCTCGCCCGAAGCACCGCTGTAGCCGTTGCCCTGATAGCCATCGTCATAGCCATCATCGTAGCCGTAGTCGTCGTCCTGGCCATAACCCTGGTCGTAACCCTGCTGGCCGCCCAGGTGCATCTTATTTTTAATCTCGTCAAGGAAGCCCATGGTTGTGTCCTCTCGCGGTTTAGTGCAGGCGCCCCGATAATCAGTGCGCACTTCAGAGCCTTATTTTACTGCAAACTCCGGGCTAAATACTACCCTGCCCAGGCGAACGAGCGTAGAGCCCTCCTCAAGGGCTGGCTCAAAGTCTTCGCTCATGCCGCAGGAAAGCTCAGGCAGGTTCAAATCGGGATGCGCCGCCTCCAGCTCATCCCTCAGCTCACGAAGCCCCGCAAAGGTGCGGCGTGCCACATCCTTATTCCCCCGGGGCGCCATAGTCATAAGCCCCTGTACGCAAATTCCCTCAAGTTCCGCAAGCTCACCCGCGGTGGCGCGAATCTCATCGGGCGAAAAGCCTCCCTTCGACTCCTCACCACTCACATTGACCTCAATGAGCACACGCTGGGGGCCGGCGAGTTCGCCTGCCTCAATCTTGCGGGCAGCACGGCTCGAGATCGCCTGCGCCAGATGCAGCGAACCCACCGAGTGAATCAGCTCGGCTGAGCCCAGCACCGCATTGATCTTATTGGTCTGCAGGTTGCCGATCATATCGAAGCGCACCTCGGGCAGCTCCGGATGCTCCGCCAAACCTGTGAGCTTGCGAACCAGCTCCTGCGGGCGATTCTCGGCAAAATGGCGATACCCCGCCTGGATGGCGGCAACGGTCTCATCGACACCAACGGTCTTGGACACGGCAATGAGGCGCGCGGCGTCGTGGGGACGGCCCGCGCGATCGAGCGCCGCATAAAAACGTTCCAGAATCTGCTCGCGGCGAGCGCGCATCAAGTCCAAATAGTTATCCATTGCCAATCGCCTCCGCTGACAGCCAAACAAGTAGTCCCATGCTAACGCAAGAGCGCGGCCCCGCATGTGCAAGGCCGCGCTCACTTAGGTATTTACAATCTTTCGACGAACGGGGTTACTTACTCCTCGTCGTCCTCGCCATCGTCCTCATCCTCAAGATGATCGAGCAGGTAGCGAAGACCCTCGCTGACCTCGTTAACGGGCACCTTGGCAACGTAGCGTGCATCGACGGCGGGCCTCATGATAACACCCTCGCCCGAAGGCACGCGCATGCTCTCGAGCTCATCCTCATCAGTGCAGGCGATATCACCGGCAGTCATACGCTGTCCGGTCAACAGGAAGGTCAGACGGCAGGCGGCATCGATGGAAATCGAGGCGATGCGATCGAGATAGCGCGATACCATGATGGCGCGGCGCAGGTCGTCATAGTTGCTGTCGTCGTCCATAAAATCGCCCGTGTCCATGCGGTTAAAGGTGCGGAAGAACTTCTCGTAGGCGGCGTGCACTGGCTCGTCCTCGACGGCCAAGTTGCAGATGATGGACATGTCGTTGGTGACGAGCGCAGAAAGCGAAGAGCCCAGCACCTGGTAGACGGCCTCAGCCTCGGCCTCGACCGTGCCGACAAGCTCCTTGGGCAGCGAGATGTCGGCCTTGATCATATGACGCGTGGCGCGGCAAATCTGGCGAACCTTATCGGTCATGCGCTGCAGGTTAAAGTCGACGTAGATGATCGTCTGCAGCAAGCGGAAGTCGGAGGCGACCGGTGACTGCGTGGCAATCAGGTTGTAGCAGACGGCCTCCAGGTTGGCGCAGCGTGCGTCAATCGAAAGCGTACGCTTCTTGGTCTTGGTGGCGAGCTTGCGGTCGTCGGTCACATAGGCCTTCACGGCATCGTGGAGGGCCAGATCGACGGCCTCGTAGATGCTCAGCATCTCGTGACGGGCCTCGATGAGCTGACGGGAAAACAGTTTGCGCATGGTTCACTCCAATCAGTTGGGTGCGGTCATGCCGCCCGCACAGTGAATACGCACCGGACCAGATCCGATCGGCTTGGGACTAGTCGCACCGATCAGCCAAAGCGGCCGGTGATATAGTCTTCCGTCCGCGAGTCCACCGGGCTGGTGAAGATCGCGTCGGTTTGACCATACTCGATGAGCGTAGCGGGCTCGCCGGCAACTTCCTGCAAGAAGAACGCGGTGTAGTCACTGATGCGAGCTGCCTGCTGCATTGAATGCGTGACGATGATAATCGTCATCTCGGGCGCCAGCTCGGCCATCAGATCCTCGACCTTAGAGACGGAAGTGGGGTCGATGGCGGAGCAGGGCTCGTCCATCAGGAGGACATCGGGTTGCACCGCAAGCACGCGCGCGATGCACAGACGCTGCTGCTGACCGCCCGAGAGCGCCAAACCATCCTTGTTGAGCTGATTGGATACCTCTTTCCAGAGGTTGGCGCGCTTGAGCGATTCTTCCACGATGTCATCGAGGTCGCTCTTGCTAGTCACGCCCTGCAGACGAGGGCCAAAGGCGACATTCTCGTAGATGGATTTGGGAAACGGGTTGGGCTGCTGAAAGATCATGCCCACGCGACGACGGAGATCGACCGGATCGACACCCTCGGCATAGATATCGTTGCCGTCGAGCGTCATGGTGCCCTCGACGCGCGTGCCCTCAATCAGGTCATTCATGCGGTTGATGCAGCGCAAAAACGTCGACTTGCCGCAGCCCGAAGGGCCAATGAAGGAGGTGATGGCGTTTTTGGCGATGTTGAGGTCAAGCCCCGTCAGCGCATGAAAGTCACCGTACCAAAAGTTGAAATCCTTGGCCGTAATGGCCGCTTGCTCCAACGCGGGAGCGGACTGATAAACGGACATGGGACTCCTTAACTAGCGACGCTTGCGCGACAGGAAGCGCGCAAACAGGTTGAAGGCCAAAATGATCACCATCAGCAAGAGCGCGGTGCCGTAGGCTGCGTTCATGTTGATGCCGTCGTTGGCAAGCAGGTACAGGTGAACGGTCATGGGACGACCGGAATCGAGCGGCGAAATAGGTAGATTGATGGCCTGGCCCATGGTGTAGAGCACCACGGCGGTCTCGCCGATGGCACGGCCGATGGCAAGGACGATGCCCGTGGCAATGCGGCCAAAGGCCGAAGGAAGCACGATCTTGGAGACGACCTGCCACTTGGTAGCGCCCAGGCCGTACGCGCCCCAACGGATATAGCGCGGAACGGCGCGAATGGCTTCTTCGGTGGTGCGCATGACGATGGGAAGCATCAAGAGCGCGAGCGCCAGAGCGGCCGAGACCATCGAAAGGCCCATGCCCATAGCCTCGACAAACAAGGCGTAGCCAAACAGGCCCATAACGATGGAGGGCACCGAGGCCAAAGCGTCAGCAGCGTAGCGAATGAGCTCGACGACCTTGCCCTGCTTGGCGTACTCGGCCAGATAGACGGCTGCCAGCACAGCGATCGGCGTGCAGATAAGCATGGCGAGCGCCGTCACGTAGATGGTCGAGACAATCGTAGGCCAAATGCCGCCCTCGGCGTTGACACCCTGGGGCCAACCGAAGATAAAGTCGAGCGAAATATGCGGTAAGCCATTAACAACCACGTAGGCGATGATAGCGACCAGCACAAGCGTGGTGATGTAGGCCGCGGCGCGGAACACGCCGAGCATGATCTTGTTTGACAGGTCCTTGTTGATACGGCCCTTCTTACCGTGGGAAAGGGCACGCTTGATGCGCTCGCGCGACGAGGTCGTATCGACCGTCGTGTCAACGGAATCGGACATAGCCTACCCCCTCTTCTTCTTGGAAATCAGACGGACGATGCCCACCAGCATGGCGGAGATGATAAACAGGACCACGCCCATGCCGAACAGAGCCGAGCGGTGCAGACCCGAGGAATAGCTCATGTCGAGCGCAATCTGGCTCGTGAGCGTCGAGATGGGGCTCGCAATGCTGTCGGGAATAACCGGGGCGTTACCTACGACCATGAGCACGGCCATGGTCTCGCCGATGGCACGGCCCATACCCAGCACGATGGCATCAACGATACCCAGCTTCGCGGCAGGTAGCACGACCTTATAGATGGTCTGCCACTTTGTGGCGCCCATGGCATACGATGCCTCGCGAATGCCCATGGGAATGGAATTGAGAGCATCGATGGTGAGCGTGGTGATGGTAGGGACGATCATGATGGCGAGCACAAACCACGCCGTCAGCGCACCAAAACCAAGGCCGCCGGTCAGTTGTGCGATAAACGGGCGGATGATGATCATGCCAAAGAAGCCGTAGATGATGGAGGGTATGCCCGCCAGCAGGTCAACGGCGGGGCTGATGAGCTTGCGCACGCGCTTGCTGGCAATCTCGACCAGGTAAACGGCCGTACCCACGCCCAGCGGCACGCCCATGGCGAGCGCACCGACGGTCACCAGACCCGAGCCAGCAAGCAGCGACAAGATGCCGTAGTGGCCCTCGGAAGGCGCCCACGTAAAGCTAAAGAAGTCAGCCAGACCGATGTCAGTAAAGACGGGCAGCGCCGAGTACGTGGTAAAGACAAAAATCAGGATGACGGTAACGACCGCCAAGAACGCGCAGGCAAAGAAGATCCACTGCAGCGCCTTCTCCTTGATATAGGTACTGCGCGATACGAGCGCCAGCTCGCGCTTCTTGGGCGTCTGAACATTCTGCTCAGTCTGGGAGTTTTCCTGTGCTTCCATGCTACTCACTCCCCTTCTCGTCGTTGGTGACGGGAATAAAGCCCGCCTCGCGAATCTGCTTGTCCATCTTTTCGGACGTCACATAGTCGATGTAATCCTGCGCCTGCTGCGAAGGCACACCCTTCACAAAGAAGTAAAGGTCGCGCGAGATGGGATAGCCGCCACTCGCGACCGTCTTCTCGGACGCCTCAACATGATTGACCGAGACGGCCTTGACCGAGGTCTTGGCGTTGAGGCTATCGACGAAGCCCAGCGAAATGTAGCCGATGGCCCCACGCGAACGAGATACCACGTCGCGCACCTGGCCCGTACCCGAAAGAACAGCCGAGCGGCGATCGAACGGCGTGCCATCCATCACGATGGTACGGAAGGCCTCGCGCGTACCGGACGCCTCGTCTCGGTTGATGACCTGAATCCTCAGGTCCTCGCCACCGACCTCTTTCCAATTGGTAATCTTGCCGGCGTAGATATCGCGGAGCTGCTCGGTCGAGAGGTTATCGACGGGGTTGTCGTCGTTCACGATGACCGCAATACCGTCGTGGGCAATGACGATGGGAGTCAGGCCCAGATCCTGTTCGTCGGCATTGAGTCCACGGGAGGAGCTGGCGATATCGGCCGTGCCGGCGCTGACGGCCTCGATCCCAGCGGAAGAACCCAAACCGGAAACGAGCACGTCGATGCCGGTCTCCTCCTTAAAGCCCTCGGCCGCAATCTCGGCGATAGGAAGGCAGGTCGTGGAGCCGGCCACGGTAATGGAAGAGGTCGAAGATCCCGAAGAACAGGCGCACAGCGTAAGCGTAAGCACAGCGGCGCTCAGAACCGATACGATCTTTCTCATAGCATCACGCCGATCGCAGCATGGCGCCCACAGGTGCCGTCCTCGTTACGGTAGGAATAAAAGCGGTCGTTCTGACGCACGGTCGAAAGCTGGGTATCCACGATATTATCCGCGTCGACACCGACATCTACCAGCGCCTCGCGAATGGCAGCGGAAAGATCAAGCATGCGAGAGGTATTCGCATCGATGCAAGAGAACTCGGCGGCAAAGCGATCCATGAGTTCCTGGGATACCTCATATTCGTCACCCAAGATATGGGGGCCGATATAGGCGGAAACGTCGCTCGCATCGCAACCGGCAGCATCGCAAAGCGCCTGGCACGCCTTGGCGGAAATACGTGCAATCGTGCCCTTCCAACCGGAGTGCACCACGGCAAATCCGCCGGGGGCCACCAGCACCACGGGAACGCAGTCGGCAAAGCAGAGCAGCACGGGCACGTTATGCGCCGTGCAGACGATGGCATCACAGCCCTCGGCAATCTGCTCGCGAACGTCCTCAAGGTCATCGGCGCCGTTCGAGGTCACCGCAACGATATGATCACCATGGACCTGATTAGGAACGAGCAGGTTGTGCTCGCACTCGGCGGCACCCATAGCCTCGAGCGCACGACGACGATTTTCTTGAACAGCAAAGGGGTCATCGCCAACATGCGAGCCCAAGTTGAGTGAGGAGTACGCATCTTCGGAAACGCCACCGGCGCGCTCGGTGAAGGCAAAGCGAACATCGGATGTCGCGCCCTCCACCAACGTAACTCCATCATGGTCGACACGCGAAACTTTGTCCGCACGTGCTGCCATACTAAAGCCTCCTAATAACACAAGTACCGCGGCATCGCCGCTACAGCCCGCGTTTATACGGCTGTCATACTTCTCTAAAAGGATACCTGCTGCGCTGGAGGCAATCGTAAAGGGAACGTAAAGAGATTGGAGGTTCTAGTTTACAAAGTCGAAATAAAAAGGGCGCGTCCATACGGACACGCCCCTGCGCACAACAATGCAAAGAACGACTTAGAAGCTACCGCGCTTCAGGAAGTCGGGAAGCTCGAACTGATCGTTGCCGAAGTTAGGAAGCTCGGTGCCACCGACGTTGCGGGTCGGAGCGGCCTGAGCCGGGCTCGTGGCAGGAGCGGTGCGCTGCGGCTCAGCGGAGGCAGCGGCCTTGCTCTGAGACTGCTGAGCAGCAAAGAGCTCGTCCTGACGGTTGACGTTGGAGTCGGAGAAGCCCGTAGCGATGACGGTGATACGCACCTGATCGCCCAGGGACTCGTCGACAACGGTACCGAAGATGATGTTGGCCTCGGGGTCGACGGCGTTGGCGACAACGTCGGCGGCGTCGCTGATCTCCTGGATGCCCAGGTCCTTGGAACCGGCGATGGAGAGCAGCACGCGTGTGGCACCATCGATGGAGCTCTCGAGCAGCGGGCTGGAGATGGCCTGCTGGGCAGCGTCGACGGCACGGGTATCCCCAGAAGAGGTACCGATACCCATCATGGCGGTACCGGCCTGCTTCATGATGGTCTTAACATCGGCGAAGTCCAGGTTGATGATACCGGGGACGGTGATGAGGTCGGTGATGCCCTGGGTGCCCTGGGAAAGGACGCCATCGGCAATCGCGAAGGCCTCGAGCATGGTAGTCTTCTTCTCGGCGATGTCGAGCAGCTTATCGTTGGGGATGACGATCATGGTATCGACGCAATCGGAGAGGGTCTTAATGCCCTCCTCGGCGCTCTTCTTGCGCTTGCGGCCCTCGAAGGTGAAGGGCTTGGTCACGACGGCGACGGTCAGTGCGCCGACCTCGTTCATCGCGATATCGGCAACGATGGGAGCAGCGCCGGTACCGGTGCCACCGCCCTCGCCGCAGGTGATGAACACCATGTCGGCGCCAGCGAGCGCCTCGGCAATGTCGTCGCGGGACTCATCGGCAGCCTTGCGGCCAACCTCGGGGTTGGCGCCGGCGCCCAGGCCGCGGGTAAGGTCGGTGCCGATGTGCACCTTGATATCGGCATCAGAGATCGCGAGTGCCTGAGCATCGGTGTTGATGGCAACAAACTCGACGCCGCGGATGCCCTCTTCGATCATTCGATTGACCGCGTTGGTACCGCCGCCGCCGACGCCGACCACCTTAATGACGGCAAGGTAGTTGTTGATCTCTGTCTCGTGCATGTCGGTCCTCCGAACAAAGGTTATAGCCATAGCATGGGTCGACCCCTGCGCACATTAACCTTCAGGTTGAAAGTAAATGCAAAGGTAAACCGTATTATGGTTGCACATTATGAACGTATCAGTCAAATAATTGACCGTGAAAACCAAACAAACCAGATAAACGGCGTGGTATGGCCACTCAACAAAGCATCAACCAGCGCTATGAGGTCGGAGCATTCCTAAATGTGTAGTTGCCCGGAGAGCGCACATTGATATACGTTACGCCCTCTACCTGCGAAAGCAACTTGGTGACTACGCGTTCCTTCTTGGCGATATCGTCCGAATCGCCCAGCGACACCTCAATGCCGTTATTGAGGTTTGCCGAGATGGCTTCGACCGAAGGCGTGGAAATATCCTTGACTTGTCCCAAGAACTCGCTCGAAAAACCACGCACATAATCCAGGCCGGCCTTAACGGCCTTGGAGCTCACCGCCTGGCCGGAAACTGGAGCGACATCCGCCGAGACATCAGTCAGCAACACCGCGCCATAGTGCTTAGCGAGCGCCAGTGCGGCATCGATGCCGGTCAGGGTATTTGAGCCCTGCCCTGTCGTGATGACGTTGCCCTGGTCGTCCACTTCGACCGACGTCGACAGCGGGGCGATCCAGGTGTCATCATCCCCGATGGCCCAGGCTAGGTCATCGGAGCTGATATAGGCAATTGCGATGACCTTGCGCTCCATAGGCGTAATGATGAGCGTATGCGGGAACTGACGCTGAACATCCACGCCCGAGACCCACGGGTTCTGCTTGAGGTCCTCGGTAATCTGGTCGGGATCGACGTTAAAAAGCGACGTTCCCTCGGGCAAATCGATCAGCTGGATAGCATCGTGCTTCGTCACATGCTCGCTGCCTTGAATCTGAATATCAGTGGCGGTAAACAATCCAGAGTTAATCACCACGATGGCAACGACGACGAGCACGGCCAAGACGGCCAGAACGCCGCCCACGATTTTGCCTTTGCCTGTAACGACAGAAGCGGCGTCTGATGTTTTATTTGCCATCGCCCCAAGTGAAGACAACGGGTTGACGCCTTTTTTACCCGAAGGCTTCTTGGCGGTAGCCGGCACCGATGTCAGCGAGCGCGGTTTCGATGCGCCCAGCGTGCGACCCGGACGCAGCGTTTTAGTTCCCGTCGGTGGCTTAGGAGTTGCCATGGGACGGGCAGGCTTGGCGCCCATAACAGGCTTTGACGTCACCGAGGGACGCGAGGACTTTTTTGCGGCCGGACGATTACCGAGCTGCGAGCCGACGACCGGACGACTGGTCTGTCGAGCATGCCCGACAGACTTAGAGTGCGCGACGGTATTGCGTTGAGGTTTGGCAGGCGCGCCGGAACGCCCTCCGGCGCGGCGGAAGGTGGGTTTCGATGCTCTAGAAGCCGAGGAATTTAACTTCCGGTCTGAGCTCGATGCCATACGCCTCCCTCACCTTTCCGTGCACATGTCTGATAACCGCGGCAACGTCATCGGCCGAGGCAGTTCCGTTATTAACGATAAAATTAGCGTGAACGGGCGAAACTTCCGCGCCGCCAATCGAAAAACCCTTTAATCCACAATCCTCGATAAGCTTGCCCACGCTCGCATCGGGCGGGTTGCGAAAGACCGACCCGCAGGATGCGCGACCCATGGGCTGTGTACGCTTGCGCCTCGTCAGGTACCGCTCCATGCGCTCGCGAATGTCGGCCTTGGGCGCCAGTTTAAGCTTGAGCACGCACTCGAGGATGATCTCATTGCGGGGAAGGCTACATTCGCGGTAGCCCCAAGTGATCTCGGACCCCGCATAATGTTTGATACCGGATGCCGGGTCAAACGTTACGACATCCTCAACCAGCGAGCCAATCCACTCGGTCCGTGTGCCGGCATTCATAGATATCGCACCGCCAACCGAACCAGGGATGCCAACGGCAAACTCAAGGCCCGAGAGGCTACGCGACAGGGCATCGTTGACCAGGCGCGCAAACATCACGCCCGCACCGACCGTCAGCGTACAACCGTCATCGGCAACAACCGTGCGCTGAAACTCACGTCCGAGCGAAATGACGGCGCCGCGATAACCGCCATCGGCAACCAGCAGATTGGAGCCCTTGCCGATGATGACCCACGGCACCTGCTCGCGATCGAGCACCGCCACGGCGCGGCGGAGGGCATGATAGCTATGGCACGTCACAAAGAGGTCGGCCTTGCCGCCGATACGATAGCTCGTATGACGCGCAAGGCGCTCGTCCTCGATCACATCCGTGTCGATCATGCCCGAGAGCGCCATGACGGCGTTAAACAGACCCATTAGACTTAAGCGTCTTTCTTGGCAGTCAGATACTCAATGAACTCGGGACCGACGGTCGTAACGTCACCGGCACCCATAGTGAGCAGCAGGTCGCCCTCGCCCACCATCTGCTCGAGCTCCTGATTGAGCTCAAGACGGCTGGAGCAGTACACGACCTCCTTGCCAGGATGCTTGGCGCGCACGGTATCGGCGAGCATCTTAGAGGTGACACCCGGAATGGGCATCTCGCCAGCCGAGAACACATCAATCAGCAGCAGTTTATCGGCATTGGCAAATGCATCGGCAAAGTCGTCGCACAGGGCCTGCAGGCGCGAATAGCGGTGCGGCTGGAACACGACGTCGACGTGCTTGTAGCCCAGCGACGAAGCAGCAGCAAGCGTCGCCTTGATCTCGGTGGGGTGATGGCCGTAATCATCGACCACGGTGATGCCATCGATATCGCCCACGTGGGTAAAGCGACGGCGGACGCCCTCAAAGCTCGAGAGCGCCTTGGCGGCGGCGTCGATGTCAAGGCCCAGGACATGGGCGACGGTGAGCACCGCCGTGGCGTTGAGCATGTTGTGGCGACCGGGATTGCTCTTGATCTCCACAGCGTGCTCAGTGCCGTCCTCAAAGCGAACGATAAAATCGCTCTGGATGCCCTTGACATCCGGGTGCATGCAGACGATGTCGTTGCTCTCGGCAAAGCCGTAGGAAAGCACGTGACGACCCGTCGACTTGGCGAGCTCTACCAGATGCGGGTCCTCACCGCAGACGATGACGGTGCCGTCCTCGCCCACCAGGCTCATGAATTTGGCGAAAGTTGCCTCGATCTCCTCGATACCCGAGTAGTGATCGAGGTGGTCGGCCTCGACGTTGGTCACGATGACCACGTTGGGGTTCAGGAACAGGAAGGAGCTGTCGGACTCGTCGGCCTCAGCGACAAAGTAGTCGCCCGAGCCGTTCTTGCCGTTCGTGTCATAGCCCTCGACGATGCCACCGATCAAGAAGCTCGGATCCAGACCCATGCGGTCGAGCATGGTGGCGCACATCGAAGATGTGGTGGTCTTGCCATGCGTGCCGGCAACAGCGACGGTGGTGTAGCCGTGGCCCAAAGCAGAGAGCATCTTGGCACGGGGCCACACGGGAATACCAAGCTCGCGAGCGCGCACGAGTTCAGGGTTGGACTCCGGAATAGCGGTGGAGACAACAACCACGTCGGGCTTGACCTCGTCGATCGTGGCGGCCTCATGGCCCACATGCACCTTCACACCAGCGCGGGTAAGCTGGCGGATATAACGTGACGTCTTAAGGTCGGAGCCGGTAACGGCATAACCGCGCTCGTGAAGAACGAGGGCGATGCCGCTCATGCCGGCGCCGCCGATACCGATAAAGTGGGCGCTCTTAAACTCGGGCGCGGAGGTTGCAGTCTGGGAATCAGCCATGTGCTCGTGTACTCCTTGCGTAAACACTGCCTGTAACCCGTTAACTGTACCGCACCTACCGCATCAGCGCGAGGGCGACCGACGATATCCCGTCTAACTAACGCAAACCCTCTACCGCATCCGCCAGAAGAGCGGCGGCCCTATCCTGAGCCAGACCACGCGCCGCCTGACGCATGGCGTCGCGCGCCGCCGCGTCATCGACCAGGTGCAGCAGTTCATCGGCAAAGGCAGAACCGTCGATATCGGCATCGGCGCAGAGCACGCCGGCCCCAGCGTCGACCAGATAACGGGCATTGGTGGTTTGGTGGTCGGCCGTCGCATGCGGGTACGGCACGAGCACCGAAGGCACGGCGAGTGCAGCGATCTCGGCCACGCTCGATGCGCCCGAACGCGAGAGCACCAAATCGGCAGCAGCCAGCATATCGCCCATGTTGTCGATGTAAGGCTGGACGCGGTAACGCTTCGCCTCCTCGGGCGTCAGCGCCAAAGCGCGCTCGGTCTCCTCAAAGCCGTCGGCACCCGTCGAATGCAACACATAGAGGTTCTTGCGCGAAAGCAGCTCGTTTTTGAGCGAGACCACGCGCTCGTTGAGGTGCTGGGCGCCAAGTGAACCGCCAAAGACGAGCAGCAGCGTAGCGTCCTCGGGAACGCCAAGTGCCTTGCGGCCGCGAGCGCGATCGCCCTCGATCACCGAGCGACGTACGGGGTTGCCGGTCAGGAGCACGTGGTCAGGGTCACCTTCGCGTTCAAAGACCGAGCGCGCTGCCGGCACCGAGATGCACACGCGGGCGGCGTGGGAGTTCATCATCTTATTGGCCAGGCCCGGAACAGAGTTCTGCTCATGCAGCAGATACGGGACGCCTGCGCCCTTGCACCACCCCAGCAGCGGAACCTCGACATAGGCACCAAAACCGATGGCGGCATCGGGCTTACCGACCTTTGAGAAATGACTGGCGAGCGCACGCTTGGCCTTGTTGACACGCCACAGCGAAGTCAGCGCCGTCCAAGGACGGGAGCGGTCGAAGCCCGTGACCGTAATGGGCACAAAATCAAACCCAGCCTCGGGGACCAGACGACCCTCGAGCTTGCGCGACTGGCCCACGAACACAACGTGGTGGCCACGGTCACGCAGCTCTTCGGCCAAGGCGAGCGCGGGGTTGATGTGTCCTGCCGTGCCGCCGGCTGCAATAGCAACGGTCATCTTATCGGTCATGGTAGTCCCTTCGTACACGCGGTCCCTGGTCGTCGGTGCGCAGACGCGCCGACGGGTCCGAGTTCAAATCGATTCGATTATATCCGCCGCCCGCGTTGCGAGAGCTGGGACGCTGCGGACGACCTTGCGGAGCCGTTCGCGGGCGTGGACGAGCTGCCGGCTCGGATGCAGAACCATCCAGAACGGTAAAGCCGCTACGCGAAGGTCGTTCACCGCGCACATGAGCTACGCCGGCGGTACTCTCATCCATAACGGCAAAGCTCTCGCGGCGACGGTCGTACTCATCGCGACGGGCGCTCTCGTACGAAACGCGCAGGATCAATCCGGCAAGCATAAGCGACACAATAATCGACGAACCGCCGTAGCTAATAAACGGCAACGGTTTGCCCGTCATGGGAAACACGTTGAGGATGCCCAACGCGTTAATCAAAAACTGCACCGCGAGAATGACCGCGGAGCCAGACGCCATGAGCGCGCCCCGACGATCGGTCGCCTGCTCGGCAATGCGAAACGCCGAGTAGATCAGCATCGCAAACACCAAGAAGAACAGCACGGTTCCGACAAAACCGACTTCCTCGCCAATGATGGCCAGGATGTAGTCGTTGTGCGCCTCGGGCAGATACGAGTACTTCATGGTTGAGTTGCCGATGCCACGGCCGAACAGACCGCCCGAGGCAAAGGCCATGATGGCAAGCGTGGCCTGATAGCCGTCACCATACTCGTCGGCCCAAGGGTTCAAGGCAACCTGAATACGCACCATACGGTACGGCTCTGCGACAAGCGCAATCACGATCACGAGAATGCCGAAGATTAGCACGCCGATGATAAATCTGGGGTCGAGACCCGCAAACAATGCCATGCACATGAGGGTCAACAGGATGATCAGGACAGTACCGAAATCGGGCTGGATAAAGATCAGAAAGAGTGAAATGCCCAGGTAGATGCCCATCTTGCGAAGGAATTCGTTGATGTTGCCACCGGGCGAAAAAAAGCGATCAAGCATGATGGCCGAATACGCAATGGCAAATGGCTTTAAAAACTCGGAAGGCTGGAACTGAATGCCGGCGATGTTGAGCCAGCGCGTGGCGCCACGGCTGCCGCTGCCCACCAAGAACACCAGAAACAGTAGCCCTATCATGCCTATGAGGAAGATCCTAAGCACGTCTTCCCCAAACCAGCTGTCCGGCAAAACGCGCACGATGGCAATCAGCGCCAGAACACCGACCACGGCAAACGCGGCCTGTCGACCCAGAAAAAACGTCGCCGAGCCATTCTCGTGCAGCGCCTCGACCGAAGACGCCGAGTACACCATCAGCAGGCCAAAGCACACCAAGGTAAACAGACAGGCCATGAATATCAAACGGGGGCGCATGATACGGGCGGGAACGCCGGCAATATAGCGTTCGCTAAACGTCTGCCCGCCGCGACCGGAACGCGGTGTGCTGCGCCGCGAGGAAGCACGGTCCGAGTCGGGCCTCCTCATACCTTGTCGGGGGCTCTCCTCTCTCACCGGCAACCCCTATTCCATTTGCGATTTCGCCGCAGCGGCAAGCTGGGCCACATAGTCCTTAAACACGCGGCCGCGCTCCTCATAGCCCGAAAACTCATCGAACGAAGAGCAGGCAGGAGAAAGTAAGATCACATCGCCACGGCTCGACAGCGAACGGGCAACGTCCACGGCGTCGCGCAGGTCATCCGCCTGAGCGATATCCACATCGCCATCGACATCGGCCTCGTCCATAGCGGCGGTGAAGCGCTCGCGCGCATCGCCAAAGCAGACGACCGAGCGTACGTTGTCCATAACGACGCGTGCGAAGTCCGTGAGCGGCGTGCCCTTATCATGGCCGCCGAGCAGCAAGATCACGTCGTCATCGGGAAATGCCGTCAGTGCCTTCTCGACCGCATCGGTGTTGGTCGCCTTGGAATCGTTGACGTAGCGCACGCCGTCAATCTCGCCACACGGCTCCACGCGGTGCTCGAGCGGCTGGAACGAGGCCAGACCGCGGCAGACACCATCGACATCGGCACCGACTGCCAGGGCAGCCGTGGCAGCGCACAGGGCATTGATAACATTGTGATGGCCCGAGATCTTGAGCTCGGATGTAGCGATGAGCGGGGTCTCGACGCCCTTCAGGCGCACGATCATCTTGCCATCGCGCACAAAGGCGGCATCCTCACCCTCAGGCTCGTCAAAGGCAACCTTGCAGATGCGACGACCCGGCGTGTAGATGTACTCATCGAACTCGTGAATGCCGGCGTCTTCGACGTCGACAACCACCAGATCGTCATCGACCATATTGTCAAACATTTTGATCTTGGCAAGCGCATAGTTCTTATGGCTCTTATGCCAGCCCAAGTGGTCGGGAGTGATGTTGAGCAGCACCGCCACGCGAGGATGAAGCTCGGCGGTCGTAGCAATCTGGTAGCTCGAGAGCTCGGCCACAAACCACTCGTTATGAGCTCGGCCGTCAATCTCGTTGACCGGCGGCTCGCCGATGTTGCCGACAGCTACGCTGGCCTCACCGGCAGCCTTGAGCAGATAATCAGTCAGCGACGTGGTAGTCGTCTTGCCGTTGGTACCCGTAATGGCAATCCAGTTATCGGGCGACAGGCGATAGGCAAACTCGGGCTCACCCATAATCTGGGCGGCATGCTCGCGCCCGGCCTTAAAGAAGCCCGAGAACTCCGAGATGCCCGGGCACGTCACGCATACGTCATAGGCGCCCTCGACCTGTTCGGTCCCATAGACAAACGACGCACCAGCAGCCTCGAGCGCACGCGTGGCGTCATTGGGCTCAGAGGTGCCGCCGCCATACACGGTAACGGCGCTTACGCGCTCGGGATGTGCCAGCGCCCAGCGGGCGACATCGAGACCGGATTTGCCCTGACCCAAAACGAGCAGGCTAAAGACATCAGCAAGAGGCATGAAAGACCACTATCCCAACTGGAAGAACAAAGCAAGGCCAACGGCACCAAAGGCCGCAGCGATAATCCAAAAACGGATGACGACCTTGGTCTCGGCCCAGCCCTTCTTTTCGAAATGATGATGGATGGGCGCCATAAGGAAGACGCGCTTGTGCGTAAAGTGGAAGTAGACAACCTGAATCATGACCGACAGGGTCTCAACGATAAACAGGCCGCCGATGATGAGGGAGACGACCTCGGTGTTGGTCATGATGGACGTGCAGGCAAACGCGGCGCCCAGGGCAAGCGAGCCGGTATCGCCCATAAAGATGCTCGCCGGATAGCAGTTGAACCACAGAAAGCCCAAGCAGGCACCGGCACACGCGGTGCAGAAGATGGACAGGTTCACGTCTCCGTGCAAAAACGCCATGGCAGCCATGGCGAGCATGGCGATCATGGAGGTGCCGCCAGCAAGACCGTCAAGGCCATCGGTCAGGTTCACGGCATTAGAAAGACCGGCGATCATCAGCCAGCAAAAGACAATGTAGAGCCACGGGAACGAAAGGCCGCAGATGGTGGTCGAAAGAACACCGAGGTCAATCGTCAGGCCGCCGGGAAAACGAATCTCGGGGGCGACGCCGCACCAGTTGACGGCAAGTACCGTAAAGGTGACACAGATAATGGTTAGGCCGATCATCTTGGCATGAGGCGTCAGACCGAGCGAGCGCCCGTGCGTAACGGAGGTCAGGTCGTCGATCAGGCCCAGCACGCCGGTCGCCAGCGTGGCGAGCAGCACGAGCACGAGCTCGGTGGTGAGCTTGCCCATCAGCAGGCAGGTCAGCGAGATCGCGACGAGGATGACAACGCCACCCATGGTGGGCGTTCCCTGCTTAACCAAATGACGCTTGGGGCCGTCGGCACGAACCTGCTGGCCGATACCCTCGACCTTGAGCAGCTTGATCCACCACGGCATGAGCAGCAGCGCAATGGCAGCGGCGATGCCAAGCCCCAAAAAAGCCTGATACGTTGGATACGAGGGATTGCCGAACATGGGCTAGCACACACCTTCCACAAAGCGGTCGAGCTCAACAAAACGGGAACCCTTGACCAGTGCAACATCATGTTTTTCAAGCGCGCCGCCCATGCGGTCGAGCACCTGCTGATAATCGGAGAACACCTGGATGCGGTCCTCGTCCATGCCCATCATGCGCGCGGCATCGGCCATAAGCTGGGCCAGCTCACCACCCACGCACGCCAGCATGTCGAGCTTCTTGGCGGCGGCATAGGCGCCCACG
The DNA here is from genome assembly GCA_018377855.1 of Collinsella sp. Taxonomy (GTDB): domain Bacteria; phylum Actinomycetota; class Coriobacteriia; order Coriobacteriales; family Coriobacteriaceae; genus Collinsella. Next base: position 13,926 of record JAGZYM010000011.1, on the reverse strand, counting down.
AGCTCATGCATGCGAGGAGCCTCATCGCCCATCTCGCCCATCTCGCCCAGGATCGCCATGCGAGACCCCGTGCACGAAAGCGAGCACAGCAGATCGAGGCCAGCAGCCATGGATTCGGCACTGGCGTTATAGGAATCGTCGATGACGCGGGCACCGCTCTTGGCGCGCTTGATCTCTTGGCGGTGACCGGTGATCGTGAGGCCCCTAAAGGCAGCATCGATCTGCTCGGGCGTCACGCCCAGGCGATAGGCAACCGCGGCGGCCTTAACGGCATTTGGGACGGACTGCACGCCGGGGATGGCAAGCATGGTATCGATTGTCTCGCCCTGACCAAAATCGAGCGTAAAGACCGGACGGCCCTCGTCATCAACTCGAACGTCGCGGGCACGGACCTCATCATCGTCCGAGACGCCGGCCAGCATCACGTCGATACCAGCAGGCTGGGCGAACGTATCGCGAATGAACGGCGTAAAGTCGTCCTCGCCGCCCAAAACCAGCAGCGGCAAGAAGTCGCCAGCGGCGCACATACCCTGGACAATCTCGGCCTTAGCGCGGGCGATGTTCTCGCGGCTACCCAAAATGCCGATATGAGAGGTACCAATCTTGCTCACGATGGCAAGGTTGGGATTGGCGGACTGGGACAGGCGCTCGATCTCGTGGAAATGGTTCATGCCCATCTCGAGCACCAGGACCTCGGTATCGGCCGGAGCGGAAAGCACCGTGAGTGGCATGCCGATCAGGTTATTGAAATTGCCCTTGGTGGCCCAGACACGATAGCGCTTGGCGAGCACAGCGGCGAGCACGTCCTTGGTCGTCGTCTTGCCGATGGAACCGGTAATACCAACGACCAGGCAGCCAAGCTCCAGACGGTACGTGTGCGCCAAACGCAGCAGAAACTCCTCGGGATCATCGGTCAGCAAGATGGCACAGCCCTTGTCCTGCGCCAGCGAGACCAGCTCGGCCTCGGGCTCACGCGTCATCACTACGGCGCCGGCACCCGACTGGACGGCACGGGAAGCAAAATCATTGCCGTCGACGTTTTCACCCGGGAAGGCGACAAAGATCGTCCCCTCCTCGACCTGACGCGAGTCGATAACGCACCCGCGGCAAACACGATCGGCTCCTTCCGTCACGGTTCGGGCCCCTGTTGCGGCCGCGAGGTTGTTGACGGCGATCTCTATCATTGCTGCTCCCCTGTAAACCTAATAATGCTATCGGCGTATTGTATCCCAGTGCCACGCATACGTGGTGCAGGGCATGTGAACACCCCTCAGATTGGACAATGGACCACGCCCAAGATTGTAACCCCCTACTTTGTGCGCGGGATACCCAGTACATCGAGCGCGTTGGCCATGATGGACTGGAATGGCACCGCAGCGGCGTCCGAACCGCTCGGCGTTCCATCAAGCGTGATGTAGCACAGCACCTTGGGCGACTGAGCCGGCGCAAAACCCATAAAGGACGACATGTAGTTCTCTTTAAGATATCCGCCGTTCTCGTCAGCGCGCTCGGCCGTGCCGGTCTTGCCCGCCACATCGTAGCCATCCACTGCGCCGCCGACGCCCGTGCCCTCGGCGACGACCGTCTGCATGCACGACGTCACTTGCGCGGCAGCGTCCTGCGAAATCGCACGCTCGCCCTCTCCCCAATCCTTCTCATCGCCCTTGCTGGACTTATAGAAGTGCGGGGTCATCATCACGCCGCCGTTGGCGATACCGCCCACGGCACGCGCAATCTCAATCGGCGAGACGGACAGTGCCTGGCCAAAGCTCATCGAGCCCAGCGTGGCGCCATCATACTGGTCGCGCTCCTTGACGATGCCCAGACTCTCTCCCGGAAAATCGACACCCGAGCTGTGTCCGATGCCCCACTTGTCCACATAGGCGGCAAAGTCGTCGGCGCCGATCTTGCGCCCCACCAGGACAAAGCCCACGTTGGACGAACGGCGCATCATCTCGCGCACATCCATGGTCATGGCGTAGTCGCGTTTATCGGCATCGGTGACGGTATCGTCGCCCACTTTGATGCTCGCCGGCACCTCAAACGACGTACTCGAGCGCACGACGCCCAAATCAAAGCCGGTGCCCGCCACGAGCGTCTTAAAGACCGAGCCGGGCTCATAGGCATCGGTGACGAGACGCAGGTTCATATCCTCGGTCTTGGCATTTTCCAGATCGGTCTGGTCATACGTCGGGTACGAGCAGGCGGCAAGGATCTCACCCGTTGTAGGATCGGTCACAAGGGCCGAACCGTTCTTGGCCTTCGTTTTCTCGACCGCCTCGGCCAGGGCGTACTCTGCCGCACGCTGGATATTGACGTCAAGCGTCGTCACGATATCAACGCCGTCGACCGCAGCCACCTTTTTATAGGCGCCGCCCGCGATATAGCTGCCATCTCTCGCGCGCTCGCGCACAAGAGAACCGTTCGTGCCGGTCAAGAGCTTGTTGTATTGCTTTTCCAGACCCGTCAGGCCGTCGTTGTCCACATTCACCACGCCCAGCACCTGCGAGGCTAGGTTGCCGTAAGGGTACACGCGCTTCATGGCTTGCTCAAAGAGCACGCCGGGCAGGTTTTTCTTCTCCAGCGCCGCAGCGTCGTCTTCGTCCACCTGACGCTTGATATACACCCAGGTACCATCGGACTCAACGAGTTTACGACAGGTCTTTTTATCGATGCCCGTCGCCTTGACCAGCGCCGACACCGTCTTGTCGACATCCTCGACCAGCTGCGGGTTCACGGCGATATTGCGGCACTCGACCGAAGACGTCAGCACGTTGCCGTTACGGTCATAGATGGTGCCGCGCTTGGCATAGAGCGTCTGGGCAAGAAGGCGGCGCGCATCGGCGCGCTCACGCAGCTTGCCGGCGTTCACGATCTGATAGTCGGCAAGGCGATAGACGCCCGCAGCCAAACCGAGCCCAATGCACCCCATGACGACGTTGCGACGAGGCAGCGGCGTGCCCGTGAGCCATTCGGTCGACGAGTTCTTGCGCGACCTGGTGTTATGCACTTGAGGACCACCCGAACCGCGAAGTCGCGATGCGGGGTCGTTGCCACGGGACGGCCCCGCGTTGTAAGATGGCCGACCCGTTCCTTGATAACCAGAACGTCCCCGCGATGAGGGACGTCCAGAACCACGGCCCCCATCGGGACCGTGGCGATAGTCATTTGTCATACTCAGCTACCGTCTTGTTACTGAGCGGTCGCGGTTGCATTGGCGCCCGCGGCTGCATCCTGCGAAAAATCAAGTGTAACGCTCTCGCTGGGCTCCACCATGCCATAAGCGCCCGCAAGGTCGCGAATGCGTGTGTCGGCGCCATAGACCGAGTGCATGACCTCGAGGTCGGAGCTCTCATCGGTCGCCTTCTCGAGCGTGTTGGTAAGCTCGGCGTTGCTGTTGAGCACCTGGGCCGTAACGCCGGCGAGCGCCACACGGGCGACACCGATCGTCATGAAGATGGCCGCAATGATGCAAAACGTTTTAAGAACGCTCATGAAAACCGGGCTTACCGCCTGGTTTGCCTGACGGCCCGCGCCCGTGTAGACATCAAAGCGCGGCGCGCGCTGCTCGCGGGGAGCAACGGGGGCCTGTGGTGCCTCACGATAGGCGGGCATGGCGTTCATATCATAGGCGAGTGCTGCGTTTAAGGTGTTATAGCCCATGATATGCCGCCTCCCATCCCGAGTACGTTGGTAGTGTGTTTAAGCTTCGTTTATAGTGCGAGCGGGAGGTCCAATATCGCGCGCGTTACGCTATAGGCGCTGCGCCACGCGAATCTTGGCTGATCTCGCCCGAGGGTTGCGCGCAACCTCATCGGGTTGGGCAACCAGGGGTTTGCGGGTGATGACCTTGAGTATCGGCACGTTGCCGCACACGCACACCGGAATCTCCGGCGGACACGTGCACCCCTGGCTCATTTCCTTAAAGTGATTCTTTACGATACGGTCCTCGAGCGAGTGATACGAGATGACGCAGATGCGTCCGCCCGGGTTGAGCCACCTGGTGGCGGCGTCAAGCCCTCGTTCGAGCACATCGAGCTCGTGATTGACCTCGATGCGAATGGCCTGGAAACTCTTTTTGGCCGGGTGTCCGCCATGCCGACGAGCGGCAGCCGGTATTCCAGCCTTGATGATCTCGACAAACTGGCCGGTGGTTTCGATCGGTTCTTGCTCGCGGCGGCGCACGATCTCGCGCGCAATCTGCGAGGCGAACTTCTCTTCGCCGTAGACGCGTAGAATCCGGGCGAGGTCGTGTTCGTTATAGGTGTTGATGACCTCAGCTGCGTTTAAGGTGTTGTTACCCGGATCCATCCGCATGTCCAATGGGGCGTCCTCGTTATACGAAAAGCCCCTGCCAGGGATATCGAGTTGCGGTGACGAAACGCCCAAGTCGAACAAGAAGCCATCGACCCCGGGCACCTCGGCCGAGCAAAGCAGCTCGTCCAAGTCGCCGAAGTTGCCCTTCAGCAGCTGGTGCGGTACGCCGGGAACCTCGCGGTCCAGACGGGCGCCAGCGGCTTCGAGGGCCATGTCGTCCTGATCGACGCCGAGCAAAAGACCCGTCTCCCCTACCTGCGCGGCCATCTTTACCGAATGACCGGCACCGCCAAGGGTGCAATCGCAGACAACGGAGCCGCTCTTAAGCTGCAGCGACTCAAGCACTTCGCCGAGCATGACAGGTTCATGCCGATATTCTTGTGTCAAGATCCCACGCTCCATCCGTTACTCGTGCCTTGCCCTTACGAGAAGAAGAGGTCCAGCAGGGCCTCGTCGTCATCGTCCTCATCGGCCGTAGCGCGGTCCCAGACCTCAAGGTGGTCGTAGTTGCCCACAACCGTGACCTCGCGGTCGAGGTTCGCCTGCTTGCGGAGAGACTCAGAAAGACCAATACGACCGGCGCTGTCCACATCCATCGACGTGGTGCGCTTGTTGATCGCCCTCATGAGCTTCTGGTCGTTGATGTCACGCGGGTTAAAACCCTCGTGGCCCTCACGACCCGCGAAGAGTCCTTCGACCCACTTATCGAAGGCCTCGGCAGAGAACACGTACAGAGCATCGACATCCAGGGCTTTGAACACGCGAACGTGCTCTCCAAGCTCCTCGCGAAGGGGTGCAGGCAGGGACAGACGACCTTTTGCATCGAGATTGCGCTCGTATGCACCAGTCATTCCCATGTGCGCCCTCCCCTCGGTTACTCAGATGGCACGTACGCGGGGAACCACCCCGCCTGTCGACGTCATCAATAATATGGGGAACCGCCCCATTTTTCAACACCTTTCCCCACTCCTTCCCCCACCCCGCCCCACTATTCCACCCCCAATATGTTGTAAAACACCCCCGAGCATATGTTCGAAAACACAATATGTTGTGTTTGCAGCAAAGGCGGGATGCCACCTGTAGAACCACGCCCGCGAACCTCAACCTTCAAGTTGACCTTGAGGCGATTTTTACGTCCCTTTACACGCCGTTCACATCGCCCCCAAACTCCCCCACCCAAGGCACGTGCGGCCCACCACCGCGACGCCAAGTGGCGAAAAATGGGACGGGCCCCAGATTGCCCATGCGCGCGCAAAAGCACGCCGCGGCAATCTGGGGCCCGTCCCCGAATACCTATAAATATGCAGGCCAGCAATGTGTTAACGATGCGCCAGCGGGTGCGCCGCCAGATAGACCTCGGTCAGTTGCGTACGATCGACATGCGTGTAGACCTGCGTGGTCGATATATCGGCATGTCCCAAGATCTCCTGTAGCACACGGAGGTCTGCGCCGCCCGCAAGCATATGGGTGGCAAAGGAGTGACGCAGCGTATGGGGATGGAGCCCCACCAGTCCCACCTGGCGCCCGTAGCGCTCACAGATGGCATGGATGCCCTGGCGCGACAGACGGCGGCCGTTCTTATTTAAAAAGACCGCCGAGGTCTCGGTTCCGCGGGCATGGACCGCCAAGCGAGAACGCCCCTCAGTTACATAGAGCGTCAGAGCTCGCGCCGCGCTTCCCACCAGCGGTGACAGGCGTTCCTTTGAGCCCTTACCGCGAACGAGCACAAAGCCATCGTCGATATGGATATCGCCCACATCGAGCCCCACCAACTCGCTCACACGTAAACCGCATCCGTAGAGCACTTCCAAGATGGCATGGTCGCGCAAGCCCATCTCGCCCTCGGGGAAGTCTTGATCGAGCAGCGCCGAGACATCCTCCACCGATAGATACTCCGGCAAACGCTCAGCCTTTTTAGGCAGGCGCAACGCCGCCGTTGGATTTTGGGCCACAGCCCCATCGCGCACCAAAAAGGCATGCAGGCCCTTCACGGCCGCAAGCGCACGCTCCACCGAGGCATCGGAATAGCCCCCATCGCGACGGTCGGCGACAAAGCCCTCCACGACCCGACGGGTCACCTCTTCAAAAGACACAATACCCGCCCGCTCCAGATAGGCGCAGTACGTCGTCAGGTCACGACGATAGGCCGCAATCGTGTTGCGCGCCAAACCCCGCTCGACCGCGAGGTAATCGAGATACTCCCCCGCCGCCACGGCGAGCGACGAGGGAGTAGCTTCGGTATGTTCCTTATTCGCCGGCACCCTTAGTCCGTAGCGAGGTTCATGGGCGTCACCTGCAGACGGTCGACACCCTCGTGCTGGCCGATCGAAGCGCGTACGAACTCGCGGAACAGCGGCTGCGGGTTGGTCGGGCGGCTCTTGAACTCGGGATGAGCCTGGGTTGCCACATACCACGGATGCACGTCGCGCGGCAGCTCGACCATCTCGACCAGGCGCTCGTCGGGCGACAGACCCGAGATAACCAAACCGGCGTCCTCGAGCTGGTCACGGAAGGCGTTGTTGAACTCAAAGCGGTGACGGTGACGCTCATAGACGAGCTCCTCGCCATATGCCTCGCGAGCAAGGGTATCGGCGGCGAGCTTGCACGGATAGGCGCCCAGGCGCATGGTGCCGCCCTTCTCGGTCACGTCCTCCTGCGAGCTCATCAGATCGATGACGCTAAACGGGCCGTCCGGATCGAACTCGGAGGAGCTGGCGCCGGCAAGGCCGACGACGTTGCGGGCGAACTCGCACACGGCCACCTGCATACCCAGGCAAATGCCCAGATACGGAATCTTGTGCTCACGGGCAAACTCGGCCGCGAGGATCTTGCCCTCCAGGGCGCGCTTGCCAAAGCCGCCGGGGACCAGGATGCCCGAGGCGTCGCCCAGAACCTCGGAGACATTCTGCTCGTCGAGGCTCTCGCCGTCGACCAGCTGGACGTCCACATGGCGATCGTAGAAGACGCCCGCATGGTGCAGGGCCTCGATAACCGACAGGTACGCATCGGGCAGCTGCGTGTACTTACCCACGACGGCGATCTTCACCTTGTCGGCGTGATGGTTGGCGTGATTCTGTTTGCGCAGGAACTCGTTCCACTCGCTCATGTCGCGCTCACGCGGGTCCAGACCCAGGCGCTCGCAAATGCGCAGGTCAAAGTCCTGCTCGGCAAGCAGCTGCGGAACATCGTAAATGCTCGCGCAGTCCTCGTTGGTAAAGACACAATCGGTGTCGACGTCGCAGAAGCTTGCGATCTTTCCGCGGATAGCGTCATCGATATGGTGGTCGGAGCGCAGCACGATGATATCGGGCTGGATGCCAAAGCTGCGGAGCTCCTTGACGGAATGCTGCGTGGGCTTGGTCTTGACCTCGTGGGCGGCGGCGATATAGGGAACGAGCGACACGTGGATGTAGCAGACGTTCTCGGGGCCGGCCTCCTTGCGGTACTGACGGATGGCCTCGACAAACGGTTGGGACTCGATGTCGCCGATCGTGCCGCCCAGCTCGGTGATGACTACATCGGAGCCGGTCTGCTCCTCGATGCGGCGGAACTTGTCCTTAATGGCATTGGTGACGTGAGGAATCACCTGCACGGTACCGCCCAAAAAGTCGCCGCGACGCTCGCGGGCGATCAAGCTCTTATAGATGGCGCCGGTCGTAAAGTTGGAATCGCGGGTCAGGTTCTCATCAATAAAGCGCTCGTAATGACCCAGGTCCAGGTCGGACTCGTAACCATCCTCGGTAACGAAGACCTCACCATGCTGGAAGGGGCTCATGGTACCGGGGTCGACGTTCAGATACGGATCGGCCTTCTGCATCGTTACTTTGTAGCCACGCGACTTGAGCAGACGGCCCAGCGAGGCCGCGGTGATACCCTTGCCCAGAGACGAAACCACGCCACCGGTTACGAACACATGCTTGGTCATATTGAGTTACCTGCGCTTCCCGTAGAAGTTGTTTATCCACATCTTACGGGTCTTCATTGTAATACTCGCGCCGCGGACCGTTCGCAATTTTTCTCACGTGAGATTGCATTTCTCAATCTTGAAACAAAACGCCGCCCGGTTTCCCAGGCGGCGTCGCTATGGCAAGGGTTACATGCTGCTATCGATCAGCAACCTCGTCCTCAAGCATTTCTTGAACGAGCATGCCGGTACGGACGCCCTCAAGATACCACTCGCCACGTTCGGTGAGGCAAATGCCATTTGCAAGCTGACCGCCGTCGTCGCTATAACGCGAGACGACATCAATCATGCCTTCGGAATCCAAGCGATCGATTGCGGCGCGGGCACGATACGGCGAAACCCCCACGCGCTCGGCAAGCGTTTTGCGCGAGAAACCATACGGCCCGCCATTGTCTTCGGTTTGCTGGTCGATCTCCATCAACACCAGCACCTCGACACGCTTCATATCGTTGACACTCGCACGACCCTTGCCCGCCATAGCAGCCTCCTCAAACCGAGCACGAGCATCTAACGCGCCGTGCGCGACCGACACACCTCACGATGGCAGGTAATATCCATCATGCGGCATCCCGCTAAGGATGAAACAGTTACGGTTATTGTATACCGCTCAAATTGTTTCTAGGCAGGTAAACAGCTATTTTTCGCCGAAATAGGCGCTTTATTGATCAAAAAGCCGTACCGGGCGCTAACCCGATACGGCCAAAATGCAATGCAATTACCGCGGTGCTTCAAACTTAGCGATGGAAGAAACCGCGGCGCTCAAACTTGGGCTCGCAGCACACGTTGATACCCAGTTTGCGCAGTACCGTCTCGTCCGTCGGCGAGATAATCACGCTAAAGAAGGCATCGCAACCGCGCAGCTGCTCCAGGCCCGAAAGGACGCGAGCGGCCGTCTCACTCGTGGCCGAGGTGATCGACAGCGCCATAAGCGTCTCGTCGGTGTGGAGGCGCGGGTTTTTGCTGCCCAGGAAATGCGTCTTGAGCTTGCTGATGGGCTCGATCGCCTCATCGCTAATGACCTCGAGCTCAAGGTCGACGCCCGAGACATGCTTGAGGGCGTTCATAATGAGCGAACTTGCGGCGCCCAGGCGCGTGGAGGTCTTACCGGTCACCACGGAGCCATCGGGCATGACCATGGCACCCACGGGACCACCCGTCAGCTGCTCCCTGGTGAGGGCCGCCGAGCGCGCCGGTGAGTAGTTCTTATCGATGCCGGCTTTCTTCATAATAATCTTGAGACGGTCGACTTGCTCATCGCCCACACCGGTACGGCGCACATTTTCGACCGCGGTAAAGTAGCGGCGGACGATCTCCATCTTGGAAGCGTCGCGGCAGGCATCGTCATCGGTGATGGCAAAGCCGACCATATTGACGCCCATGTCCGTAGGACTCTGGTAGGGACTCTTGCCCAGGATCTTTTCCATCAGGGCACGGACCACCGGGAAGGCCTCGACGTCGCGGTTGTAGTTGACCGTGGTCTTGTTGTAGGCCTCAAGGTGGAACGAATCGATGATATTGGCGTCGTCGAGGTCAGCCGTGGCGGCCTCGTAGGCAATATTGACCGGATGCGTCAGAGGAAGATTCCAGACAGGGAAGGTCTCGAACTTGGCATAGCCGGCGGCCGTGCCATGCTTGTGCTCGTGATAGAGCTGAGACAGGCAGGTGGCAAGCTTGCCCGAGCCAGGACCGGGGGCAGTGACCACGACGAGCGGTCGGGTGGTCTCGACAAACTCGTTCTTGCCGTAGCCATCGTCGGACACGATCAGATCGACATCGTGCGGATACCCCTCGATGGGATAGTGCAGCTTGGCGGGAATACCGAGCGCGTTCAGGCGGTTGCGGAACACATCGGCAGCGGGCTGGCCGGCGTACTGGGTGATGACCACAGCCGCGACAGCAAAGCCGTTGCCGCGGAACAGGTCAACCAGGCGCAGCACATCCTCGTCATAGGTAATGCCGAGGTCACCACGAGCCTTGTTTTTCTCGATGTGGTTCGCGTTGATCGCGATGATAACCTCGACATCGTCGGCGATGCTCTTGAGCATGCGGAACTTGCTGTCCGGTTCAAAACCCGGCAGCACGCGGCTCGCATGATAGTCATCGAACAGCTTACCGCCAAACTCCAAATAGAGCTTGCCACCAAACTGTGAGATGCGCTCCTTAATGTGAGCAGCCTGCAGCTCGATATACTTCGCGTTGTCGAAACCCTGGCGCATGTATGGCTCCCGTCCCGTTTCCAATTAATGTTCTAGGCGATTATAACGGAGCAGACCCTCCCCAACGCCCAAGCAATCAACTGGCACCAACCAAACACGCCATCGATAAGTTGCGGTGAAATAGTTCCCGTTTAACCCCTCAAGACGGCCAAACAGGAACTATTCCACCGCAACTTCCCCTTTTTGGTTCAAACAAACCTGGCCTTTGTATCAATAATGGAAACGTCGCAGGTTGAGCATAAGCCAGCGAAAGCCCGCCAGAGTAGGCAAAGCGCCCTCTGCACCAACAATGGAAAGCGCCGCAGGCAGAGGACGGACAGCGAGCGCCGTCCAGGACGTACAAGTTGGCATGAAAAAGGCGAGGCATAGACCTTTTGGTCATGCCTTGCCTTTTGAATGACAAATTGTCGTCCTGGGCGGCGCGCAGCGTCGACTGGTTGCGCGGTTCGTAGAACCGCGCAACATAAGTGCGCCCCCTCCCGCGCACGGAACGGAAGGGGGCTAAAGGTAGGAGTCTACCGGTGGGTTTACCCCACCGGACAGACGATGACCAGGTGATCCTCTACAGGATCGTCAAGGTTTCCGTGGGGTACCCGTTGGGTACTTAGATCAACACGCAGGCGACGGTCAGGATGATGGCGCAGACGACAGAGAGCGCGACGATGAGCTTAAGGGCAAACTTGAGCCAGGTCGTCCACTCGATCTTGGCCAGGGCGAGACCGCCCATGATGGCGCCGGAGGTCGGGGTGAACAGGTTCACGACACCGATGGCGGCGGAGAAGATCATGACCATGACCTCAGGCGAGAAGCCGAGCTTAACAGCCAACGGTCCCATGATGGGCATGGAGACGGTGGCCATACCGGAGGTCGAGGGGATCAGGAAGGACAGGCCGAAGTAGACCAGGAAGCTCATGGGAGCGAAGATCACGCCGGACAGGCCAGCCAGAGCATTGGCGGCAGCGTCGAGGACGAAGACGTCGAGGCCGGTGTTAGCCATGAGGACGGAGATACCACGGGCGAGGGCGATGACGAGAACAACGGACATCATGTCGGCAGCGCCGGTGATAAAGGTGTTAACGATCTGCTTCTCGGACAGGCCACCGATGATACCGATCAGGACGGCCATAAGGAAGAACCAGGTGGAAGCCTCGTCGAAGTACCACTGGCCAATGGGCAGGCCGGTGATCAGGGCAGACCAGCCCTGGACGACGGCGTTACCGTCGGCGTCGTAGACAGCGCCAGCGTCGAAGAAGTTAGCGACGCCCTCGTTGAGGTCGGCCAGCGGAATGAAGCCGACGATCATGACGACAAAGGTGAAGGCGAAGGCAATCAGAACACCCTTCTGACGACCGGTGAGCTTGACCTCCTTGTGGACCTCGGAAGCAGCCTTGCCGTGAGCCTCTTCGGCGTCCTTGAGCTCCTGCATCGACAGGATGGTGGAACCCTTGTCAGCCTTGACCTTCTTGGCGTAGCTCATCACGAAGAAGATGGACATAGCGGTAGTGACAATCCACAGGACGGCACCGAGGCCGATGATGATGGACTGGTTGACCTCAATGCCAACGCCGGTCAGAGCGTCGACGGCAGCGCCGACGGCGAACGGGTTAACCGTGGAGCCCAGGCAGCCGCAGCCAGCGCCGAGCAGGACGGTAGCGGCACCGACCATGGGGTCGAAGCCAGCGGCCATCATGGTAGCGGCGAGCAGGGCGTAGAAGGGAACGGTCTCCTCGCACATACCATAGGTGGTACCACCGAGGGAGAAGATGAGCATCAGCACGGGAATGAGCATAATCTCGTTGCCCTTAAGCTTCTGCACCAGAACGGCGATGCCGTTGTCCAGGGCGCCGGTCTCGGTCATCATACCGAGGAAGCCGCCCAGGATCATAACGAAGAGGCAGACGGGCAGAGCGTCAGCGAAGCCCTTAATCGGGGCGGTGCAGAAATCGCTCAGACGGGCGGCAGTAACCGCGCCGCCGGACGTGCCGGAGACGATAACGGTAATCACTGCGACAATTGCCAGCAGAGCAAGAAGAATGGTGAACGATGAAGGCATACCGCGCTTTTTCTTAGCGGTCTCAGTCATAGTTCTCATCCCCCCTTCATAAATCATTTACTGATCTCGCCAGAAGCGGCTCTTCCGTGCCGTGCCTGCCGCTTGATGCGAGATTATTACCAGATAAAACCGCTCGGGGTGTGCAGCAATACACCCCGAGCGAGATGCTAGATGCTCTTACTTGAGCGTGGCGTACATGACAGCCTTGATGGTGTGCATGCGGTTCTCGGCCTCGTCGAAGACCTTGGAAGCGGGGCTCTCGAAGACCTCGTCGGTGACCTCCTGCTCGGTGATGCCGAACTGCTCGCACTTCTCGGCGCCAATGGTGGTGTTGGTGTCGTGGAAGCTGGGCAGGCAGTGCAGGAAGATGGCACCCGGGTTGGCCATAGCCATGACCTCGGAGGTGACACGATACGGGGCGAGCTGAGCGATGCGCTCGGCCCAGACCTCGTCGGGCTCGCCCATGGAGACCCACACGTCGGTGTAGATAACGTCGGCACCGGTGACGCCGTCCTTGACGTCGGTGGTCAGCTTGATGGTGCAGCCGTTAGCCTCGGCGATGGGCTTGCAGGCCTCGATGACGTCGTCAGCGGGCATGCACTCCTCGGGGCCGCAGGCCACGAAGTTCATGCCGAGCTTGGAGCAGACGACCATGAGGGAGCGAGCGACATTGTTCTTGCAGTCGCCCATGAAGACGAGGGTCTTGCCCTTGATGTCGTAGTTGAAGTTCTCCTGGACGGTCAGGATGTCGGCGAGCATCTGGGTGGGGTGCCACTCGGTGGTCAGGCCGTTCCACACGGGCACGCCGGACTTAGCAGCGAGCTCCTCGACGTCGTCCTGGGCAAAGCCACGGAACTCGATGCCGTCATACATGCGGCCGAGAACGCGGGCAGTGTCCTCGATGGACTCCTTCTTGCCCATCTGCGACGAACCCGGATCGAGGTAGGTGACGCCCATGCCCAGATCCATGCCGCCGACCTCGAAGGCGCAGCGGGTACGAGTAGAGGTCTTCTGGAAGAGCAGAACGATGTTCTTGCCCTCGAGATAGCGGTGCGGAACGCCAGCGCGCTTCATATCCTTGAAGTTCTTGGAGAGCTTGAGCAGGTACTCGATCTCCTCGGTGGTGAGGTCGAGAAGCTTGAGGAAGCTACGGCCGGAAAGGTTAACACCCATGGTTTGATTCCTTTCGAAGAAATGAATTACGTAAGTATTAGTGGTGCCCGTTTAACGGGCGAAGCCGGTGCGGTTGTAGGGGGACCGCACCGGAAACGGAAAGACTTAGAGGTCCTCGCGCCAGAAGGGCATGCTCATGCAGCGCGGGCCGCCGCGGCCGCGGGAGAGCTCGGCGGAGGGCACGACGAGAAGGTCCAGGCCCT
>JAGZYM010000029.1:0-17925 GCA_018377855.1 Collinsella sp. | reverse complement strand
TCCTCCGTCGCCAGGAGGAAGAGCTCGACCTTCTCCCTGCTGTACATGCGAACCTCCAGTCCGGACCGCCCCGCGGTCCAACTTTCTGTCCGCACCCCCCATTGGGCAATAATGATGCTAGATACATCGTTAGCGATCCAAGTGATTCGCTCAAGATACGAAGGGATGATTTCGATGTTCTGCTCGCAGTGTGGCGCCCCTATGGGCGATAGCGATAAGTTCTGCGGTGTGTGCGGCGCTCCTAATGCTGGTGCTACCGACCCCGCTCCCCAGGGACAGCCTCAGCCGTTTGTTCCGCAGCCGCCCATGGCGAATGCGCCCAAGGGCTGCGTGGCTCAGGCGTTCCAAGATATGACCAAGACTCCGGGCGTGCTGCAGCGCGTGTGCCAGATCGCCTTTTTGCCGGCGCTGATTTGCGTTGTGTCGGTACTCGTGCTGTTTATTCCCGTTATCGGCGGTATTGCAGCTGCCATTGGCTTTTTGGCAGCTTGCATTGCGAGCGTGTGCGGTTCCGGCTTTGGTATTGAGTGGGGCCGTGATCTTTCGCTCAAGGTCGATGACGGCATGGACCGTCCACTCATGCGTTCCACGTCGTTTGGTCTCGGAGTCTTTTCGAGCGTTATTTCGGTCGTGCTCGAGGTTATCGCTGCCATTCCCGTTATCGGTGTAGTGCTTTCGCTGGTGGAGAGCGTGGTAATTGGCGCCGCGGGCTCGTATTCGTATTACGGCTCTTATGCACTCGAGGCGGCGCTGTTTGGCTCGCTTGGCCTGCTTGTCCTGGCTATGATTGCCACGGCGGTCTTGGGGGTCTTCTTTAAGATGTTCGCCGACATCGCCGTGATGCACTTTGCGGTGACCGGTCGTGTGGAGAGCGCGTTTTCGCTCGATAAGGTTTGGGCGGCCTTTAAGAACAATAAGACCAAGCTGTTCTGCGCTTCGTTCCTTCCCGAGTTTTTGACGGGCCTGGTCGCCAACGTTGTCACCTGGATCCTGACGTTCGTCTTTGGCACCATTGCCTCTGTCGGTATGTATAGCTACTACTACCGTCCTACGGCTATTGAGGCGCTTGTTACCGGCGGCGGCATTACGCTCGTATTGTTCTTGGTGCTGACGGCGTTTGTCACGGTATTCCTCACGGTCTTTGGCAAGATGCTCAAGCACCGTGCCGTTGGCTATTGGGTAGCGCGCTATGCAGCTGAATGGGCTGATGAGGATAAGGATGACGTCCTGACCTTTGTGCTGCCGTTTGAGAAGAAGTCTGCTCCGGCTGGTTTTAGCGCCGACGCAGCGCCCGTATCCGATTCCGCTGCGGCGCCGGCGCCTGCGCCCGAGCCCGAGCCTGAGCCTGAGCCCGCGCCCGTGCCTGAGCCCGAGCCCGCGCCCATGCCGGAACCGGAGCCCGAGCCTGCGCCTGAGCCCGAGCCTGCGCCAAGCTCCGACGAGGACCCGCAGGACGAGTAACCCTGCCACCTGCCATTTGGGGACGGGGTAGAAACGGTAGAAATAGCGCTTGACAAATAAGCGGGGACGGACGTGCCGAAGCGTCCGCCCCCGCTTTGATATCGCGATGCGGCTATGACTGCGAGATGGTCGTGGATCGACTACTCGTCGTGCTTCTCCTCGCGGCGAGCGGCGGCACGAGCGTCGTGGATGCCCTTGATTGCGGCGTGTCGGGCGGTGCGGGCATCGTGCATGGCGTAGCGGGCCTCGGCGGCCGTGGCCTTGGCAGAGCGCAGTTTGGCTGCCAGGTCGGGATTGGTCTCGGCGACCGCGGCAATCGTGGGTCCGTCGAGCTCTTCTTGTGTGGGCTCGGCCAAAAAGTCGATGGCATATTGGGCGGCCACCATGGAGCCCTTGGCCAGTACCGACTCGTCAATCTTGTAGAAGCAAGAATGTTGGGCGTACGTGGCGCCAATCTGGGGGTTGCGCGTGCCAACAAAGGCGAGCACGCCCGGTACGCGGCGCAGGTACTCCGAAAAATCCTCACCCGAGAGTGTGCCGCGATAATGGCCTTGGCCGGCTGCACCCAGGCACTTGACCACGGCCTGACGACAACGCTCGCTCGAGGCGGCATCGTTTTCGACCTTATAATTGGCGATGGTGTAGTCGGTGAGCTCTGCCTCGGCGCCCAAGGCGGCCGCGGTATGCTCCACGATGCGGCGCATGAGCTCCGGCATTTCCTCGTGGGTCGAATCTCCGTAGGTGCGCACCGTGCCGGCGAGGTAGGCCGTGCCGGCGATAACGTTGCGCGCGGTGCCGCCGTGCAGCTCGCCGACGGTGATGACAGCCGGCTCGTAGGGGCTGATCTCGCGCGAGACGATGGTCTGCAGGGCGTTGACAATCTCGGCGGCAACCATGACGGCGTCGTGGCCGCGCTGGGGCATGGCGCCATGGCACGAGGTGCCGCGGACGTCGATGCGGAACCAGTCGGTATTGGCCATGCGCGGTCCGGGCTCGCAGCTCACAGTGCCGGCGTCGACCTCACTCCAGATGTGCGCGGCGTAGGCGCCATCGACGCCGTCGAGCACGCCCGTGCCGATCATGAGTTTGGCGCCCTGGCCGTTTTCCTCACTGGGCTGGAAGACGATGCGGACTTCGCCGTGGATGTCGTCGGTCATATGGCGCAGGATTTGCAGCGTGCCGAGCATCATGGCGATATGGCAGTCGTGACCGCAGGCGTGCATGCAGCCCTCGTTGACGCTGGCGAACTCTTCGCCGGTCTGCTCGGTGACGGGCAGGGCGTCGATGTCGGCGCGCAGCAGGATGCGGCGGCGTGGCGTGCCGTCCTCGCGGTAGGCATCCGGCGCGGTACCGCGAAGCGTTGCCACCAAGCCGGTCTTGAGCGGACGCTCGTAGGGGATATTCATGGCGTCGAGCTGGTTGGCGATGTCGGAGGTCGTGCGCTCCTCGGCGAGGCTCAGCTCCGGGTGCTTATGGAAGTGGCGGCGCTGCTTGATGATATAGGGCTCAAACTCGGTAGCGATATCTTTGATGGCTGCGGTGACGTCGTCGGCCGCGCGAGCCTCGGTCGCCGCCATAATCTGCTGTGCCTTGGTCTTCGTCATGGTCGATTTGCTCCTTGCTGGGTTGATCGCAAAATCGTACAGGCTCTCTCCAGTATGCCACCTGCCGCTAGGGCTGGTAAAGTTGCCGTTTGCCGCTTGGGGTTTTGTTACAAGGGCGGGGGAGTACACTCGGGGGTGTTGAATTTCCTGCCAGAGATGGGGATGCCCATGCAACATATCGATCGGATTATCCGCTCCAAGAACGTCTTTACCGCGCAAGACGGCATCGATACCGCCCGCGAGCTGGCGATTGCCATCGCAGGCGACCGTATCGTCGCAGTCGGTGCGCCCGATGACGTGATTGCCGCCGCGCCTGCCGCCACGCCGGTTATCGACTACGGCGAGCAGTTTGTCTGCCCCGGTTTCCATGACGCTCATCTGCACTTCTTCCATACCTCGGTCGGTTCCTCGCCGTACATGCTCATGGATATGGGCACGTCCGAGGCTGCGCTGGTGCAGCACGCGCTCGAGTTTTCCCGGGACCTGCCCGACGACGCTTGGGTTGTGACGCAGGGCTGGCGTGATTACCGTTGGGACCCGCCCGAGCATCCTACCAAGGCGTCGCTCGATGCGGCATTCCCCGATCGTCCCTGCGTTATGTATTCGGGCGACGGGCACACGCTTTGGCTCAACAGCCGCGCACTCGAGGCGCTCGGCGTCACACGCGACAGCGAGCCGCCAGCGGGCGGCAGTTACGACAAGGATGCAAACGGCGAACTCACGGGCATTGCTCACGAGGCGGCTGCCATGCAGCTGCTACCGCGCTGCCTTGAGTGGCTGGGGGAGGATCGCATCGCAAGCGCTTACGCCGATCAAATGAGGCGTATGGCCGAGCAGGGCATCACCTCGATATGCGATATGTCGCTCATGCCCATGCCGGGCTGCGACTTTATCCGCGACGACGTCTACGACAAACTGCAGGCAGCCGGCAAGTTGGGCATCCGCGCCCATCTGTTCCCCACGCTGTTGGATGACCAGTCGCGCTTGGAAGAGCTGCAGACCCGCTACGCGAACAACGCGCTGCTCTCGGCGCCAGGCTTTAAGCAGTTCTTCGACGGCGTGTCGAGCGAACACACGGCCTATCTCACCGAGCCCTATGCCAACCCGCGCTTCCCGGGCGACCAGGGCCGTCTGACGGTTCCGGCCGAGCGTATGCGCAAACTGGTCCTCGCTGCCGCGGAGCGCGGTCACACCGTGCGCATCCACGTCATCGGCGACGGTGCCATCCATGCCGCGCTCGATATCTTTGAGGAGGCCTCCGACCTGTACGGGCTGCCCCAGCACGGCCATAACACGCTCGAGCACCTGGAGAACCTTCTGCCCGAGGACATCGACCGCCTGCGCAAGCTCAACGTGGTTGCTTCGAGCCAGCCCTGCCACATTACACTCGACCCGGGTGGTCCGGAGCGCGACCTGGGCTTGGAGCGCAGCCGCATCATGTGGCCGTTTGCGACCTATAAGCAGCGCGGCATTCGCCAAGCCTTCGGTACCGACAGCCCTATTACGCCCGTTACCAGCATGAATGTGCTCTACACGGCTATCACGCGCCAGGACCCCCGCAGCCACTGGCCCGAGGGCGGCTGGTTGCCGAGCGAGCGTATCGACGCGGCAACGGCCCTGCGCAACTACACGCTTGGCAGCGCGTACGCAGCGGGCGACGAGCAAAACCTCGGCAGCCTGGAACCCGGCAAATACGCCGACCTGGTAGTCCTGGACCAAAACCCACTCACCATCGACCCCCAAGAACTCCAAGCCACCAAAGTCCAAGCCACCTACCTAGCCGGCAACCTGATCTACGAGCGCTAGCCCCATCCGCATCGCCATTTTGCTGCACTGACTTTTCTGAATGTCGGGCCCGAATTAGTTAGCCTGCCTCCCGTGTGGCTCCGGAGGGGCGGGGCATAAGGTTTATCGCGAGTTCCGCACGAGCCGAAGGCCACTTAATGTGGCCTTCGTGCGAGCAGGACTGCCCGAGCAGGAAACCTTACGCCCCGCCCCTCCGGAGCCACACGGGAGGCATCGCTAAGTTATCCCCCGGCATTCAGAAAATCTAAGTGCCAAAAAATAAGATTTTTTGACTCCGTGTTGTATAACCCGCCATTCGTGGGTACCATTCAACGCGTACGCAAACAAAAAGGGTTAATTCGCGTGGTATAACCGCGCGGCCCAAAAAGGAGGAGACAAGCATGTCGTCTTTGAAGCCGCTTGCAGATCGTGTTCTGGTCAAGCCCGACGAGGCCGAGCAGAAGACCGCTTCTGGTCTGTATATCGCCAGCAACGCTCAGGAGAAGCCGCAGCGCGGCACCATCGTTGCCGTGGGCGCCGGCAAGGTCAACGACAAGGGTGAGCGCATCCCCATGGACGTCAAGGTCGGTGACGTTGTCATCTACGGTAAGTTCGGTGGCAACGAGGTCAAGGTCGACGGCGAGAAGTATCTGCTGATGCGCGCCGACGACATCTACGCTGTCGTCGAGGCCTAGTCTCGTCAGAATCTCTGATTCGTCTTTGAACGCGCCCGCCGCATAGGACTCGGAAGCGGCGACGCGAGTCACATTTCTTTTGGAGGATTACCTACCATGGCAAAGAACATTACGTTCAACACCGATGCCCGCGCTAAGCTTGCCAAGGGCGTCAACACTCTGGCCGACGCCGTTACCGTCACCATGGGCCCCAAGGGTCGCTACGTTGCGCTGCAGCGCACGTTCGGTGCCCCGACCATCACCAACGACGGCGTTTCCGTCGCCAAGGAGATCGAGCTCGAGGACAACATCGAGAACATGGGCGCTCAGCTGGTGAAGGAGGTCGCCACCAAGACCAACGACACCGTGGGTGACGGCACCACCACCGCAACCCTGCTCGCCCAGGCCATCGTCAACGACGGTCTGCGCAACGTCGCCGCTGGCGCCAACCCGCTGGCCATCCGTCGCGGCATCGACAAGGCCGTTAACGCCGCCGTCGCCGAGATGAAGAAGCAGGCCAAGCCGGTCGAGACCAAGGAGCAGATTGCTTCCGTCGGCACCATTTCCGCTGGTGACCCCGAGGTCGGCGAGAAGATCGCCGAGGCCATGGAGGTCGTGGGCAAGGACGGCGTCATCACCGTCGAGGATTCCCAGACGTTCGACATCACCATCGACACCGTCGAGGGAATGCAGTTCGACAAGGGCTATGTCTCCGCTTACTTCGTCACGGACAACGACCGCATGGAGGCCGTGATGAAGGATCCGTACATCCTCATCACCGACCAGAAGATCTCCAGCGTCCAGGACATCATGCCCGTTCTCGAGGCTGTCCAGCGCGCCGGCCGCGGCCTGCTCATCATCGCTGAGGACATCGACGGCGAGGCTCTGCCCACCCTGGTCCTCAACAAGATCCGTGGCGCCCTTAACGTCTGCGCCGTCAAGGCTCCGGGCTACGGCGATCGCCGCAAGCGCATCCTCGAGGACATCGCCGTCCTCACCGGTGGCCAGGCCGCTCTGGACGAGTTGGGCGTGAAGGTCGCTGACATCACCGCCGATATGCTCGGTACCGCTAAGTCCGTCACCATCTCCAAGGACAACACCGTCGTCGTTGGCGGTGCTGGCTCCAAGGAGGCCATCGACGCCCGCATCGCTCAGATCAAGGGCGAGATGGAGAACACCACCTCTGACTTCGACCGTGAAAAGCTCCAGGAGCGCCTGGCCAAGCTCTCCGGTGGCGTTGCCGTCATCAAGGTTGGCGCTGCTACCGAGTCCGAGCTCAAGGAGATCAAGCACCGCGTCGAGGACGCCCTGCAGGCTACCCGCGCTGCTGTCGAGGAAGGCATCGTCGCCGGTGGCGGCGTCGCCTTCATGGACGCTGTTCCTGCGCTCGACGCCGTCGAGATCGACGACCCCGAGGAGAAGATCGGCGTCGACATCGTCAAGAAGGCTCTGACCGCTCCGGTCGCCACCATCGCCAAGAACGCTGGCTTTGAGGGTGCTGTCGTGGTCGATAAGGTTGCCGAGCTGCCCGCCGGCCAGGGTCTCAACTCCGCCAACGGCGAGTGGGGCGACATGATCGAGATGGGCGTCCTCGACCCCGTCAAGGTCAGCCGCGTCACCCTTCAGAACGCTGCTTCTGTCGCCAGCCTGATCCTCATCACCGAGGCCACCGTCTCCGATGTGCCCAAGAACACTCAGCTTGAGGACGCTATCGCTGCTGCTACCGCTGGTCAGCAGGGCGGCGGTATGTACTAAGGCCGACAAGGTCTAGAACTCCCACCGGGAATCCGGGGGCGTGACGGGGGCTTCTCTCCGGAACGTCCTCGGACATGCAAAGAGGCTCCGCATCGCGCTTCGCGCTGCGGAGCCTCTCTGCGTCCTGCGGAATGTTCCGGAGAGAAGCCCCCGTCACGCCCCCGGATTCCCTGCGTTTACGGCCTTGAGGTCGGCGTGGGCGGAGGACTTGGTTGTTGGGAATACGTGTCCCGGTCGCTGTTTCGCGGCTTTGCCGCGAAAGGCGCGCCGCTTTGGGGCGAGTGGAGGATGTGGTTGTTGCAGTGGCTTGTCCCCTTCGCTGTTTCGCGCTTTGCGCGAAAGGCGCGCTACTTTGGGATGGGTGGGGAACGTGGTTGTTGCGGCAACTGATCCCCGCCACAAATTACCCTCGGCATACTTGCGCGAACGATTGCTCGTGCTACACTTGCAAGTGCTGTTTCAGGGCGGGGTGGAATTCCCCACTGGCGGTAAATCGGGCGGTGCCAAAGGGGCGCCGTGGCGCAGGCGAGATGCCTGCGACCGAGCCGATGAGTCCGCGACCCGTGTGTGCGTTGGTTCGCATGCCGGCTGAACTGGTGAGATCCCAGTACCAACGGTTAGAGTCCGGATGAAAGAGGCAGGTGATCTTATGTCTGAACAGTCGCAGCATATCCATTTTGAGAACACGAATAGGTGGAGCACCAAACAGCTCGTTACCATGGCGTTGATGTGCGCCTTGGGCGCTCTGTTTATGTACGTGCAGCTGCCTATCCTTCCTTCGGCGCCGTTTTTGACGTATGACCCGTCGCTGGTGCCGGCGATGGTGTGTGGATTTGCGTATGGCCCTGGTGCCGGCACCGCTGTTGCCGCTATGGCGATTGTTATCCATGCGCTTACCACGGGCGACTGGGTCGGTGCGCTTATGAACCTGGTTGCCACGCTGGGCTACATTCTGCCCGCGGCTATCGTCTATCAGAAGATGCATACCTATAAGGGTGCCGTGATTGGCCTGGTGCTCGGCGTTATTGCCGCTACGGCGTTGTCTATGGTCGCAAATCTTACCATTGGCGTATGGTTCTGGTATGGCTCGGTCGATGTGATCGCCCCGCTTATGATTCCTGCCGTGCTGCCGTTCAACCTTATCAAGACCGTGCTTAACTCGGTATTGACGCTTGCGGTGTACAAGGCGGTCTCCAACCTCATCACGCCCAAGAAGGACCAGGTCAAAGGCCGCGCATGATTGAGTGTCGGGGCGTTTCCTTTAGCTATGACGGTGCCGTGCCGGCGCTCGACGGCGTCGATCTAAACATCGAGGACGGCGAGTTTTTCTGCATCCTCGGTGGTAATGGGTCGGGCAAGTCGACGTTTGCCAAGCATCTGAATGCACTGTTGCAGCCCGATGCGGGCACGGTGCGTATCAACGGTATGGATGCGTCCGACCTCGAGCTGGTCTATGACATTCGTTCGACCGCGGGCATGGTATTCCAGAATCCCGATGATCAGCTGGTGGCAACGCTTGTCGAAGATGACGTTGCGTTCGGTCCCGAAAACCTTGGCGTGCCATCGGCGCAAATTGCGCAGCGCGTACGCGAGGCGCTGAAGGGCGTGGGCCTGGTGGGCTTTGAGCGCCACGAGACCCATGCGCTTTCGGGTGGTCAAAAGCAACGCGTGGCGCTTGCCGGCGTGCTCGCCATGGAGCCGCGCGTTCTCATTTTGGATGAGGCCTCCTCGATGCTCGATCCGCGCGGACGCAAGGGTCTTATGAAAGCGTGCCGCGCACTTCACGATCGCGGCATGACTATCGTGATGATTACGCACTTTATGGAGGAGGCCGCCGAGGCCGATCGTGTCGCGGTGTTTCGGGCGGGGCACGTTGCCATGCTCGGTACGCCCGAGGAAATCTTGACGCGGGCGGATGAGCTTGCGCAGCTCAACCTGGATATGCCGGAGTCGTGTCGTCTGGGCAGGTCACTTCGTGCGAAGGGCGTGCCCGTTTGCGCGCAGGTGCGTGAGGCGGATATGGTCGCCGAGATTGCGCAGGCTTATGCCGAGCGAAGTAGGGCAGGCATCGCGGGGCAGTCTTCCGTATCCCAGTCGGAAATCGCTGACGGCACTGTTCCGGTAGACAACGAGGGCAACGCGTCGGAGCCCGTCATCGAGCTATCCCATGTTTCGTACAGTTATTCGCTCAGTCCGCGCGAGCGCCGCCGCTGGCATAAGCGCTCGGCCACTGCGGGCAAATCGAGCAAACAGGCTCTCTGGGGAAACGACCCCAGCAGCCCGTGGGCGCTGCGCGGTGTATCGCTGACGGTGCGTCGCGGCGAGTTCCTGGGCTTGGCAGGTCATACCGGTTCGGGTAAGTCGACGCTGGTCCAGCATCTCAACGGTTTGATTCGCCCCCAGGAGGGATCCGTTCGCGCGCTGGGGCTCGATCTGTCAAACAAGAAAGACGCCGCTGCGGTTAAGGCCAAGGTCGGCGTGGTGTTTCAATACCCTGAGCGTCAGCTGTTTGCCGAAACCGTGGCGCAGGACGTGGCGTTTGGTCCGCATAACCTTGGCTTGCCGCAAGATGAAGTCGACCGTCGTGTCGAGTCATCGCTCTCACGCGTGGGCCTCGACCTTTCCACGGTCGGCGACAAGAGTCCCTTTGAGCTTTCGGGCGGTCAGCAACGGCGTGTGGCATTCGCCGGCGTACTCGCCATGGAGCCCGAAGTCCTGGTACTCGATGAGCCCATGGCTGGGCTCGATCCGGCTGCTCGCAGGGATTTCCTAGGGCTCATCGATCGACTCCATCGCGAGGGCCTGGCCGTTGTCATGGTTTCGCACAGCATGGATGACCTGGCAAATTGTTGTGACCGTATCGTTGTGATGAACGAGGGCGCGGTGTTTGCCGAGGGAACGCCCTCTCAGGTTTTTGCGCACGCGAACGAGCTTAAATCAATCGGCTTGGGTGTTCCCGCTGCCCAGCGCATGGCGCTGGCGCTTGCGAAGGCAGGCGTGCCGCTGCGCTTTGACGGCCTCTATACGGTTGAGTCGCTGACAGACGAGTTGGTGGACCTGCTAATCGGTCGCTCGGGCGGTCCTTCTAACGTCGCGGACATTGCTAAATCCAAGACGGTCGCGCGAGAGGAGGGCTGCTAATGGAGGCGTTTTCGTTTGGCAGCTACTATCCGAGCGATAGCGCGATCCATCGCTTGGATCCGCGCACCAAGCTGCTCCTGGGCTTTGTATTTTTGATCACGACGCTCACAGTCAGCAGCTTCCGCGGACTGGCCCCGGTCGCAATTTTCGTTGTGCTGACCTATGCCGTGTCTCGGGTGCCGGTTCGTCGCGTTCTGTCGTCGATGGCGCCGCTGCTGGCAATCGTCGTCGTGGTCGCGGTGCTCAACTTGTTTACCGATCAGAGTGGGCGCATCCTGTGGCAGCTCGGCTTTCTGCAGATAAGCGAGGGCTCACTGCGTTCTGCCGCCTTTATGGCGTGTCGCCTGACGTTGATGATGGCCGGCATGAGCGCCATTACACTCACCACGCCGACGCTCGACCTCACCGCGGGCTTTGAGCGCCTGCTCGCGCCGTTTGCGCGTGTGGGACTTCCTGCGCACGAGCTCGGCATGATCATGGGTATCGCGCTACGCTTTATGCCGCAGTTTGCCACTGAGATGAAGCAGACGGCCGATGCACAGGCAAGCCGCGGCGCGCGCGTGACGGGCGGTCCGCTCGGCGGCGTGCGTATGCTCGGCAGTGTGGCGATTCCGCTGTTCACGGGCGTGTTCCGCCATGCCGAGACGCTGTCTGCCGCCATGGATGCACGCTGCTATCACGGCGAGCAGGGCCGCACGCGCCTGCATGCGCTTGCATTTGGCCGCGGCGATGCGTTGGCGGCGGTGGTGACGGCGTTGCTGCTCATCTGCGTCATCGTCATCAATCTTCAACTTGTTTAGGCGCGATTCGGGCGCAAGAAAGGGGTCCCTATGACCGACAACGACCGCACGGCTCAGCTTGAGCGCGCCTGTTCGTATCTCAGGCGCATTCCGGCGTGGTTTCTGGCCACGACCGATGCAAGTGACGGGCATCAGCCTCGCGTGAGGCCGTTTTCGTTTGCCATGGTCGATGACGGTAAGTTGTGGTTTTGCACGTCGCGCGACAAGGACGTGTGGGCGGAGCTGAGTGCGAATCCCAAGTTTGAGGTATCGGGCTGGAAGCCGGGGGAATGTTGGATCGTATTGACCGGCGAAGCCGCACTTGAGGACGACGCAGTTGCGAGCGATAAGGTGCGTCAAGCGGGTTTTAAGCACATGGTGGGCATTGGCGAGGAACACGAGAGTGCCAACGACGGCCGCCTTGCTTTCTTTTCGGTCCGCAATATTGCCGCGCGCTTCTGTGATATCGACGGCAGCGAGGAGCGCCTGGAGCTTTAACTCTAGGGCAGCTAAAACAGCCCCGACCCAAAAAGACTAGCGTCAGGAGGACACATGGACGGATTGAATACGGTGTTGGAGTATCTGACGTCGGTGCCGGCATGGTATTTGGCGACGAGCGTTGACGGACAGCCTCATGTGCGTCCGTTTTCGTTTGCGCAGATCCAGGATGGCAAGCTGTGGTTTGTAACAGCGCGCACCAAAGATGTGTGGCAAGAGCTGCTGCAAAACCAGCGCTTTGAGGCCACGAGTTGGTGGCCGGGCCATGGCTGGCTCATCTTGCGCGGGCGTGCCGGCTTGGATGACCGGGCTTTAGACGAAATGCGCGAAGCCGGGTGGAAGCATCTGGAGCACCTGGGCGAGCACTATGAGGGGCCTAACGACCCCACGCTCGTCTTCTTTAGCGTCGAGGATCCCGAGGCTTTTATCTGCAATCACGACGAATGGGTGCCGGTCGAGCTCTAGCCGGCTGGCTCATCCTAACAACTTGGTTTTCGCATGGGCGGGCCCCGTATTGCCCGGTGCCGTTAGGAGCGCCGGTCAATACGGGGCCCGCTCCATTTGTCAATTCCTTCAAGCGAATGTGTCGGGAATGTTTCAACGCATGAATATGCAAGCCATTTACGTGTTAATGCATCTTTTGGTGCTAAAGTTTCAAACCACTTCATAACGACCGCTGCGAAATGCGCATCGGTGCATAAATCGCAGACAAGGAGTCTGATATGTCTTTGAAGGTTGGAATCGTCGGCGCGGCTGGATATGCCGGAGCCGAGCTCATTCGCCTCGTGCTCGGTCATCCCGAGTTTGAACTTGTTGCCATTACGTCCAACGCCGATGCCGGCCAGCCGCTGTCTGCGGTGTATCCGAGCTTTGCTGGCGTGAGCGATCTGGTTTTCACCACGCATGACGCCCCCGAGCTCAAGAGCTGCGATGCGGTTTTTCTTGCCGTGCCGCACACGGCTGCCATGGCACAGGTGCCCGCGCTGCTTGCATCGGGCGTCTCCTGCTTTGATCTTTCGGCCGATTACCGTCTGAGCGACGCGTCTGTCTTTGAGACATGGTATGCCGCCGAGCATACGAGCCCCGAGTTGCTCAAGACGCGTGCTTTCGGTCTTCCCGAGCTGTTCTGCCAGGACTTGGAGACCGCCGCATCCGACCATGCCGACGGCAAACCCGTGCTGGTCGCCTGCGCCGGTTGCTATCCCACCGCAACGAGCCTTGCCGCCGCGCCCGCCGTGCGCGCCGGCTGGGTTGCTCAAAGTGGCCCAGTGATCGTCGATGCCATCAGCGGCGTGACGGGCGCCGGTAAGTCCTGCAACGCCCGCACCCATTTTTGCAGCGCCGACGAGAACTTGGAGGCCTACGGCGTGGGTAAACATCGTCACACGCCCGAAATCGAGCAAATCCTTGGCCTGACCGATCGCGTCGTCTTTACCCCGCACCTGGCACCGCTCAAACGTGGTCTGCTCTCCACGGTGACGATGCCGCTCGCGCTGCAGGCCATCGACTCCTTGGCTCTTGAGGACGTTGTCGACTATTACAAGCAGTTCTATGCCGGTCGCACCTTTGTGTGCGTGCTCGATGCCGGCCAGCAGCCCAAGACGGCTTCGGTCGTCGGCACCAACGCTGCCCAGATTGGCCTCGCGCTCAACAAGCGCGCGGGCGTGCTGGTGGCGACGGGCGCCATCGACAATCTGTGCAAGGGCGCTGCGGGCCAAGCAGTCCAGTGCGCCAATATCGTCTTTGGCTTTGACGAGCGACGAGGCTTGCCCACAGTGGCGTGCCCGGTGTAGCACATTCGATTGTTAACGATTTGGTAGTCGGGCATCGAGTGGGGCGCCACTCTTAAGCTGGTCTCATGATTGCGACTGGCATGGCGCACCAACCGATGTCCGTTTTTTGTTTGACATAAGGAGTCATAAAGACGATGAATACCGACCTGATTGATATCAAGATTCGCGCCGTCGAGGGTGGCGTTACGGCAGCGGCCGGCTTTAAGGCCGCAGGCATCCATGCGGGATTCCGGAAGAATCCCGAGCGCTTAGACTATGCGCTCGTCATGCCCGATAAACCCTGTCCCGGCGCCGGCGTGTTTACGACCAACCGCTTTTGCGCGGCGCCCGTGCAGGTGAGCCGTGCCAACCTGGGCGGTGCGGACAAGGGCTACGGTATCATCGCCGGTGTTTCAATCAACTCCGGCAACGCGAACGCCGCCACGGGCGAGACCGGCCTTGCCTGCGCGCGCGAGACCTGCAACATCGCATCGCAGGTTATCGGCTGCGAACCCCAGCAGATCCTGGTTGCCTCCACGGGTGTGATTGGCCAGATTCTGCCGATCGACACGTTTGAGACAGCCATTCCTGCTGCCTACGAGGCGCTCTCCGCCCACGGTGGCGCCGATGCCGCTCGCGCCATCATGACGACCGACACGCACTCCAAGGAGTACGCCGTGTCCTACGTCAGTGAGGCTGCGGGTCATGCGGGCAATGTCTATACGGTAGGCGGCATGTGCAAGGGCTCGGGCATGATCATGCCCAATATGGCCACCATGATCGCAGTTATCACCACCGATGCCCCCGTCGAGCCTGCGGCACTTCATGCCCTGCTGCTCTCGACCGTCAAGCAGACCTTTAACAAGGTAACGGTCGATTCCGACACCTCGACCAACGACACCTGCATCATGCTTGCCTCCGGCGCCGCTGCCGCAGATGCCGAGCCTATCGTCGAGGGCTCCGATGCCTTCGACGAGTTGGCATTTGCCGTGCACGAGGTGTGCGAGAGCCTGGCGCGCAATATCGCCGCCGATGGTGAGGGCGCATCCAAGCTTGTTACGGTCAACGTTACCGGAGCCGCCAACGACGAGGAAGCTGATATCGCCGCTCGTGCCGTTGCCAACTCGCCGCTCGTTAAGACCTGCATCGCCGGCCACGACTGCAACTGGGGCCGCGTTGCCATGGCGCTTGGCAAGTGCGGCGTGAAGTTTAATCAGGAAGACGTTTCCATCGACATGATGGGCATGCCCGTCTGTCGCGACGGTCTGACTGTTCGCTTTGACGAGGACGAGGCTCTACGACGTTTCGAGGCGCCCGAGATCGTGATCTCGGCCGACCTGGGCGCAGGCGACGCGGCAACGACCGTGTGGACCTGCGACCTCACGCATGAATACATCTCCATCAACGGCGACTACCGTTCCTAGATTCCAGGCACGCTGCGCATCTTGCCGCGATTGCAGACAGCGGAGCACGGCGCGATAACGATACGAAAGACGAGGCAGATTATGAAATTCGCACGCGATTGTCGTTCGAGCGAATCCAACGAAGCAACCGCGCAGCTGCTGTTCGAAGCGCTGCCGTGGATTAAGAACCTGACCGGCAAGACGGTTGTTATCAAATATGGCGGAGCCGCCATGGTTGATGAGCAGCTGCGCTGCGACGTGATGAGCGACATCGTTTTGCTCAAGATCATCGGTATGCGCCCCGTCATCGTGCACGGCGGCGGCAAGGCTATCAACGAGGCGCTGAGCCATTACGATATTCCCGTCGAGTTTAAGAACGGCCAGCGCGTGACCACGCCGGCGACTATGGATATCGTGCGCGAGGTGCTGGGCGGCAAGGTTAACCAGGAGCTGGTTGCTGCCATCAACCACCACGGCAACCTGGCCGTGGGCGTGTCGGGCAGCGATGCCGGCACGCTCATCGCCGAGCCGCTCGACCCCGAGCTCGGTCGCGTGGGCAAAGTGATGCACGTCAACACCGACTATATCGAGCGCTTACTCGATAGCGAGTACATCCCCGTCATCGCTACCGTCGCGGCGGGGGAGGACGGCGGTTTCTTCAACATCAACGCCGACACCGCCGCCGGTGCCGTTGCCGCGGCGCTCCACGCGCATAAGGCGATCTTTTTGACCGATGTCGATGGCCTGTACAAGGACTTTAGCGACAAGGACTCGCTTATCTCCAACCTAACGCTCGACGAGGTTAACGAAATGCTCTACGGCGGCGAGGTCGATAAGGGCATGATTCCCAAGCTGCGCGCGGCCGTCGATGCGCTTACCGGCGGCGTATTTCGTGCCCACATCATTAACGGTACTACGCCGCATTCGCTGCTCCTGGAGCTGCTGACCGATGCCGGCGTCGGCACCGTGATCCATTCCACCGAGACGGCTTACGAGTTCGATACGCATCCGCATCCGCTTTCGACGTTTGCTGCGCGTCTGACCGAAAACCTTGACGAGGTCGAGAAGCTTCAGACGGTCTAGCTGACCCGCAGCCGCCCCATTCCTGCACCCATAGCCCCGCGCCGTCTGGCGCTCAACGAAAGGCATCCCATGTCACTTGCAGCTCAGCAATCGCTTGAATCCCATTACGTTATGCATACCTTTGGCCGCTCTCCGGTCGAGTTTGTCGAGGGTCACGGCATGAAGCTCACCGGCGACGATGGCCGTGAGTACCTCGACTTTCTTGCCGGCATCGGCGTGTGCAGCCTAGGTCATGGCGACCCGGCTGTGCTCTCGGCGCTCGAGGCACAGACCAAAAAGCTCATGCATGTCTCCAATTACTTCTACATTGAGCAGCGCGGACAGGTCGCGGCGCTGCTGTCCAAGCTTGCTAACGACGACGTAGATGGTGCGCGCGTGCTTGCCGATGCTATTGCCGTCGGCGATGAGACCACGGCAGCTGCTCTTGGTGCCCCGGCTGCGGATGAGCAGGTTTGGGAGACCTTCTTTGCCAACTCTGGCGCCGAGGCCAACGAGGGCTCGATGAAGCTCGCGCGCCTGTACGCCAAGCGTGCCGGTAATGGCGGCAACACCATCGTGTGCATGCGCGGCGGCTTCCACGGACGTACGCTCGAGACCATTGCCGCCACCATGCAGGATTGGCTGCAGGACAGCTTCCGCCCGCTGCCGGGTGGCTTTGTGGCCTGCACGCCCAACGATGTGGACGAGCTGCGTGCAATCTTTAAGCAGCTGGGGAGCGAGATTTGTGCCGTGATGCTCGAGCCGATCCAGGGTGAGAGTGGCGTGCACCCCATGACCGAGGAGTTTATGGCGGCGGCGCGCGACCTGGCACACGAAGTGGGCGCCGTGCTTATCGCCGACGAGGTCCAGTGCGGTATCTTCCGCACGGGTAAGCCGTTTGCGTTCCAGACCTATGGCGTGGAGCCCGACATCATGAGCCTTGCCAAGGGCATTGCTGATGGCGTGCCCATGGGTGCCGTCGTGGCAAAGAAGGAGATTGCCGACGTGTTTAAGCCGGGCGACCACGGCTCGACCTTTGGCGGTAGCTGCTTGCCCATCGCGGCGTGTGCCGCGACGCTCTCCGCGCTTGTGCGTGGCGATTATGCCGAGCATGCTGCCAAGGTGGGCGCCTATATGGAGGCAAAGCTCGCCAAGCTCCCGCACGTGGTTGAGGTTCGTGGCCGCGGACTGATGCTCGGATGCGACTTGGATGACGCTGCGGGCGATGCGCATGATATTGTTGCCCGCGCGCTGGCCGCCGGTGTCGTGATTAACGCTACGGGTGCCCATACGCTGCGTTTCTTGCCGCCGCTCGTCTGCGAGGAAGCCGACGTGGACAGCCTGATCGAGATCCTGTCGGGTGTCTTGGGCTAACGCGGTGCGATAATTCAATTTGGACCGGGTTCCGGACTGCGGAAGTGCCCTACGCGGCATGATTCAGCGGTCTGGAGCCCGTTTTGCCTTAGATTTGCTAAGGCAGGGAGACCTGCTGGTCAAAAAACATCAAATATGAGTACTGTTACCGATTTGGTAGCAGCAATTTTGGACTAATAAGGCCAGATAGCAAGTCGAAATGGCGATGAAAGCACGATTTTGATTCAACTGTTAGCCCTTATAATGGACATATGTTGCGTAACTTAAGCAAATACTGTCTATTTATATGTTGCAAACAAAGTAGCAGTACTCATTTTTGCCATTTTTTGACCACGGCCTTTGTGACAGACGTGCTGGCGGGTTCGAATCCCATGCGCTGGGCCTGAAAAAGGAAAGGCCTCCATCGCTGGAGGCCTAACAATTCAGTGGTGGGCGATGAGGGATGTCCGCGTGCGGCTGGCGCCGCCCGCGCCCCGCTTCGTCGCTCCGCTCCTCGCGTGCTGCGCTGGAAAACGCTTCGCGTTTCCTCAGCTCCGCACCCTGTCGGGTTCGAATCCCATGCGCTGGGCCCAAAAAAGAAAGGCTTCCATTGCTGGGAGCCTATCAAATCAGTGGTG